>JANOTT010000061.1:0-64047 GCA_031416535.1 Novosphingobium sp. | reverse complement strand
CCGCAGCGGCCATCGCGACAGGCGGTGCGCATAGTAATACCCGCCCAGCAGCAGCGCCTGATAGACCAGCATCGCGCTGTTCCAGACATTGGGCGCGCCGCCCAGCCGGGGCAGCGCCATCCGCGCGACCATCGGCTGGATTAGGAACAGCAAGAAACTGCCAGTCAGGATCGTCGCGGTGAACAACGCGCGCGCCGGGCGGGCGGTGTCAGCAGTCATACTGCGGCCCAGTCGCTACGCGTCAGCGCGTAGGTGACGTGCGGGCGCAGCGGGCTGTCTGCCGCAATCCGCGGATGACTGAAATCGAGGTCGGGACGGTATTGCATCCCCAGCCGCTCCATCACCGCGCGGCTGCGGCTGTTGGCAGTGTTGGTGATTGCCCAGGCTGCGTCGTCTGCAAGGTTGGCGAACAACCAGTCCACGCTGGCCCGGGCGGCTTCGCTGGCATAGCCATGACCCCACGCCGCGTGCGCCAGTCGCCAGCCGATTTCGGCTTTACCGCTAACCGGCCCGGTGTCGCCGCGGATCACCCCGCACCACCCGATCAGCACTGCATCGCTGCGCCGCTCGAGCGCCCAGAAAGTGTGGCCGCGGGCAGCCTCGATCGCCTCCACCCGGTCCAATAAAGAATCGCTGCCTTCGCGGTCCATGACGGGGCCCAATGTTGCCATGACCTGCGGATCAGCACAGATCGCGGCGAACGGTGCGCGGTCTTCGGCCCGCCAAGAACGCAGCACCAGCCGCTCGGTCTCAATGAACGTCCCGTTCACGCCTTATACGCCTCTGCATTCCGCGCCATCCGGTAGACTGTTGTGGGGTTGTCGGCGGCGGGATAGTCGGGATCGACATAGTCAAGCGCCGCACATCGCTCGAACCCCAGCCGCACCATCATGCGGGTCGAAGCAACATTGGAACCGCTGGTTTGCGACCAGACAACCGGCAGATCGAGCGCGGCAAACCCGTGCGCGATCACCGCGCGCGCCGCTTCGCTGGCGAGGCCCTTGCCCCAGAATGGCTCGGCCAGAGTCCAGCCGATCTGCACTGCGCCGCGAATTTCAGCAGGCGCGGCTGGGGAATCGATCAAACACAGACCGCACTTGCCCACCGGTACGCCAGTTTCGCGCAGTGTCAGAGTCCAGAACCCGAGATCACCCCGAATCAAGGCGGTACGGTTGATTTCAAAGCTTTCCGTGATGGCCGTTCCGGCCCGAGGCCCGCCAAGATGCTGCATCACTGCAGACGAATTGAGTTCCGCGATCTGCCAGGCGAGGTCGGCCGGTTCGGGCACACGCAAAACCAGACGATCGCTCGCAATCACGCGCCCAGCAGCCGCGCCGCATGCGCCGCGTGATAGGTCAGCACGCCCGATGCCCCGGCGCGCTTGAACGCCAGCAAGGTTTCGAGCACCAGCGCGTCGCGCTCTCCGGCCCCAGCCGCGACCGCTGCCTCGATCATCGCGTATTCGCCGCTGACCTGGTAGGCGAACACCGGCACCCCAAAGGTTTCTTTCACGCGGGCGACGATATCGAGGTAGGGCAGCCCCGGTTTTACCATCACGCTGTCCGCCCCTTCGAGCAGATCGAGTTCAACCTCGCGCAGCGCTTCCTCGGCATTGCCCGGGTCCATCTGATAGGTTTTTTTGTCGCCCTTCAAAAGCCCGCGCGAACCCACGGCGTCGCGGAACGGGCCATAGAACGCACTGGCATATTTGGCGGCGTAGCTCATGATCTGGACGTTGTGATGCCCGGCGGCTTCCAGCGCCGCGCGGATCGCGCCGAACCGCCCGTCCATCATATCCGACGGGGCGATCACATCCGCCCCGGCGGCGGCCTGGTTGAGGCTCTGCCCGATCAGCACCTCGACCGTGGCATCATTGCCGACATAGCCAGCCGCATCGACCAGCCCGTCCTGACCGTGGCTGGTATAGGGATCGAGCGCGACGTCGGTCAGCACGCCGAGCTGGTCACCGCAAGCGGCTTTGATCGCGGCAATCGCGCGGCACATCAGGTTGTCGGGGTTAAGCGCTTCGCGGCCATCATCGCTGCGCCGATCGGGCTGGGTGTTGGGGAACAGCGCCACGCACGGAATGCCCAGCGCCACGGCCTCATGCGCCCGCGCTACCACCAGATCCACCGACCAGCGTGACACCCCCGGGAGCGAGCCGATCGGCTCCTCCACGCCGCTGCCATCCGTTACGAACAGCGGCCAGATCAGGTCGGCCGGGGTCAGCACCACTTCGCGGTGCAGCGCGCGGCTCCAGGCCGAGGCACGGGTGCGGCGCAGGCGGGTGGCGGGGAATTGGCCGGTCATACCGGGTTCGTAGCGAGAAATTACCCGGCGTGAAAGCTTGGCCCGATTTTAGCCCCCCAACCGGTCGATCTCGCGGCGCGGACCGGGGCCGGTCGCGGCTTGGCGCGGAGCCAGGCTGGCCATCGCCGCGCCGGCCTTGACCGTCTTCAATTGTGCCAGCCGGGATTTGTACGCGGCCAGTTCGGCCGGATCGACCTGATTGGTTACGGTGAAGCTGACCGTCATCGGGTTGACCGGCAGGCCGCCGCGATACAGCTCGTAATGCAGGTGCGGCCCGGTCGACAGTCCGGTCGAGCCGACATAGCCGATCACCTGGCCGGCGCGGACCTGGGTTCCGCCCGACACCGCAATCCGGCTCATGTGGCCATAGCCGGTCGCAAACCCGCCGCCGTGCGCCAGCTTGACGAAATTGCCATGCCCGCCGTGCCACCCTGAAAAGGCGACCGTGCCGTCGCTGACCGCATAGATCGGCGCGCCGTAGGCCGCGCCGAAATCGATCCCGGCGTGCATCCGGGTATAGCCCAGGACCGGGTGCCGCCGCGCGCCAAAGCCCGAAGTGACGCGCCCGCCAACCACTGGCATGATCAGCCCGGTGCGCTGCTGGCCCATCCCCGAGGCTTCGAAGAACTGGCCGTCCTTGCCCCAGCGCAGCAATTGCGCCTGCGCGCGGTCAGCGCGTTCGAGCCCGGCGTAAAGCAATTCGCCGACCTGGTTCTCGCCGCTGGCCGACCGGCGATAGGACACGATGATGTCGAAGGTATCACCCGGCTCGATCGCGGTATCGAGGCTGAGATGCTGGTCGAGCACCGCGAGATATTGCTGGATTGCCTCGATCGGAGCTCCGGCCGCACGCGCCGAAAGGTAGACGCTGGTGCCCACCGTGCCGCGGATCCGCAGCGGCGTAGTATCGACTGCAAGTGCCTGTTGCACCAGCCGGAGCTGGCCGCCGCTGCGCGAAATCGACAGGTCGAGATCGAACCGCGCGCGAAACGCCAGCTGCTCAAGCAGCCGCGCGCTGCCGTTCTGGTCAACCAGGGCAATGTCGAACTGCGTGCCCGGCGCAATCTGCCTGCCCGGCATTGCGCCGCCAACCAGCCGGCTGACTGCAGCAGTGTCCTGGGCGCTCAATCCGGCGCGCGCCAGCATTCCGGGCAGCGTGTCGCCCTGGCCGAGGGTGGCGATGAACTTTAACCGGCTGCGTTCGGGCATGTCGGCCGCGCGCACCACCGCCGCGGTTGGGCCCATGTGGCGGCCGCTGTCGCCGCCCAGTGCGAGCGGCTGGATCATCTGGCTGCGGAATTCCTCGCGCGCGGCCGAATCGAGCGGCATCGCTGGCCGCGCGGCGACAGCATTGGCATCAGGCCACAGTGCCAGTGCGGCGAACATCAGCCCAAGCATCGTCGCAAGACCGCGAAACCACCGGCGGCTGCCGATCTGTTCGGCCAGATCGGGGGCCCAATCCAGTTTGGCCAGTTCGAGCGTTGCAAATGCGGCGACAATTCGAGACCGGAGGGTGCTGGCAGGCGCTGCCGGAGCAGGCAACAGCGCGGCGGCCACCGCGACCGCGCGGGCCTGCCCGAATCCCGTAAATTCGCGTGGCTTGAACACGTCCCACCCCCTGCGCGCAAAATAGTGCCCGCTAAGCAGCCATTTCCCTGCACCCGGGGTGGTTAATCTTCGCCTAAAGCCGGGGAATATTTGCGCGGCGTCCAACGCAGCCCGGGGGAAGACTGGCGCAGCCCGGGGGAAGACTGGCGCAGCCCGCTTGCGAGGGCGGCACCGCGCTGCCACAGTTCGGCCAGTCATGCCCCAGCATTCCGGTTCCGCCGATTCCTCGCGCCTCAAGGCAGTGCTCGGCCCGACCAACACCGGCAAGACCCATCTCGCAATCGAACGGCTGTGCGCGCATTCCTCGGGCGCAATCGGCTTTCCGCTGCGGCTGCTCGCGCGCGAGGTCTATGACAAGGTTTGCCTGATCAAGGGCGCAAGGCAGGTGGCGCTGATCACCGGCGAGGAGCGGATCGAGCCGCAGCACGCGCGCTATTTGCTGTGCACGGTCGAAGCCATGCCGGTGGAGGCCGATCTGGCATTCGTTGCGCTCGACGAAGCGCAACTCGCCGCCGACCGCGAGCGCGGACACATTTTTACCGACCGGCTGCTGCATGCCCGCGGGCGCGAGGAAACGATGCTGCTCGGCTCGGCCACGCTCGAACCGCTGGTCAAGGCGCTGTTGCCGCGCGCCGAAATCGTCTCGCGCCCGCGCTTTTCCACGCTCAGCCACAGCGGCGCGCGCAAGCTGTCGCGGATCCCGCCGCGCGCCGCCATCGTCGCCTTCTCGGCCGAGCAGGTCTATGCAGTGGCCGAGATGCTGCGGCGGTTCCGCGGCGGCGCGGCAGTGGTGATGGGCGCACTTTCGCCCGAAACGCGCAACCGGCAGGTCGCATTGTACCAATCGGGCGAGGTCGATTATCTGGTCGCAACCGACGCGATCGGGATGGGGCTCAACCTCGATATCGATCATGTCGCGTTTGCCGGGCTGTCCAAATTCGACGGCCAGCGCCAGCGCCGCCTGACCACGGCGGAAATGGCGCAGATCGCCGGGCGCGCCGGACGGCACCAGCGCGACGGCACCTTCGGCACGCTGGCGGGAAGCGGTGGCCACGACGCCGCCTTCACCCCCGAGGAGGTTTATGCGATCGAGGAGCACCGGTTCCCGCCGCTGACCAAGCTGTTCTGGCGCGAGCCCGAACCCGATTGCGGCACGATCGCGGCGCTGATTGCCGACCTGTGCCGCCCGCCCGAACGCCCCGAACTGGTCCCCGCCCCCGAGGCGATCGATCTGGCGGTGCTGCGCCGGCTGGCCGAAGACGCTGACCTGGCGGCGGGCGTGTGCGGCCGCGCGCAGGTGGCGCGGCTGTGGGAGGTGTGCCGCCTCCCCGATTTTCGTCAACATGGCGCCGAAGTCCATGCCCGGTTCGTCGCGCGGTTGTGGCAAGATTTGCACAGCGGCATGCTCGGCGGGGATTTCGTGGCCAAGGCGATCGCCGATCTCGATAATCCGGCTGGCGATATCGACACACTGCAAATGCGGATCGCGGCGATCCGCAGCTGGGCCTATATCGCGCAGCGGCCCGACTGGGTCCTGGCGCGCGAAGAGATGGCGGCGCGCGCCCGCGCGGCCGAAGCGCGGCTATCCGATGCGCTGCACGCGCGGCTGACCGAACGCTTCGTCAATCGCCGCACTGCGGTGCTGATGAAGAAAGTCGGGACGGATGCGGCGCTGCTCCCGGTGACGCTAGCGGGCGACGAAGTGCTGGTCGATGGCGAAGCGATTGGCCACCTTGCGGGGTTTCGCTTCCGGGTCGATCCGGCGGCGCGGCTGGCCGATCGCAAGCTGCTGCTGGCGGCGGCCGAGCGGCATTTGCCGGCCTTGCGCAGCGCGCGGGCCGAGCATTTGATCGCGGCGCTGGATGAAGCGCAGCCCGTGCTGGCGCTGGCCGGAGCAACCCTGGCGTGGGAGGACGAGCCGATCGCGCAGCTCAGCCGCGGCAAGGCGCTGCTCACGTCCAAGCTGGTGCTCGATCCCGCGCTCACGGGGCTTGAGCCCGGTCTGCGCCAACGTTTGAGCAGTGCGCTGGAACGCTGGCTGGAGCAGGCGCTCGCCCCGCTCGCACCGCTGCGGCGGATCGAGGCAGCGGCGAGCGATCCGGTGGCAGGACCAGCCTTGCGCGCGCTGTTGATCCGGCTGGTCGAGGCTGGCGGTATCCTGGAGCGGCACGGCGCGGGGCTTGACCGGCTGAGCAAGGACCAGCGCGATTACTTGCGCAAATTGGGCGTACGGGTGGGCGCGCTCGATCTGTTCGCGCCCGCCATGCTCAAGGGGCCGGCCCTGACGGCATGGCGCACGCTGTGCGCCGCGCGCGGAACCGGGCTGGCCGCTCCGGTGCCGGGGATGCCGCCGGCGGTAATGCTGCCGGCGTCTGCCCCGACCCCGCCGGGCTACCGCCGGCTGGGGGCGCAGGCGCTGCGGCTCGACATGGCGGAAAAGCTGGTGCGCGCCGCGCATGGCGCGCGGGTGGCGGCAGCGGGCAAGACCTTTGTGGTTGACCCGGCGCTGGCGATTTCAACCGGGCTGGCGACGCCGGGTTACGCGCAGCTGCTGCGCCAGGCAGGGTTCAGGCCGATCATGCCGCGGCCGCTGCGCGCGGGTCAGTTCGGGCCGCCGGTGCCGCCGCGCTGGCGCTGGCTGCCACTGACCCGTCCGGGCCAGCCCGCGCCAGCTGCTCCCGGCTTGCCCCAGGCTGGCAATGCTTTTGCCGCGCTGCTGGGCTGATGCGGATCGACAGGCTCGTCTGGTTCTTGCGCTTTGCCGCCAGCCGCAGTCTGGCCCAGAAATGGGTCGAAGGCGGGCATTTCCGGCTCAATGGGCAGCGGATCGAGAAGCCCGGAACGACGGTCAGGATCGGCGATGTGTTGACCCTGCCGCTACGAACCAGGGTCTGTGTGATCGACCTGCTGGCGCTGCCTGAACGCCGTGGTCCGCCCAGCGAAGCGCAATCGTGTTACCGCGTGCTTGACGAGCGCGGCGCAAATCCCATAGCACCGCGACCAACACACCTGCCTTATGGGGACTCACTGCCATGACCTATGTCGTCACCGACGCCTGCATCAAATGCAAATATATGGACTGCGTCGAGGTCTGCCCCGTCGATTGCTTCTACGAGGGCGACAATATGCTGGTGATCAACCCCAGCGAATGCATCGATTGCGGGGTGTGCGAGCCCGAATGCCCGGCCGAGGCGATCCTCCCCGATACCGAGAGCGGGCTGGAGCAGTGGCTTGAACTCAATACCAAATATTCGGCCGAATGGCCCAATATCACCACCAAGAAGGATTCGCCGGCCGACGCCGACGAGTTCAAGGGCGAAGACGGCAAGTTCGACAAGTACTTCTCGGCCGAGCCGGGCGAGGGCGACTGAGCCTGCTCAGCAATACCGGTTAAGACAGGCCAGCCAGCGGCGCGATTCTCGCCACTGGTAATTTTGTTGCGGGCGTGTTACATGCTGCGCAAGACATGCAGGATTCCGGTTCTGCGTTAACAAGGCATCCAGACCGGACGGGACTCAAGACAGCAGTCAATGGCAGCCACGGGCCGAGGTTTAACCCCCGCGCCCCGCACCGTCAGCGTTTGACCGTAGTCCCCGTCAAAACAATCAGCCGGGTCGCACCGGCGCGTGAAAGGACGTAACATGGTAATCAAGGCGCAGGCCTTCGATGTTGGTGACTACGTTGTCTATCCAAAGCATGGCGTTGGCCGGGTGATCGAACTGCTCGAGCAGGAAATCGCCGGGATGCAGCTTGAACTCTACGTGCTGCGGTTCGAAAAAGAACGGATGACGCTGCGGGTTCCGGTCAGCAAGGTCGAGGCGATCGGCATGCGCAAGCTGTCCTCGGACAAGACCCTGCGCGAAGCGCTCGATACGCTCACCGGCAAACCCAAGGTCAAGCGGACCATGTGGAGCCGCCGCGCGCAGGAATACGAAGCGAAGATCAATTCGGGCGACCTGGTGTCGATTGCCGAAGTGACCCGCGATCTGTTCCGCGCCGATGATCAGCCCGAACAGAGCTATTCCGAACGGCAGATTTTCGAAGCCGCCTCATCGCGCCTCGCGCGCGAACTGGCCGCGATGGAAAAGACCGACGAGCCTTCAGCGCTGCAGAAGATCCTCGCGATCCTCAACGAGCATGCGCCAAAGTACTACGCGGAAGCGGCTGTGGCCGTCTGAGCGGTAATGCCAGAACATTGAAAGGGCCGTCCGCTGGGGCGGCCCTTTTCGTTTGCCGCTTGCACGGGCCGCGTTGCTGTATTATGTCATTAATACACAGCGACGGAGGCTTACGATGAAGTTCAGCCAATTCCTCAATGGGCTCGCCCCGATCCTCGCGGTCGCGCTGGCGGTCGGCGTGGCCGGTTGCAACGATGCGAAGGTTTCAATCGGTGACGACGGCAAGAAGCTGTCCGAGCTCGACCTCAGCGGCGCCGCGCCCAGCAAGCTGGTGATGTTCGGCCCCGACGAAGTGCAGGTTACCCAGGGGGACAAGCTGGCGATCGCCGTCGATGGCGATCCCGCTGCGGTGGACAAGCTCCGCTTCACGCTCAAGGACGGAACGCTGTCGATCCTGCGCGAAGGCAAGCTGTTCTCGGGCGACAGCAAACTGGCGGTGGTCCGCGTCACCATGCCCGCGCCCAAGGATGTGACGATGGGCGGATCGGGCAAGATCAGCGCCGCGGCGCTCGCCCCGGGCGCAACAGTAACGATCCTGGGTTCGGGCCGGATCGATACCCAGAGCGTCTCGGGTGACCGGCTTGAAGTGACCTTGCCCGGATCGGGCAGCTTTCGCGCGGCCGGCCGAGTCGGCCAGCTTGACCTGACGATCCTGGGCAGCGGCTCGGCCGAACTTGGCGCGGTCACTGCGGACAAGGCAAAAGTTAACGTGCTCGGCTCGGGCGGGGCAATATTTTCGTCGGACGGGGATGTCGCTGCGACGATTGTTGGCTCCGGCTCGGTCACGGTCAAAGGCCGCGCCCGCTGCACGGTCAGCGCGCTTGGTTCAGGTCAGCTGATCTGCGAAAGCGGCGTGACCAAGCGCAACGCGGTGGAGGCCGAACCCGCTCCGGCCGCGCCAGCGCCCCCGGCCGCACCGCCAGCGTCCCCGGCCGCACCGCCAGCGCCGCCCGCACCCCAGCCCTGAGCGTTACACTGCGGCGCGGCGCAGCCGATCGTTGAGCGCCGCGCCCAGTCCGTCGTGCGGCAGCGCCGCGACCGCGATGCGCGGCTGCGCGGCGGCGGCGGCGCGATGGAGGGCGGCGTAAAGCCGCGCCGCGGCCTCGGCCAGGTCAGCGGCGGCGGACAGGTTGTAATCGCCGGCCAGCGCGCCGAACCCGATCAGGAACTCATCCGGCGCGGCCTGGGCCGCGTCTAGCCGCAGCGGCTTGCCCGGCGAATAGTGGCTGGCAAGCTGGCCGGGAGCTTCGATCACAGCATCATCCATGACGTCAGACTGCGGGCCAAGCAGCGCGGAAAGCTGCGCTTGCGCAATCGGACCGGGGCGCAGCAGGTGCCAGCTGCCATCGGCACGCAACGCCACGATCGAGCTTTCGAGCCCCGCCGCGCAGGCCCCGCCATCGAGCACCAGTGCGATCCGCCCGGCGAGCGAGGCGGCCACGTGTGCTGCGCTGGTTGGGCTGATCCCGCCGCTGCGGTTGGCCGATGGCGCGGCGAGCGGCAAGCCGGTGGCCGCCAGCACCTGGCGCATCACCGGGTGCGCCGGGCAGCGCAGCGCGATGGTCGGCAAACCGGCGGTCACTGCCGGGGCGATTCGCGCGTCGGCTTTTAGCGGCAACACGATGGTCAGCGCCCCGGGCCAGAACGCCGCCGCCAACGCCCGCGCGCGGTCATCAAACTGGCCAAGCGTTTCGGCTTGCGCCAGATCGGCAACGTGGACGATCAGCGGGTTGAAGCCGGGCCGGCCTTTGGCGGCATAGATCGCCGCTACGGCCTGCGGCATATCGGCCCTGGCGGCGAGGCCATAGACGGTCTCGGTTGGCAGCGCGACCGGCACGCCGGCGATCAGCAGCGCGGCGGCTTTGGCCACGCCGGCCGCATCGGCGGGACGGACAACAGGGCCGAGATGCTTGCCGGACATGCCGCTGCGCTATAGGCCACGCGGGTCAATGCCAAGCAAAAGCGCGAGCACCAGCCAATGGATTATACTGCCCCCACTGCCGATCAGCTCCTCGCCATCCGGGTCAATGCCGGGATTGAAGAGATCGCCGCGCATGCGCGCTTTGCCGCTGCCAGCCCCGATATGGTCGAGGCGATTGTCGAAGGCATCGGCCAGTTTGCGGCGGGCGAGTGGGCACCGCTCAACCGCATCGGCGATCAGCAGGGCGCGGTGCTGGCCAATGGCACGGTCTCGCTGCCCAGGGGTTTTGCCGCCGCCTATCACCATTACGTCGAACAGGGCTGGAACGCGATTTCGGGCGATCCGGCCTATGGCGGACAGGGCCTGCCGTTTACGCTGTCGGCCACTGTGATCGAGAATCTGGGCAGCGCGAACATGGCCTTCGGGCTGCTGCCGATGCTGACCGTGGGCGCGATCGAGGCGATCAGCCACCACGGCAGCGGCGCGCAGAAGGACCGGTACCTGGCCAAGCTGATCAGCGGCGAATGGTCGGGGACGATGAACCTGACCGAACCGCAGGCAGGATCAGACGTGGGCGCGCTGCGCACCGCCGCGGCGCCGATCGCAGCGGGCGAACACGCCGGAAAATACGCCATCAAGGGCACCAAGATCTATATCACCTGGGGCGATCATGAGCTTTCCGGCAACGTGATCCATCTGGTGCTGGCGCGCACCCCCGGCGCTCCGGCGGGCACCCGCGGGATCTCGCTGTTCGTGGTGCCGAAGTTTCTGGTCAACCCCGATGGCGCCCCCGGCGCGCGCAACGACCTGCGCTGTGTGGGCCTTGAGCACAAGCTGGGGATCATGGCTTCGCCCACGTGCGTGATGAGCTTTGGCGACAGCGATGCCTGCATAGGCGAACTGATCGGGCGCGAGAACGAGGGCCTGAAGGCCATGTTCACGATGATGAATTCGGCGCGGATCAATGTCGGCAGCCAGGGCGTGCAGATCGCCGAGCGCGCGCTGCAGGCAGCGCAGTACTATGCCGGTGAGCGCGTGCAATCGGCGCGGGCCGGAGCGGCCGACAAGACGCCAGTGGCCATTGTCGAGCATCCTGACGTGCGCCGGATGCTGCTGCGGATGCGCGCGCTGACCGAAGGCGCGCGCGCGCTGCTCTATTACACCGCCGGGCAGGTCGATCGCGGCGCGCTCGGGCTGGCGGAGGCGGAGGCGCGGGCCGACTGTCTGGTGCCGATGCTCAAGGCCTGGGGCACCGACATCGGCTGCGAGGTGGCCAGCATCGGTATTCAGGTCCACGGCGGGATGGGCTTCATCGAGGAGACCGGCGCCGCGCAGCACTACCGCGATGCCCGCATCGCCCCGATCTACGAAGGCACCAACGGGATCCAGGCGGCCGATCTGGTGACCCGCAAGCTGGGCTATGAGGGCGGCGGCGTTGTGGCAGCGCTGTTCGCCGATATTGCCCGCGACTGCGCCGATTTGCCGCAGCTGGCCGGGCTGGCGCAGGATTGCGCCGAAATCGCAAGCTGGATGGCGGGCCAGGCCAGCCTCGACGACCGGCTGGCGGGCAGCGTGCCGTTCTGCACGATGGCCGCGGTGGCGGTGGCGGGCTGGCAGTTGCAGCGGCAGGCGCGCGCGGTTATTGCCGAAGGCGGACCGCTCGCCGCCAGTAAACCGGTGGTGGCGCGCTATTTTAACGAGCAGCTGGTGCCCGAAGCACGCGGGCTGAAAGCCGCCGCGATGGCCGGAGCAGAGCTGCTCTATGCGCTCGATGCAGCGGCGCTGGCGGGATGAGCGGCGCCGATCCGGTACTGGCGCGGATCGCCGCCGCGCTTGAGGCGATGGTCCCGGCCGCGAACAGCGGCACCGACTGGCTGGCGGCCCCCGCCTATGTCTGGGACGGTACCGCGCGCGCCGTAGCGGCGATCAGCGCGCCGCCGCTCGGCTTGCTCAAAGGCATCGACGACCAGAAAGAGCGCGTTACCGCCAACATCACCCGGCTCGCGGCGGGACACGCGGCGCACGACATGCTGCTGTGGGGCGCGCGCGGGATGGGCAAGTCGGCGCTGTTGCGCGCCGCGGTCGCTGCGGCGCAAGCGGACAATCCGGGCGCAATCGCGCTGGTGCAGGTTGCCCCCGCTGCGCTGGACAGCCTGGCCGCGTTGTTCGCCGCGCTGGGCGCGGTCCAGCGCCGCTTTCTGGTGTTTATCGACGATCTGGGGTTCGAGGACGGTGACAGCACCGGCCCGCGCGCGTTGCGCTCGTGGCTTGAGGGCGGGGTTGAGGCGCGTCCGGGCAATGTCCGGCTGGCGGTAACCTCGAACCGCCGCGCGATCGTGCCGCGCCACTTGTCCGAACAAGACGACCCCATCAATCCGCGCGATGCGGTCGATGACCAGTTGGCGCTGGCCGACCGGTTCGGTCTGGCGCTGGGCTTCCACGCTTGCAGCCAGGACGATTACCTCGCCATGGTTGCTGGTTATGCCGAGGCGCATGGGCTGGCGTGGCAGGCGGCAGACGCGCTCGAATGGGCCAAGCGGCGCGGCGCCCGCTCGGGCCGGGTCGCCTGGCAATTCGTCACTGAATTGGCCGGAGCCGCACGGCGACCAATCTGAAAACAGCCGCACGGCGACCGATCTGGGAATGGCCGAAAGGCGGGCGTTCTGGCCGCTACTGCTGTTTGACCACCGAATCCTGTTTAAGCTTGGCGGTGTAGCGCGCCTCGGGATTGCTGATCAGACTGCGCTGCGGGGGAATCCGCTGCGACACAATCGGTGCGATCGCGGTTGCTGGCGCTGCCCCCGGCGCAGTGACGCGCCAGATGATCCCGCCGGTATCGTCGCTGACCAGCAGCGCCCCGTCCTTGGCAAAGGCCACCCAGGTCGGCCGGCCGTGCGTGCTGCCATTTCCGGTCAGGAACCCGCCGAGCAGCGGCAGCGGCAGGCCGAGCGGGTTGCCCTTGGCGTCGAACCGCACGAACACCACGTCATAGCCCGACAGCGGGGTGCGGTTCCACGACCCGTGCCGTGCGATCACCGCGCCATTGGCAAAATTCGGCCCGAGCAGCGCGCCGCCCTGGACGAAGGCCAGCCCGAGCGGGGCGACGTGCGCGCCGAGGGCATATTCAGGCTTGCGCACATAGTCGTCGAAATAAGCGGGCGGGGCAGCGCTCACGCGGTCATCGTTGTTCCGTTTCCACCACACCCACGGCCAGCCATAATGCGCGCCAATCGGCACGTTGGTCAGATAATCGGGGACCAGATCGGGCCCAAGCAGATCGCGCTCGTTAACCACCACCCACAGCTCGCCGGTGGCCGGGTTCCAGCCGAGCCCGTTGGGATTGCGCAGCCCTTGGGCGTACATCCGCGGAAAGCCCGGCTTGCCCAGCGTCTTCTCCCAGATCGCGGCGCGGCCTTTTTCAGCGTCCATTCCGCGTTCGCCGACGTTGCTCGCCGAACCAACCGCGGCATAGAGCCGCTTGCCATCAGGACTCAGCAGCAGGTTGCGCATCCAGTGATTACCGCCGCCGGGCAGATCCATGATCTTGGTCGGCGGCGCGGCCAGCGCGGTCTCACCCAGCTGGTAGGCAAACGCCTGAACCGCGTCATGATTGGCGACATAGAGTGTGCCCTCGTGCCAGGCGAGGCCCGAGGGCGAGACCAGGCCATTGCCCTGGCGCAGCACAAACCGCTCGTCGGCCTTGCCATCGCCGTCACTGTCGCGCAGCAGCACCAGCGCATCGGGCGAGCCTTGGTTGGCCCCGGCGCGGTTCATCAGGAATTTGCCGATCGCGGCGGTGATGCCAGAGCCCATGTTGCCCTTGGGCGCATCGGCTTCGGCCACGATCACATCGCCGTTGGGCAGCGGATAGATCACCCGCGGGTGATCCAGCCCTTCGGCAAAACGGGTGACCTGCAGCCCCTGCGCCGCGGTCGGCGCTTCGTTCGGGCCCCAGCCGATCGCTTTGGCAATCGCCACCGAAGGGATCCGTTCTTGCTTGGGCTCGACCAGCACCGGGTCCTTGCCCGATAACTGTTCGAGCGTGTGCTGCGCCGGGGTGCCGCGCCAGATCCAGAAGAAGAAGCCGCCGAGCACCAGCAGGAACACGGCAAGGGCGACAAGCAATTTGCGTTTGGTCGACATGGCGCCAGACTTAGGGCGAAGCTGGCTAGGCGGCAACAGGCGACTGCGCTATTGGCAAGGCGATGTATCATTTTGCCCCCGATCCGCACCAGACCAAGCCCCAGATGTACCGCGAACTGGCCGATGCGGCCGCCGCGCTGACCGCCGGCGAGCCCGATCCGGTGGCGAACATGGCCAATCTGGCCGCGCTGATCTGGCAAATTGTGCCGCGGCTCAACTGGGCCGGGTTCTACCGCGTGGTCGATGGCGAACTGGTGCTGGGTCCGTTCCAGGGCGCCCCGGCCTGCATCCGGATCGCGTTTGGGCAAGGGGTCTGCGGCACGGCTGCGGCCAGCGGCGAAACGCAACTGGTGCGCGATGTCCATGCGTTCCCGGGCCATATCGCTTGCGACGCAGCCAGCGCCTCCGAACTGGTGGTGCCGGTGCGGCGCGGCGGCGCAGTGGTGGCGGTGATCGACCTCGACAGCCCCGACCTGGCCCGGTTCGACGCCGAAGACGCGCGCGGGATCGAGGCGCTGGCGGCAGCTATCGGGCAGGCGATCTAGCGCGAAAGCCGGTTTATCCGCCGCGCGGGGCTGCACCGAATCGGGACAGCCGCGATAGTAATGGCTTGAGCACCTTGGAGTTCTGCGCCGGGCAATGCTAAATTCCCGGTTAGCGCCGGATTCGACCGGCTCAGTTCAGGGGATTGCCATGAAGTCTCGAGCTCTTTGCCTGCCGCTGCTGGCCGTGCTGTCAATCGCGCTGGCGGCGCCGGCCGTGGCGCAGCCGGGCCTGCCCGATCCGCGTCCCGAATGGCAAGGCGGCCCGGCGGCGATGCCGCAACAGCCCGCAAGCAATGGCCAGGCCCGCTATGACCAGGCCCGCTATGACCGGGACCGGGCGGATTGGCTGGACGTGTGCCGCCGCAACCATGGCAGCGGCAAGACCGTGGGCGGTGCTGTGCTGGGCGGCTTAATCGGCGGCGTAATCGGCAACCGGGTGGCCGGGCGCGGCAACCGGGTCGAAGGCACGGTGGTTGGCGCTGCAGTGGGCGCGGTCGCCGGCGGGGTGATCGGCAGTGCCGCCGACCGGCGCGGCGCGCGCGATTACTGCGAGGCCTACCTCGACCAGTACACGGGCCAGCCGGGCGGCTATGGCTACGCCCAGCCGGGCTATGCCGATGGTTATCAGCCGATGATGATGGTCCCGGTGATGCTGCTGCAGGCGCCCGGCGACGGTCAGCGCGCATGCACCGAGACGGTGGTGACCGAGGACTATGTCACCGAGACCCCGCGCCGGGTGCTGCGCCGCACCATTCGCGCGCGCCGCCCGCTGTCAGCGCCGCGGCTGCAAGTCGTAGCCGACAAGCGGGTGCGGACGAACTGAGCTGCGCCGGGAGCAAGCATGGGTGAAACGGGAGCCGCCAAGCCCCCTGTTTCCGGGTCTTGCTAAAGCTTGCGTCCGATCAGCTCTTTCATGATCTCGTTGGTGCCGCCGAAGATCCGGGTGACCCGGGCGCTGCGCCAGGCCCGCGCGATCGGATATTCATTCATATAGCCCGCACCGCCGTGCAGCTGCAGGCACTTGTCCATCACTTCCCACTGCAGTTCGGTGTGCCACAGCTTGGCGGCAGCGCCTTCCTCGGCGGTCAATTCGCGCTTCAGGTGGCGGGTCAGGGCCCAGTCAAGGTGCGCCCAGCCGACCTGCAGCTTGGCCTTGAGGTCGGCCAAGGTGAACCGGGTGTTCTGGAAATCGAGCACCGGCTTGCCGAACGCCATGCGGGTCCGGGTAAACTCGACCGTATCGTCGAACGCGCGCTGCGCCGAAGCCTGCGCCGATACCGCGATCGACAGCCGTTCCTGCGGCAGTTCGCTCATCAGGTAGATAAACCCCTTGCCTTCCTCGCCCAGGCAATTGGTGATCGGCACGCGCACATCCTCGAAGAACAGTTCCGAGGTATCGGCCTCGTCCTGCCCGATCTTGTCGAGGTTGCGGCCGCGCTTGAAGCCGTCGCGGTCGGCCTCGACCAGCACGATCGACACGCCCTTCCAGGCCGGCTGCACATCGGTATCGGTCTTGACGCAGACCAGGATCAGGTCGGCGTTCTGGCCGTTGGTGATATAGGTTTTCGACCCGTTGATGACATAGTGGTTGCCATCTTTCCTGGCGGTGGTGCGCATCGCCTGCAGATCGCTGCCGGTGCCCGGCTCGGTCATGGCGATGGCGGTGATCACCTCGCCCGCGACCATCCTGGGCAGCCACTTGGCCTTTTGTTCATCCGAACCATACGAGACGAGGTAGTTGCAGACGATGTCCGATTGCAGCGAAAACCCGGTGGTGACCCGCCCGTAATACGCGCTTTCCTCGTCGACGATCGCGTTATAGCCGAAGTCGAGCCCCAACCCGCCGTATTCCTCGGGCACGGTCGGGCATAGCATGCCGAGCGCGCCGGCCTTGGGCCAGAGCGCCTTGGGGACGATCCCGGCATCGGCCCATTCGGCCTGGTGCGGTGCCACCTCAGCCTCAAGAAACCGGCGAACGGTCTGGCGGAAAGCTTCGTGATCTTCGTTGTAGGCGGTGCGCGCCAGCAAATCCATCGACATGGAAAATCCTCTCTGCAAGCAACAATGCAGCGCCGACTAAAGCGCGCCGGGGGCTGCGGTCAACCGCTATTTAATCGAACGGTTAAGACAGCCGCCACGCGGCGTTCAGGGGGATCGCGCCAGCGGCGGCGGCGGCGGCTGCAGTTCGAGCCTGATCCGGCCGAGCCGCTGCGAGGCGCGGTCGCGATCGATGTGCAGCACCCGGACGAGATCGGTTGTAATGCCCAAGGCGGCCGCGCTGGCGGTGCCGATCCGCAACCGGTACGTGCCATATGGCACGCTGTCGAACAGCACATAGCCATCGAAATCGCTGGCGGTCTGGTACAGCACGTGGCCAGCCGGATCGGTCAGCTCGACCGTCACCCCGCCTTGCGGCTCGCCGTCGGGGCCGAGCAGGATGGCCTCAACCTCGCCGGTCGGGGAGAGCGCCAGCAGCACTTTGGCTGCCACCCCGGGGCGCGGCACCACCACCATGCCCTGGCCCTTGGGGCGCAGCAGCGGATCGGGCAGGCTGCCGCTGTCGATCGAGACCAGCACCGGCACATACGGCAGCAGCCCGTCGATTACCGCGCGCCCGGCCTTGTTGGTGAGCCGCTCGCCGTGGCGGAACCCGGCTTCGACTGCGACCCCTTCGACCGCGAGTTCGCCCGCCTGGCGCAACCCATCGCCATTGTCGTCGCGGAACACCTCGATGCTGGCCTGGCCTTGCTGGGCGAGCCGTTCGCGCGAGACGCGCCAGCCGCCACCGGCCGGATCGGGGCCAAGACTGAGTGCCAGTGTCAGCCCAAAACCAAGATTGCCGCGATTGTCGAGCGTGCCCTCGCCGCGCAGCGCAAAGTGCTGAAATTGGCGTACAAATCCCAGCGACATGGTGCGCCGCTGCGATGGTCCGTCGATGTCGTAAGCCGCCCGGGCGGTCATCTCGCGGGCCACCGGGGCTTCGACCACCAGTTGCGCCTGCTGGAACCCGGGCTGGTTGCCATCGAGCCCGAAGCGCGCCTGGCCGCGCAGCCGGACCCGGCCGAACCCGGTGTTGCCGAGCAGCGCCACCGAGTTGCCCTGGGCCTCGCCCACGGTCAGCGCCGGGCTGCCGCTGACGCTGCGGTGCAGCAATTCGACCGTCAGCGTCGCCCGGCTGACGCGGAGTGAGCCGTGCGTTAACAATTCGGTAATCTTTACCCCCTCGCGCGAGCGGATCTGACGGGCGCCCAGCTCGACCGGCAAGCGCCACCCGCCCAGCTGCACATGCCCGCCCAGGCGCAGGTCCATTTCGCTGCGCTGGCGCGCGCCGACCTGCTCGCTGTCGAACTCGCCATCGACCCACAGCACGTGCGCGGCAAAGCGCAGTCCGCCGAGGCGTCCGATCGTCTCGCCGCGCAGTGCCCGGCCCGCGCCCATTTGCTGCGCGCCCGACAGTTCGACCAGCATTGGCCCGACCGAGCGGCGCAGCGTGCCTTCGAGGTAATTTCGCCGCCGTCCCAGCAGCACCGAACTATTATATGCGACGCCGATGGTCGTGCGCCGGTCGATCCCGTGTTCGGCTCCCACACCCCAGCGCCAGCCGGTTTGCGGATCGGCCGGACCGCGCGCCATGCCGATCAGATCACGGCCCTGATCGACCACCCCGGCCCAGTACCAGGTCTTGCCCGCGGGCAGGTTGTCGAGCCCGACCGGCAAGGTCGAAGTCTCATGCCGGACCTGGCCTTGCGGGCCATACAGCACCACATCAAACGCATTGTCGCCGAACACCAGCTCGATATCGGCGAATTCATAGCGGCCGTCGCCGCGATCCGCCTGATAGGCGCGCAATTCACCGTTGCGATACAACTCGGCATCCCAACCCGCCGGCAGCACGCCGCGCAGCGTGGTCACCCCGAACCGCGAAGGCAGATTGAGCGGCCGATTGCTGACAAACAGTCCGCGGCCATAGGCGCTTTGCGCCGACAGCGCGGTGGACTGGTTGTCGACATCGCCGATCGCGAACCGCGTCGCCTTGAGCGGGCCGAGCAGTCCGCCTGCCGGATCGTTGCGGTAAAGGCGCAGCCGCAGCGAATCGGGCACCAGCGCGTTGCTGCCCGCAACCCGCGCCGAATAGCTCAGCCCCACCACTTCGCCACTGGCCAGCGCTTCGTATTGCACGTGCGCGCCCTTGCGCTGGCTCCACTGCGCTTGAACCTGCACATCGACCGACGGCGTCCGCCAGGTCTGGTAGGGCGCGGCGGCTTGCGGCAGGCTGGCGAGGTCGAATTGCGCATCGCGTGGCTGGCGAAGTCGCGCGGCGCGACTTTTGCGTTCGATTGCTTCGAGGAACGGTAGTTTGCGGTCGGATTCGAGCCGGATCGTCATGGTGGACAGTTCCGGCTTGAGCCGCACGTCCATCCAGCCGGACAGCGCAGTCAGGTCTATGCACCAGCCTTCGGGCGTGTCGTGGATCGCCCCGGCCGCGATTGCACGCGTGCCGTTCACGTTTTGTACTGTATTTGAATCGCGGTCGATGGTCAGGCGCTGAGCTTCGGCGAACAGCCAGCCAGTTGCGCGGCGCGACTTCTTGTCGACCCGCAGCGGCAAGTCGAGCGCCATGACCAAGTCGGCGAAATCGACGCAGATGCCCGCGGGGGTCTGGTACCCGCGCAGCGCTTCGCCGATCTTGTACTGACCGGAATGCAACTCGAGCAGCAGCGCGTCATCTTCGCCTGGCTGCCACGCTGCGGCCTGGGCCGGCGCGGTCCAAACGGCAAATGCCGCCGCACTGAGTGCGGCGGCCTGCCTGATCTGAGTGGTCCACCCCATCATGACGTCAGATTTGATCTAAGTGCCTGAATTCGCTTACGATCAGGGGAACACTGCGGAGGTTTCCGCGATTAAGGCGCCGCCGTTCTCGGGCAGATCGCGGTACTCGATCTTGACCGGTCCCTTGACCTTGACCAGCTGGGCGGGGCTGAGCGGAATGTGCACCATCCGGTGCGAGATCTCGGCATAGACCGCAATCCCGCGCAGATTGAACAGGGTCTCCCCGCGCGCCGACTTGCCGATCAATTCCCCATAGACCGAACGCTGGCCCGAGCGGGTCATGGCGAGTTCGACATAGCTACCGCCGGGCACCGTCACCAGTTGCGCATTGGCCAGGGTGGCTGACGCTTCCAATCGCCCGCGCCGCACGAACACCGGGATCGTGATGCCATAAACCGGGGTGAGCTTGATCGAGACACCGGCTGCCGGCGCGCTGGTCGCTTCGGGCTTGAGCGCCGGCGGCACCGCCCGGAAGTTCAGGTGCGCGCGGTACTCGCCGTCGGGCAAGCCTTCGGGCGGGCGGATCGAGATCCGCACCGACTGCGGCTGTCCGGGCAGCAAGGTAATTCGCCGCGGCGCGTAAGTGATCATCTGGAGCGCGGCCTGTTCGGCTGGCGTGGCCTCGGCTTCGGTCACTGCGCTAAAATCGCCATCTTCGCTCATCCGGCGCAATTCAGCCGAGATTCGGTATGTCGCCGGTTCGGAGCCGATATTGCTCAGGATCACTTCCGAGCTGCCGCCCTGGCTGATGATCACGCGGGTGGGTGCGATCAGCAGGTCGCCTTGGGCCCGGGCGGGCAGGCCAGCCAGAGCGCTCGCTATGGCGCAGCCAGCAAGGGCCAGGCGGCGGCGGCGTGGAAAAGTCATTGTGGCAATCCTCTGGTGCATGACCGCCGGCGCAACGCGAGCGCCTGCGTGAAACTACCTAAGGATTTAGTCAAAGAGGGTTAATTTCCGGCTAACCACGCGCCAACCAAGCATCTGCCCGGCCAAAACGGAAGGACCGCACCCGCGCGCGGCGGATGCGGTCCTTGATGCTCGCACCGGTTGGGGCGCGAATGCGCTTATTGGTATTCGACCGAGACGGCGAAAGTACCCGAATAGGTGCCGGCAGTCTGTGCCGAGGCAACCGCGAGGCGGCCGCCGACGCTGAAGTTGGCCGCGCCAGTGGTCGCATCGAGCTGGAAGCCGTTGACCGGGGTTACGCTGAACGAATCGAGCGTCATCTTGTTAGGCGAAGCGGTGTTCCCGCCCAGATACAGCGTCGAAGCAGTCGTCGGCAGCGTCACGACGACCGATGATCCCTTGGTGCCGGTGACGGTGAAGCCAGCCGGAGCGCGGGTCCCGGTCCACACGACCGCACCGGTCTGGGTGACGGTGCTGTCGGCCTTGACGGTAACGGTACCGCCGGTGTTGGCCGCAATCTGGCCAAAATCGAGTGAGCTGTCAGCGGTCAGCGTCAGTGACTGCAGGATTTCAGCGGTGGCAGTAGCCGTCGCCGAAGCAGCAGCCGAAGCCGAAGTGGCGAACGAGGCGGCGGCGAGCGCGGCGCCGACGACAACAAAACGGAGCGAGTTACGCATAGTTAATTTGGTCCCTTCACAATTGCCGACAGCACTGGCGGCGCTGTCCCCGAATGGCTGGCAATCCCCCCATTCGCTGCGACCTATGTAGGAACACTGTGTTCAGACTTTACTTTTACCTGTGGTTAACGCTGCGGCCGATAAAATTAACTGTTCGGACGCAACCGAATGCGCCAGCGCGGCAAGATTGTCTAAATTCCGCCGCCGGTGAGCCGCTGGCAAATCAGATCGAGCTGATCGAGCGTGCGGTAGCGGATGGTCACCGCGCCCGAACGCGGGTCGGCATCGGTGTTGATCCGCACTGACAGGCCCAGAAATTCCTCGAGATGGCTCTGCACGGCCGCAATGTCGGCTGTCGCTGCGGGGTCGCGCGCACCGCGCGCACGGCGCGGGACGGCTGGCGGAGCCGCACCGCGGCGGACCAGCCGCTCGACCGCGCGCACCGACAACTGCCGCGCGGCGGCATCGGCGGCGAGCGCGGCGGCGTTGTCCGCGCCGATCAGCGCACGGGCGTGGCCCATCGACAGCTTGCCCTCCTCGACCATCGCCACCACCACTTCGGGCAGCGTCAGCAGCCGCTGCAGATTGGCAACGTGACTGCGGCTCTTGTCGACCAATTGCGCGATCTCGGCCTGCGTCAGCCCGTCGTCCTGGCTCAGCCGATGGTAGGCGCGGGCCTCCTCGATCGGATTGAGGTCTTCGCGTTGCAGGTTCTCGATCAAGGCCAGCGCGGTGACTTCGCGGTCGCTCAGCTCGCGGATAATCGCCGGAATTTCATGCAGCCGCGCCCGCTGCGCCGCGCGCCAGCGGCGCTCCCCGGCGACCAGTTGCCACCGCCCCGGACCATGTGGAGTGACGATTACCGGCTGGATCACACCGCGCGCGGCGATCGAGGCGGCCAGCTCGTTGAGCGCGGTCTCCTCGAACCGGCGGCGCGGTTGGCCTGGATGCGGGACGATGTCAGCCACCGCCAGCATGGCAAGACCGGTTGCAGGCACCGTGCCCGCGGCGGCCGGTGCAGAAACCAGCGGCTCTTCGCGGCGGCTCTCGCCAAGCAGCGCGCCCAGTCCGCGCCCGAGCGGCAGCCGCTTGGTCGACATGCGAAACACCGGATCGTCGCTCATGCAGCCTTCCTTTGTTCGGGCAAGCGCGTAATCAGCTCGCGCGCCAGCGCCATATAGGCTCGGCTGCCCGAGCAGGTGTGATCGTAAACCAGCGCCGGCAGGCCATGGCTGGGTGCTTCGGACAGCCGCACATTGCGCGGGATCACCGCCTCGAACACCAGATTCCCGAGGCACGAGCGGACATCGTTGGCCACCTGATCGGTCAACCGGTTGCGCCGATCGAACATGGTGAGCGCAATCCCGACGATCCCAAGATCCTTGTTGAAGCGCTGCTGTACGCGCTCAACTGTCTGTAAAAGCTGCGAAAGTCCTTCGAGCGCGAAAAACTCGCACTGCAACGGCACCAGCAGCGTATCAGCGGCGCACAGCGCATTGAGCGTCAGCAGCCCGAGCGATGGCGGACAATCGATAAATGCGATGTCATAGCCGTGTTCCCCGGCCAGCGCGGTGCGCAGCCGGTCGGTGCGATTATCGACCCCGACCAGTTCGATTTCTGCGCCGGACAGATCGACCGTGGCCGGAATGAGATCGAGCCCGGGGATTTTGGTCGGCATAACGCATTGGGCCAGCGGCATTTGATCGACCAGCAAATCGTATGACGACGTCATTCGGTCGGCAGCGTGAACACCGATTCCGGTCGAGGCGTTGCCTTGCGGGTCAAGGTCGATCAGCAGCACTTTCCAGCCGGTCGCCGCCATCGCGGTGGCGATGTTGATGGCGGTGGTGGTTTTGCCCACCCCGCCCTTCTGATTGGCGATCGCCACGCGAATCACGACGTTTTCCCCTTTTTTCCGGCCATTTTGCCGACGAGCGTGCCGATAATTACCCCAGCCTCGGCATCGCTGAGCGATTGTTCCACGTGAAACATATGCTGCCAGCCGGTAAGCTCCAACAGTTCCTGCGCGGCAGAACGCCCTTTGGGCAACAGCCAGCGCGTGTCGCTTGTGGAAAATCGTGCGGATAAATCGAGCAACTTGGGCAATGGCGCGAAGGCGCGTGCCGAAATGACGCAGAATTTTTCCGCGGGCAGCAGTTCAAGCCGTCCGCCAAACACCTCCGCCCGGTCGAGCTGTAAGGCTGCTCGCGCTGATTCAAGCC
This sequence comes from Novosphingobium sp., assembly GCA_031416535.1. GTDB lineage: Bacteria > Pseudomonadota > Alphaproteobacteria > Sphingomonadales > Sphingomonadaceae > Novosphingobium. The sequence continues at coordinate 40,707 of JANOTT010000061.1, read as the reverse complement.
ATTCGGCCCGCCGCCCGCGTGATTCGACCATCACCATCCGGCACTCAGGACGCAGCGCAGCAATCACCAACCCAGGAAATCCCGCTCCTGTCCCAAGATCGAGCCATGGTGACGATGTTTCACGTGGAACATGCGCAAGCAATTGGGCCGAATCGGCGATGTGCCGCAGCCACACCGCATCCAGGCTGCTCGCGGCGACCAGGTTCTGGTGCTGATTCGCCAGCCTCAGCATCCGCACCAACAGATCGAGCCGGTCGCGGGCTGCGGGGTCCCATTCGGGTAATTGCGCCAACCACTCCTGCGCCTGGGCTTGGGTGGTCAAGGTCATGCCGCGCGGCGCCGGGCATGGACCAGCAATGCTGCCAATGCCGCTGGGGTGATCCCCGGCACCCGCCCGGCTGCCGCCAACGTGGCCGGCTGCACCGCGCTCAGCCGCTCGACCATTTCGCGCGAGAGCCCGGGAATTGCGCCATACGGAAAGTGGTCGCCCAGCACCAAGGCCTCGCCCGCGCGCAAATCGCGCAGTTCGTTGTCCTGCCGCACCAGATAGGGCGCATAGGCGGCATCCTCGGCCAGTTCCTCGGCCAGCGTCGGATCATCGGGCAGGCCCAGCCCCAGCCACGGCGCGAGCTCAGCCAGCCCCACCCCGCCAAACCGCAGCCATTCGCGCAGCGCCAGCCGCCCGGCGTCCGCGCTTACCGGCAGGCTCGCCGCGGCCAGTTCGTGTCCGGTCACTTGGCGTTCGAGGGCTTCGCAATAGTGCGCCTTGGCTTGCGCGCGCCTGGCAAACCATTCTGCCCGCGCGGGCTTGATGCAACCCGCTGCCAGGCCCAGCGGGGTCAACCGCGAGCCGGCATTGTTGGCGCGCAACCGCAGCCGGTACTCGGCGCGCGCGGTCAGCATTCGATATGGCTCTGACACCCCGTGCAGCGTCAGGTCGTCAATCATCACCGCCATATAGCTGTTGGCGCGGTCCAGCGGCGGCGCGGCGCGGCCCAGCACCGCTGCGGCAGCATGCAGCCCGGCCAGCAACCCTTGCGCCGCCGCCTCTTCATAGCCGGTAGTGCCGTTGATCTGCCCCGCACAGTACAAGCCGGGGAGCGCGCGCAGCTCCAAACTGGGGCGCAGCGCGCGCGGATCGAGATGATCGTATTCGACCGCGTAACCCGGCACCACCATTTCGGCGCGTTCCAGGCCGTCCATTGTCCGCAGCATCGCCAGCTGGACATCGGCGGGCAGCGAGGTGCTGATGCCGTTGGGATAGACCAGGTGCGTATCCAGCCCCTCGGGCTCGAGGAACACCTGATGCCCATCGCGATCGGCAAAGCGGTGGATCTTGTCCTCGATCGACGGGCAATAGCGCGGGCCTGAGGCACCGATTGCCCCTGAAAACAGCGGTGAACGGTGGAGATTTGCCCGGATGACGTCATGGCTGGCCGGATTGGTGCGGGTGATCGCGCAGAACACCTGGGGCAAGGGCCGCGCCGTGGTGAGCGCCGACATGGTCCAGGGCTCGCTGTCCGACGGCTGCTGTTCGAGCCGCGCCCAATCGATCGTCCGCCCATCAAGCCGCGGTGGGGTGCCGGTCTTGAGCCGGGCCAGCGGCAGCGCCGCTTCGCGCAGCTGCGCCGCGAGCCGCTGCGCCGAGGCTTCCCCGATCCGGCCGCCGACAATGCGTTCTTCACCCCGAAACAACACCCCGCCCAGGAATGTGCCGGTGCACAGCACCACCGCTGCGGCGTTCAAGCCGGTGCCATCGGCCAATTCGATGCCAGTGACGCGCCCGCTGGCGAGCTGCACCGCCGCCACTTCGCCTTGCACCAGCGTGAGGTCGCCCTGGAGCGCCAGCAAGCGCTGCACTTCGGATTTAAAGCGCTTGCGGTCGGCTTGCACGCGCGGCCCCTGCACGGCGCTCCCGCGGGAGCGGTTGAGCATCCGGTAATGGATTGCTCCGGCGTCCGCAGCGCGCGCGATGATCCCATCGAACGCGTCCACTTCGCGCACCAGATGGCCTTTGCCCAGCCCGCCGATCGCCGGATTGCAGCTCATCGCGCCGATCGCCGCCAGATCGAAGCTGACCAGCGCGACCCGCGCGCCCATCCGCGCCGCCACCGCCGCAGCTTCCACCCCGGCATGCCCGCCGCCCACAACGATGATATCGAACTGCTGCATCTTGCCTGCGCCTTAGCGCAGGTGTGTTCCACGTGGAACATTCATTTACCGATGCAGAAACGTCCGAACAGCGTGTCGAGCATATCCTCGGTGGTGGTGCGCCCAAGCAAGCCATCGAACGCCACCCGCGCCAGCCGCAGTGCTTCGGCCATCAACAAGCTATCGTGCTCGTGCCGCGCCGCTGCCAGTGCGCGCTGGGCATGGCGCAAGTGGGTGTGCTGCCGCTCGTTGAGCGCGGCCTCGCCCGGTCGCGGCAAAGCGGCGCGCGCGGTGGCGATCAGATCATCGCGCAGCGCCGCAATCCCCGCGCCGGTTTTGGCCGAAATGCGGTGCCGCGCTGCCGACTTGGCCAGGGCATCGCTGCGATCGATCTGCGCGGCGATTTCCCAGGCCCCCTGTGGCCCCGTGCCTTCGGGGCCGAGCCACAGCACCAGGTCGGCGCGGTCGAGCGCTTCGAGCGCGCGCTCGATCCCGATCGCTTCCACCGCGTCGTCCACCGCGTCATGCAATCCCGCCGTATCAGCGAACAGGAACGGCACCCCCGAATAGGTCACCGGGCGGGTCAGTACATCGCGGGTGGTGCCCGGGATCGGCGTGGCAATCGCCGCCTCAGCCTCAACCAAGGTATTGAAAAGGGTACTTTTTCCGGCATTGGGCGGGCCAGCCACGACCACCCGGTAACCCTCGCGCAGCTGCTCGGCGCGCGGCCGGGCCAGCCACAGCGCCAGTTCTGCTTCAAGCGCCGCCAGATCACTGACGAAGTTGGCCGGGAGCAAGGCAACATCATCCTCATCACCGAAATCGAGCACCGCTTCCAGCGTGGCCGATTGCATCAGCAGCGTGTCACGCCACTGCGCAACCTGCTGCGAAAACGCGCCGCCCGCCATCGCCATCGCTGACTGGCGCTGCAATTCGGTTTCAGCGGTCAGCAGATCAGCCAGTCCCTCGGCCTGCGCCAAATCGATCTTGCCATTGGTGAAGCCGCGGCGGGTGAACTCTCCCGGCGCGGCCGCGCGCAGCCCCGGCATTTTGGCCAGCGCCGCCTCGACCGCGCCGATCACCGCGCGGCCGCCGTGGCAGTGCAGTTCGAGCGTATCCTCACCGGTCGCGCTGTGCGGTCCGGGCAACCACAGCACCAGCGCATGATCAATTATCCCACCCGCCGCGTCGCGCAGCGCCGCGCTGGTGGCATGGCGCGGCGCGAGCTTGCGCCCGACCAGTGCGCGCATCGCCGCAGCGGCCTGCGGGCCGCTTACCCGTACCACCGCAATCGCGGCCGGCGCCGCGCCGCTCGACAAGGCAAAAATGGTGTCACTCATAAGCTGTGCGGGCTGAGCGTGCTCAGCCGTCCTTTTTCTTGCCCGCCCCCGCCGAAAACGCCGCGCCGCTTTCCATGAATTGCTGGAACAGCTTGATCCCCATTTGTCCCATCGGCGCGATACCCTTGGCGAAATCCTGGATCTGCTCGACGCTGCCCGCGCCCTTCATCGCCTTGGCGATCATGTCGACATAGACCGAGTTGGCCTTCGACACATCGGGCAGCCCCAGAAAACTGCGCGCTTCCTCTGGAGTGCATTCGATCTCGACATGAACTTTCATCGGGCTTGCTCCTGGCTGGTGGCGGAGTTGATATGGCCAGGCAAGCTGGCATAGCCCCTTCACAAAGTCCACGCCGCGCTTAGGATGGCGCCAAATCGCTGCAGGAGATCAAGCCATGACCGAAACCGCCCAGATCGCTTCATTGAAGGACGATGGCACGATCCCGGCCTATGTCGCGCGGCCAGCGGGTACCCCGCACGCTGGCATAGTGGTCATCCCTGAAATCTTCGGCATCAATGCCGGAATCCGCCAGAAGTGCGACACTTGGGCAGGACTCGGCTATCTGGCGGTCGCGCCGGATATTTTCTGGCGCTTGGCCCCGGGGGTTGAGCTCAATCCCGATATACCTGCCGAGCTGCAACAAGCGTTCGGCTATTTCCAGCAGTACGACGCCGATCTGGGCATTTACGATATCGAAGCGGCAATCCGCTGGCTGCGCAGTCAGGGCACGGCCAAGGTCGGCTGCGTCGGCTACTGCCTCGGCGGGCGGCTCGCCTATATGGCGGCGGCCCGCACCGATGCCGATGCCTCAGTCGGCTATTACGGGGTGATGATCGACCAGCTGCTGGACGAAGCGCACCACATCGCCAAGCCGCTGATGCTGCACATCCCGACCGCCGATCACTTTGTCGGGCCGGCCGAACAGGCCGCGATCCACGCCGCGTTTGACGATCACCCGCGGGTTACGCTGCACGATTACCCCGGCCTCGACCACGGCTTTGCCGCCGAAAGCGGGGCTCGGCGCGATGCTGCGGGGGCGCAGCTGGCAGATGGGCGGACTGCGGCATTCCTGCAGGAGCATCTGGCATGAACGGCGGCGAATACGGCCTGGCCAAATGGCACGAATATGTGGAGAGCCACGGCGATCTGACGCTGCTCGGCGCGATGGTGGCGGGCGATGCGGTGTTCCACTCGCCGGTGGTGCACACCCCGCAGGTGGGCAAGGTCAAGGTCATGGCCTACCTCGGCGCGGCGGCCCAGGTGCTTGGCGGCGAGGGTTTTGCCTATGTCCGCGAGCTGGTCGACGGCAATCACGTGATGCTGGAATTCACCAACGAGGTGGACGGCATCCACGTCAACGGGATTGATCTGATCGCGTTCGACGATGCCGGAATGATAAAGGATTTCAAGGTTATGGTCCGCCCGATGAAGGCCATGAACAAGCTGTGGGAGCTGATGGCGGCGCAGCTTCAGGCGGCGGGCTGAAGCTGCATCCCTAGAAATTCCAGCCTTTGCGCAACCGGGACCAGCGGCAGATCCACGACTTCATAGCCATAGCGCCGCCACGCTGCGGTGACTGCCGCATCGCTCGCGACGGCCTGATCCCAGTCCTGAACCCGCTCGGCGTCCTGCTGGTAAATTTCCGGCCAGGCCGGGGCGCGCAGGATTGGGCCGTGGTACCGAAGCAGGCGGCAGGCCGCATCGACCGACTTGGGCACCGGCAGCCCTGAAACATCGAGGAACCCCGCGACATCGGGAAAGCCGCGGTCGAACAGCACCGGGCCGACCTGATCTGTGTGCCGCTCGAATTCGCGGACATGCGCCTCGAGCATCGCTTCGGCGAACTCCAGCGGGCCGGCCGCGCGCAGTTCCATCCCGCCGGGCTGCTGGAGCAACAACCGCGCAACTTCGGGCGAGGTCGCATAGCCCGCCGCCGCCGCCGCACCCAGCAAGGTGGTCTTGCCCGCCCCCGGCGCGCCGGTCAGAACCGCGTGCCGGGGATGAGCCAATGCCACTTACTGGTTCCCGCCTTACTGATTCATCGTCGCGAAGAAGTCTTCGTTGGTCTTGGAATCCTTCATCTTGTCGAGCAGGAATTCCATCGCGTCGATCGTGCCCATCTGCATCAGGATCCGGCGCAGCACCCACATTTTGGAGAGCTTGTCCTTGGCCACCAGCAGTTCTTCCTTGCGGGTGCCCGACTTGCCGACATCGAGCGCGGGGAAGATCCGCTTGTCCGAGACCTTGCGATCGAGCACGATTTCGGAGTTGCCGGTGCCCTTGAACTCTTCGAAAATCACTTCGTCCATGCGGCTGCCGGTATCGATCAGCGCGGTGGCAATGATCGACAGCGACCCGCCCTCCTCGATATTGCGCGCCGCACCGAAAAAGCGCTTGGGGCGCTGCAGAGCGTTGGCATCGACACCGCCGGTCAGCACTTTGCCCGAGCTTGGCACCACGGTGTTGTAAGCCCGGCCCAGCCGCGTGATCGAATCGAGCAGGATCACCACATCGCGTTTGTGTTCGACCAGCCGCTTGGCCTTTTCAATAACCATTTCAGCCACTTGCACGTGGCGCTGGGCGGGCTCGTCGAAGGTCGAGGAGATCACCTCACCCTTGACGCTGCGCTGCATGTCGGTGACTTCCTCGGGGCGTTCGTCGACCAGCAGCACGATCAGGAACACCTCGGGGTGATTGTCGGTGATCGCCTTGGCGATGTTCTGCAGCAGCACGGTCTTGCCGGTACGCGGCGGCGCGACGATCAGCGCGCGCTGGCCTTTGCCTTGCGGTGAGATGATGTCGATTACCCGTGCCGACTTGTCCTTGACCGTGGGATCAAGCGTATCGAGGTTGAGCTTCTCGTCCGGATAGAGCGGGGTCAGGTTGTCGAAGTTGACGCGGTGGCGGACCACTTCGGGATCGTCGAAATTGACGCTCATCAGCTTGATGATCGCGAAATAGCGCTCACCATCCTTGGGCGCGCGAATCTCGCCTTCCACGGTATCGCCAGTGCGCAGACCCCATTTTCGGACCTGGTTTGGCGAAACGTAAATGTCATCCGGGCCGGCCAGGTAATTGGCCTCGGCATTGCGCAGGAAGCCAAAGCCGTCGGTCAGCACTTCGATCGTACCCTGACCGATGATTTCCTCGCCGTCCTCGGCCACTTCCTTGAGGATCGCGAAAATGAGATCCTGGCGGCGCATGGTCGAGGCGCTTTCAACCCCCAGCTCTTCGGCCATTTCGACCAGCTCGGCGGAAGTTTTCTTCTTGAGATCTTTGAGATGCATGTGCGTGTCAGTTCCGTGAATGTGCAGTCTGGGGATGGCCGGACGATCATCGGGCTTGGAGAAAGCAGATCGCGCCGCGCACAGGTGCGCTGGCCTTGCCGGTCGGCGATGACGGTTAGGCGCTTGACCGCGCCGCGTCAATCAGAACGGGCGCAGCACCACCATGATCACGATCAGCGCGGCGGCAATCCCGGGCACTTCGTTAAGCAGCCGCAGCTGTTTGCCCGATAACCGCCGCTCGCCGCGCGCCAGCACCTTGTGATAGCCCGCCAGCCAGACGTGATAGGCCGTCAGCGTCAGCACCAGCGCCAGCTTCACATGGAACCAGCCCTGCAAATATGCGCCGGTACTGTAAGCCAGCGCCAGCCCCAGCACCCAGGTTACCACCATCGCTGGCCACAGGATGATCCGCAGCAGCCGCGCCTCGCGTTCGGCCCAGGCGGAATTTTCGGGCGAACCCGGCGCGGCTTCCTGATGGTAGACGAAGAACCGCGGCAGCATGAACAGCCCCACCATCCAGAAGATCACGAAAATGATATGGCCTGCCTTGAGCCAAAGATAGGTCATTGCCAAAACCCGCTCCATTGCTGCCTCATAGCTTATCCGCGCCACCCGCGCACTACTGACAGCAATTCGCCGACATGTTCGAGCGGCGTGGTCTGCCCGATCCCGTGGCCCAGGTTAAACACATGCGGACGATCGGCAAAAGCTGCAAGAATGCGCAATGTCTGCCGCTCCAGTTCAGCCCCGCCAGCGATCAGCAGCAGCGGATCCAGGTTGCCCTGCACTGGCAGCCCCTCAGGCAGCGTACGCGCCGCCCACAGCGGGTCGATGGTCTCGTCCAGGCCCAGTGCAGCCACCCCGGTTTCACGCGCATAGGCGGGCAGTTTTTCGCCTGCGCCCTTGGGAAAACCGATTACCGGAATGTGCGGGAAGCGCGCAGCCAGCGCTGCCACGATGTTGGCATTCGGGGCGATTACCCAGCGTTCGAATTCTCTCGGAGCCAGACTGCCGGCCCAGCTGTCGAACAATTGCACCGCTTCGGCGCCGGCGATGATCTGCCCGCCCAGATATTCGATCGTCACCGCGGTAATCGCATCGATGATCGCCTGGAAGGCCGGGGGATCGCGGTAGGCCATGGCGCGGGTATCGTGCTGGTCGCGGCTGCCTTCGCCGGCCACCATGTACGTCGCCACGGTCCACGGGCTACCGGCAAAGCCCAGCATGGTCTTGTCTGCCGGGAGCGCGCCCTTGACCAGTTTGACCGTCTCGTAAATCGGGCTCAACCGCGACGGCACCGCGTGCAGGCTCGCGAGCGCCGCATCGACCAGCCGAGGTGAAAGCCGCGGGCCTTCGCCGACCAGGAATTCAAGCTCCTGCCCCATCGCATACGGCACGATCAGGATGTCCGAAAACAGGATTGCCCCGTCCAGACCATAGCGCCGGATCGGCTGCAGGGTAATCTCGGCGGCGGCGGCGCTATCATACACCAGCGGCAGAAATCCGCCCTTTTCAGCGCGCAGGGCACGGTATTCGGGCAAGTAGCGCCCGGCCTGGCGCATCAGCCACGCAGGCCTGGGCCGGACGTTGGCGCCGCGCAATGTATCGAGCAGTAAACCGGGCATCGCAGCGATTCCAATTCAAATCATATTAGAGTCTTAAAAGGATTCTGTTGTAGTTGGCCCTGTGGAAAGCGGGGATTGGCCGCGCATGCCGGAATTCTCCCGGCGTGAACAGTCCCCGGGTTGGTCCGAATCGTGCGGGCGCGGCGTCAAGCACGCCTTTTGCCCGCTATCCCCAGCCTGTGGGTAGGTCTATCCACCTGTCCACAAGCTGCCGATCGGGACGCCGTTAGCGGGGGCAGAATTCCATCCCGAACTTGTAAGCCCTCTCCTCCCGTGGTTTATGCCGCCAATCATCCACAGCCTGCTGGCCCGCTTACCCGCATGTCGCGCCTCCATCTTCATCTCCTCTCGGACTCGACCGGCGAAACGCTCGAGATGCTGGCCAAGGCCGCGCTGGCGCAGTTCGAAGGCGCCGACGTGGTGCGCCACTTCTGGCCGATGGTCCGCTCGCAGCAGCACCTCGACCGGATCATGGGCGAGATCGCGGCCAATCCGGGCCTGGTGTTTTACACGCTGGTCAATGCCGATACGCGCGGACGCCTGGAAGAACATTGCCGCACGCTGGGGCTGCCGGTGGTGCCGGTGCTCGATGCGGCGGTCGCGGCGCTCGAGGCGGCGCTGGGTCAGCACCCCGAGGCGCGGCCGGGCCGCCAGCACGCGATGGACGAGGCGTATTTTGCCCGGGTCGATGCGATCCATTATACGATTGCGCACGATGATGGGGTTGGCTGGGAAAACTGGGAAGCGGCCGACATCGTGCTCGCGGGGGTATCGCGCAGCTCGAAGACCCCGACCAGCATCTACCTCGCCAACCGCGGCTACAAGGTCGCCAATATCCCGATCGTGATCGAAAGCCCGCCGCCCTCGCTGTTGTTCGGGCTGCGGCATCCGCTGGTGGTCGGGCTGACCACCGCGCCCGAGCGGCTGGTGCAGGTGCGGCGTAACCGGCTGCTGTCGCTGGGCCAGGCCCCCGAAACGGCTTATGTCGACGACGAGCGAGTGGCGCGCGAAGTGCAGTACGCACGGCGGATGTTTGCCGACAACGGCTGGCCGGTGATCGACGTGACCCGGCGCTCGATCGAGGAGGCGGCGGCGGCAATCATCAACCTCTATAACGAATTCCAGGCGGCGCGCGTCGATCCAGCCAGCGGCGGCGCGGCATGACCTTGGTGCTCGCCTCGCACAGCGCCTCACGCCGCGCGATGCTTGATGCCGCTGGGGTAGTTTACCAAGCGGTCCCGGCAGCAATCGACGAACGCGCGTTGGAGGCCGGACTGACCGGGGCCAGCGCGGGCGCGGTGGCGCTGGCGCTGGCCGAGGCCAAAGCGCTGGCGGTCAGCGCAGCGCGGCCCGGGGCGCTGGTGCTGGGCAGCGATTCGCTGGTCGAGGTGGCTGGGCGGCGGTTCGATAAACCCGCCAGCCGGGCCGACGCGGCGAAGCATTTGCGCGCCTTCTCGGGCCAGTCGATGGAACTGCACAGCGCCGCCGCGCTGGTGCGTGACGGGCAGGTGCGGTGGCGGCATGGCGAAGTGGCGGTGCTCAAGGTCCGCACCTTGTCGGATGAATTTATCGGCAGCTACCTGGCCGCCGAATGGCCGGCGGTGGCAGGCTGCGTCGGGGTGTTCCGGATCGAGGCGCTGGGGGTCCAGCTGTTCGAGCAGATCGCGGGCAGCCACTTCACCGTGCTGGGGATGCCCTTGCTGGCGGTCCTGTCTGCCTTGCGCGAGCACGGGGAGTTGCCGCGATGATCTACGCCGAAGTGATCGGCGATCCGATCGCACAATCGAAGTCGCCTGCGATCCACAAGTTCTGGTTGGGACAGTTGGGGATCGCGGCGGACTACCGGGCGTGCCATGTCACCGCTGATGGCCTGGCCGACTATTTCACCGCGCGCCGCACCGATCCCGATTGGCGCGGCTGCAACGTGACCATGCCGCACAAACAGGCGGTCATGCCGCTGTTGGCTGGGCTCGATCCGCGCGCCGCCCGGGTGGGTGCAGTCAACACCGTAGTGCGCGGTCCTGACGGCCTGCTGCGCGGGTTCAACACCGACGTGCCGGGGTTCCTCGAACCGTTGAAAACGCTGCTGGCTGAGCCGCATTTGGTCCGAATGGCGCGGGTTTTCGGGGCCGGCGGAGCCGCGCGGGCGATTGTGACGGCGCTGGCCGATCAGGGTTTCACGCTGGTTCTGGCCGCGCGCGATCCCGGCAAAGCACGGGAATTGCTGAATGAATTGGCCCCGCGTGGTGAGCATCACACGCCCCCGCTGGACCACTTTGCGCATCCGACCGACTTTGCCTTCGACGACCGCACTCAGCTGTTCGATCTGGTGGTCAATGCCAGTCCGCTGGGGATGGCCGGGCAGCCACCATTAGACCTCGATCTCAGCCATATTCCGCCGGGCAGCGTGGTCTACGACATTGTCACGCACCCGCTTGAGACTCCGCTGCTCAAAGCCGCGCGCGGCGCTGGATTTTCGACGATTGACGGCTTCGCCATGCTGATCGGACAGGCCGCAGCGGCGTTCGAAATGTTCTTCGGCGAACCGGCTCCGCGCCAGCATGACATTGAACTGCGCAGCTTGCTGACCCGATGAGCAAACCTTTTATCTTGGGCCTGACCGGCTCGATCGGCATGGGCAAATCGGCGGTCGCGGCGATGTTTCGCGAAGCTGGCGTGCCGGTATTCGATGCCGACGCCGCGGTGCACGAATTGCAGGGACCGCAGGGCGCGCTGCTTGCCGTGATCGAGCAAGCGTTTCCCGGTACGACCGGTGCGCACGGGGTCGACCGGCAGAAACTCGGCGCGGCAGTATTCGGCGATCCTGCGGCGCTCAAGCGGCTGGAAGCGATTGTTCACCCGGCGGTCGGCGAACTGCGCCAGGTTTTTCTGGCCGAACACATCGCGGCCCCGCTGATCGTGTTCGACATCCCGTTGCTTTACGAAAAGGGCAGCCCGCACGGGCTTGATGCGGTGGCGGTGGTCTCGGCCCCGGCCGCCATGCAGCGTGATCGCGTTCTCGCCCGGCCCGGGATGAGCGAGGCGAAGTTTGCGCAGATTTTGGGCCTGCAAGTGTCCGATGCCGACAAGCGCGCGCGCGCCGACCATGTGCTTGATACCGGGGTCTCACTGGCGGAAACCCGCCATGCGGTACAGCGGCTGGTGCACGCGCTGACCCGAGTTCAAAAATAGCGTGCTGCCCCCTTGTAACCCGCGCCCGTTAAGCTGATATCGAAGGGACGATGCGCGAGATTATCTTCGACACCGAAACCACCGGACTTGATCCCAAAAGCGGTGACCGGCTGGTCGAAATCGGCTGCATCGAAATGGTCAACCGGGTGCCGACCGGCGCCACCTTTCACGCTTATTTCCATCCCGATCGCGATATGCCCGCGGCGGCTGAAGCGGTGCACGGACTCTCGATCACCTTTCTCTCGGACAAACCCCGGTTCCACGAACGCGCCCACGATATGCTCGAATTCCTCGGCGATTCGATGTTGGTTGCACACAATGCCGGGTTCGACTTCGGCTTCGTCAATTCCGAGCTCGAGATGTGTGGACTACCGCACCTGGGCCGTGAGCGGATGATCGATACAGTGCAACTGGCGCGGGTGCGCCACCCCGGGGCCAAGCTGTCGCTCGACGCGCTGTGCACCCGTTATGGGATCGATCGCAGTCACCGCACGCGTCATGGCGCGCTGCTTGACGCCGAGCTGCTCGCGCAGGTTTATGTCGAGCTGACCGGCGGGCGCCAGATCGGGTTGAGTCTGGCGGCCGAACGCGGCGCGGAGGGCGGGGCGTCTGCCCCCGGCCTGCTCCAGCGCCAACGCTTGTTCCGCCCCGCCCGCCCGCATCGGCCAAGCGAGGCCGAGCTGGCGGCACATGCCGCCTTTCTCGAAACGGTGAAGGCCCCGCTTTGGCTGGATTGACCCCGTTTCGCGCATTCTAGAAGGAGTACCAGTGCTATGGACATTCGCGTATCGGGCCATCAGGTCGAAACCGGCGAGGCGCTGCAGAACCACGCGCAAGACCGCATATCCGCGATTGTCGGAAAATATTTTGCCGGGGCACTGTCGAGCACGATCACGTTCAACCGTGCACCGGCCGGTGCGTTCCGTGCCGATGTGGTGACGCACGTGATGCAAGGCCTGGTGCTCAAAGGCGCCGGAATCGCGCAGGATGCGCACATGGCGCTCGATCAGGCGGCCGAGAAGATCGACAAGCAGTTGCGCCGTTACAAGCGCCGCTTGACCGACCATTCGTCGCACAGTGCTCCGGCGGTGCGCGAAGAGGAAGCCGGCTACACCGTCTTTGCCGAACCCGACGAACTTGCCGATGAAGTGACCGGCGATTCCCCGCTGGTCATTGCCGAGACCCGCGTCGACGTGCCCGAAACGACAGTTTCCAATGCCGTCATGATGCTCGACCTCAGAAACACCAACGCGCTGCTGTTCAAAAACGCTGGCACGGGGCGACATAATATGGTCTATCGGCGCGGTGATGGTTCGATCGGCTGGGTTGAACCTTCCTGACGCGTAGCGTAAGGGCGCACAAGTTTTCATCAGGCGAGGAGGGGCAAGCCGTCGGGATTTTCCCGCCGCTTGGCCCGCTGTCCGAACCATCTTTGCAATTTTTTAAAGTAGTGTGCCCGCTATGACCGCCCTTTTCACACTGCTGCCAGAAGCAGTTGGCACGATTGCTGCCGAGAGTAAGCAGATCATCCTTGACCGACTCGCTCAGCGCTTTGCCGAGGTTTATGGGCTTGATCCAGTGCTGGTGCTCGAACGGCTCGAAGAGCGGGAGAAGCTGGGCAGCACCGGGTTTGGCCGCGGTGTGGCGATTCCGCACGCGCGCATTCCCGATCTGGGCCGGCCAGTGGCGGTGTTCCTGCGGCTGGTAACCCCGGTAGCGTTCGAGGCGGCCGACGGGATGCCGGTCGATCTGGTATTCGGGCTGCTTTCGCCCGAAGCTGCCGGCGCCGCGCACCTCCATGCACTGGCTGCGATCAGCCGGATGATGCGCAATGACAAGATGCACACCGCGCTGGGCGAAGCGACCGATGCCGAAGGGCTCTATGCGCTGCTCGCCAACAGCATTGACCGCGACGCGGCCTGACCGGCCGGGCTGACGCGACCAGCATGGCACCGCGTCTCCCCGCGCACCTCGAAGTCTCGGGCTTGTTGCGTCAGGTAGCGGCTGCTGGTGGTTTCGCTGCAGTATTGCACAAAGGTGAACGCGAAGCCGGGACGATCGTGGTGGTTTGTGCCGAAAACGGCGCAAACCGGCGAGTTTTCGAACGCATGCCAAGCGTCGATGGAGACCGCACTTGGGTGCTCACCCGTTCGGAAGATGCTGAAAATAAGAAGTTTATCGATGATTACTTGGTCCGGCGTCAGGCCCAGGATCGCGATTTGTGGACTATCGAACTGGATATCGCAAATGGTGAACGGTTCATCGGATTGGGGGAATCTAACATTTGACATTGCTGCACCGCACCATCAAAGGGCGTCCACCTTTTGATGCGTGGGCGGCGTGCTGGACAGATCGGCCCAGGATGCAAGCACGCAGTCGGGGGGCAGCCGGCAGGATTTTCGGTTGGGGCAGAGCAAGAACGACGAGCTCCAAACAATCCTGCGTCAGGCGCGCCAACCGCCCAAGAATGATTATCGATGAGCAAGAAGCTCCACCGGGCCAGTGCACTCGCAGTGGCCGCAATGATTGTTACAATTATTTTTAGCGCCAATGGTTCGGGCGCCTCCGCGCAGACAATTGCAGCGGATGACACAGCGGTACCGGTCAATCAGACCCTGTCCCAGTCGGAACCCGCGCCTGCCGACGTGTCGGCCAGCCAGTCTGCGCCCCCATCCCTCGCCACCCCAGACAAGGCGTTGCCGGCCGATGCTCCGCAGATCCGCGCCGGATCGCTGGCTACCTTGGTCTCCGCGCAGCCGCAACCAGGCGAAGTTTCGCGCGAACTTAACTGCCTCGCCGGGGCGATCTATTTTGAGGCCAAGAGCGAATCGCTTGCTGGCCAGCTGGCAGTGGGCCGGGTGATTGTGGCGCGCTCCAAATCGGGCCGCTTCCCCAACTCGTATTGCGGCGTGGTGTTCCAGCCCTCGCAATTCTCGTTCGTGCGCGGTAGCTCGATGCCAGGGATCGCCAAAACTTCGCGCCAGTGGAAGAATGCGGTGGCAATTGCACAGATCGCGCATTCGGGCACCTGGCGCAGCCCGGTCGAAGGCGCGCTGTTCTTCCATGCCGCCTATGTCAGCCCTGGCTGGCGCCTGAAGCGCGTGGGCCGGGTCGAAAACCACGTTTTCTATCGGTGAGATAAGTCGGTAGAGAAATATCCGGGCCGGGGCGGCTGGCTCGCCCCCGCCCGTTCATCCAAATTCAAACCACACCGGTGCGTGATCGCTGGCCTTTTCGCGCGCGCGGTGGTCCCTGTCGACGCCGGCGCTGACCAGCCGGTCAGCCAGTTCGGGTGAGAGCAGCGCATGATCGATGCGGAAGCCGTGATCGCGCTGCCAGGCCCCGGCCTGGTAATCCCAATAGGTCCAGACCCCGCCTTGCGGATTGAGCGTACCCAACGCATCGGTCCAGCCATCGGCCATCAGCCGGGCATAAGCGTCGCGCGATCCGGGCTGCATCAACGCGTCGGCGGCCATCGCGGCGGGTGACCAGACGTCATTATCGCGCGGGATGACGTTATAATCGCCCAGCACGATGGCCGGAACTTCCTCGGCCGCGATGGTCACCATTCGCGCTCGCAGTCGCTCCATCCAGCGCAATTTGTAATCGAACTTCGGACCGGGCAGCGGATTGCCGTTGGGTAAGTATATACACGCTACCCGCACGCCGGCCACAGCGGCTTCGAGATAGCGCGAATGCTCGTCGTCGGGCTCGCCCGCCAGCGCCCGCTGCACCTCGACCGGAGCCTGGCCATCAGCCAGAATCGCGACGCCGTTGAAGCCTTTTTGACCGTGCCAGATCGACTGATAACCCAGCTTCTCGAACGCATCCGCCGGAAAGCCTTCGTTCTGCGTCTTGATTTCCTGAAGGCAGGCGACCGTAGGCCGCGTTTCTGCGAGCCATTCGAGCAAGCGCGGCAACCGTGCCTTGATCCCGTTGATGTTGTAAGTGGCGATCCGCATCAAATCGCGAAGGACGAGCCGCAGCCGCAGCCTGACGCCGCATTAGGATTGGTGACTTTGAAAGCGGCCCCGCCCAGCGATTCAACGTAATCGACCTCGGACCCGGCGACGAGATCGAGGCTCACTGCATCGACCAGCAACCGTACACCGCCCTGTTCGACCACCAGATCATCGCCCTCAGGCGCATCGGCCAGACCGAATTTGTACTGGAACCCCGAACAGCCCCCGCCTTCGACCGACAGCCGCAAAATCGCCGGTTTGCCCTGCTTGCCGGCAATCACCGCTACGCGGGCGGCGGCAGACGGGCTGAAGGTCATGGTAAGAGCGTCCATGGAACTGATGTAAGCGCTTGTCCTGCTATCAGCAAGGCCGCGTCACGCGCTCTGGATGTAGCTGCGCATTGCTTCGGCGTCGGCCTCGATCGTTTCGATCCGGTATTTGACCAGATCGCCGATCGAGACAAATCCGCACACCTGCCCGCCCTCGACGACCGGCAAATGGCGGATTCGGCGGCGGGTCATCAGGCCGAGCGCATCGAGCACGCCGCTGTGCTTCTCGACCGTGATTGGCGGCGAGGTCATCACTTCGCCCACGGTTTTGTCGAGCATGGCGGGGCCGTGCGCAGCGAGCTGGTAAATCACATCGCGTTCCGAAAAGATCCCGACGATTCCACCGTCCAGGTAGACCGGCAGCGCGCCGATCCGTCTCTCGGCCAGAAGCCTGACCGCTTCGCTGACATTGGCTGATGCGTCACAGCTGACGATTTCGCCGCTGCGGCCTTCGATTAGTCGCGCAATCGTCATGACAACTCTCCCGGCTGAATACGATCTGCGCACGTTGCCACGAACCGCGGCGTTTGGCGAATCAGTCGTCCAGAACGTCGCCGGCTGCCGGATACAGCCTGAACTCCTCGACCGGCACGCCGCCGACCAGATGCTCCTCAATGATCCGCTCGAGCACGCGTTCCGTGCACGAATGATACCAGACTCCCTCAGGCCAGACCACCGCGACCGGGCCGGCGGCGCAAATTCGCAGGCAATCGGCCTTGGTCCGCGCAATCCGCTGCTCGAGCCCGCGCTGCTTGAGCGCCTTCTTAAGATATTTCCATGCCGGGGTGCCGACGCTGCTTGCGCAGCACGCGGCCTTCTCTGACTCGGCGCACAGGAAGATGTGGCGGCGAATTTGATCACCGCCGGTCTTGGTCAGCGCAGCGCGGGCCTTGGCCAGCTCGGCAGGTTTCGCGGTCATTGCTTCAGACTCCAATGATTGAGCAGATCGCGGGTGGCATCGGGGACCGGCGCCGGACGGTCGTCGGCAATCGCCACGATCACCGAGCGGGCAAAGGCCACTACCCGGCCTTCCTGTGTCAGCAACTGGGCGATCGACCAACTGGTCCGGCCAACCTGTTCGATGCCGCAGTGCGCATCGACCGGCTGCGGAAAATGCCCTTGGGCGAGGTATTCCATGCCCACGCTGGCGACCATCGCGCGCCGCTCGCCAATCTTCACATTCAGCCCGATCATCTGGTTGAAGCGCACCCGCGCGTCTTCCATCATCGCTGCCAACGCCACATTGTTGAGGTGCTGGTTGGGATCGACATCGGCAAACCGCGTGGTCACCGTGTGGACGAACGGATAGCGTGCGGGGTCGAGCAGCGCGGGATCGGGACGCGGCATGCCGTGCTCAAGTCGCCGGCTGCAGAGCGCGTGCCAACCGCGTAACCACGGCGGTATGCGGGGCACTGCCGCCCAGCGGGCTGTGCCCCGCATCGATTTTGGTTGCGCCCGGCTTATGACGATCAGCCTGCCGTGCCGCGAAGTACACCCCGATCAAATCAGCGAGATCCTGTGGCGACATGATCTGCGCGCGGGTTTGAGTTAAAGCGGGCGAGCCTGTTACGGCAATCGCCAGCGCACCGAGCGCGATTGTGGTCTTGATCATGCGGCCAAGGCTAGCGGGCCGTGGCCGCGCATCCTAGCCTTTCTTGCCGACGATCCGCGCGATTTCGGTGGCAACCAGTTTTTCCACGAGCGCCGGCAGGTGATTGTCGAGCCAGGCGGCCAGTTCGGGACGGAGCAAATCGCGGACCATCGCCTCGAGCGACGTTTCGCCCGAGCGGACGATCTGCGGCGCGGCTGGCGGCTGCGCCAGCAGGGCCAGCGCGGCCAGCGATTCGCTGATCGAGCTCACCGTCTCGGTGCCGACCAGCGGGCGATCGCTCGATGCGATCTCGGCCTCGGCATAATGCGCCGCGTCGTCGGCGGCTTCGTCGTCTTCGATATATGCGCCGATTGCGGCGAGATCGAGTACGTCGTCTTGCGCGGCGGTGAGCGGTTCAATGGCCGCATCGCCCGGAAGCCCGCGCTCTTCGCGCTCACGCCGTTGTTCTGCAGCCCCGGCCCGATTATCGCGCGCGATGACTTTCTTGATCGATTCGAGGATTTCCTCGACCGATGGTTCTCCGGCCTGGCGCATCGCCCCAACTCCACGCTGTCCCCAATCGGGACAAGAATCATTACGGGCTAACTGAACCGTCCTGCGCGGGTGTGTCAACGGTGCGCGTGGATTCGGTCGTCGGATCGGGGTCTTGGCTCCAGTCCCAGATCTTGCCGTGAACGCGGTTATAATTGACCTGCGGATCGTAGAGCAAGCCGCCATCGAGCCCGAGGTCGCGCGCTTCGGCCTTGCCCATCGCAGCGAGCAGGTTGAACCCGGCAACAAAGGCGTTGCGCTGCGCGGTGGCGCGTTGGACCTGCGCAGTCAGCAATTCGTTCTCGGCATTGAGGATATCGAGGATTGTGCGGTTGCCGACGGTGTTTTCGGCGCGCACCCCTTCAAGGCCGAGCGCGGCGGCATCGACCGCGGTTTGCGATGAAGCGATCAGCGACTGGGCGGCCTGCCACTGCGCAAAGGCCGAACGGACATTGGCTATGACAGCCCGCTCAACCCCGATTTCCTGCTCCATTACCACATCCTGGCGGGCCTGCGCGGCGCGGCGCTGCGCGGCGGGCAAGCCGCCCTGGAAGATCGGGATGGTGGCGCGAACACCAGCCTGCGCATTGGTCGAATTCTGGGTAAAATTGCCCGGAACCGAGCCGCCCAGCGTGCCCAGATAATCGCTGTAGCCGGCGCCTGCGAACAGGCTGATCCTGGGGAGCTTGCCGGCGCTGGCAACCCGCACATCATATCCGGCGGCGGTGGCGCGGTGGCGCGCCGCCAGCAGATCGGGGTTGTGATCGAGCGCGATCGCCACCGCCTCAGCGGCGCTGTCCGGCAGCCCGGCCAAAGGCGGCGGGGTCTGCAAATTCACCGGCGCCTTGCCTACTACCTCGATATAGCGTTCGCGCGCGGCAATCAGGTTCGCCTCGGCGCTGCGGACTTGCCCGCGGGCGAGCGACAGCCGCGACTGCGATTGGGCCACGTCGGTGCGGGTCAGATCGCCGAGTTCGAAGCGGTCACTGCTGGCCTGGAGGTTGACCTCGAGCCGCTGGACATTGGCGCGATTCAGTTTGACGACTTCCTGCGCTAGAATCACGTCCATATAGGCGGCGACAGCCTGGGCAAAAACGCCGCTTTCTACCCCGCGCAAGTCGGCCTGCCCGGCACCCACGCGGGTTTTGGCCGCGCGGACCGAATTTTTGACCGCGCCGCCGGTGTAAAGCGGCACGCCCAACTGGGTTTGTGCATCGAACGCCCGGCTGGGCGAGGTGAACGAGTTCGAACTGGTCTTGAGGAATTCGGTATAGGTGGCGGTCCCGGCCAGCGAAGGCAGCCCGGCCGCGCGCGCGATCGGGACGTTTTCATCGATCGCCCGCTGCTGGGCGCGAGCGGCCTGCAGCGCCGGGTTGGACACATAAGCCAGCGCCAGCGCCTCGCGCAGCTCGTCAGCCAGTGCTGGCCCGGCGACCAGGACCGCCGCGCCCGCCAACAGAATGCTGCGCGCCAGACGCGAACGCCCCAATCGCGCGACATCGAGCATGACCATATGCCTAGAAACTCCAGCTTTTGGCCCGGGCGAACTGGCCCAGCACCGGTATTCCCACCTCGGCCAGCGGGAGCAATTGCACCTCGCCGCCCAGTTTGCGGCCGCTGGCCAAGCGCGTGACGCCGCGCAGCACCAACCCGGTAACCACTCTCCCACCTTCAGCCACAGCCCCAGCGAGCGCTGCGGGCAGCTGTTCGATGGCACCGTCGATCAGTAGCAAATCGAACTTCTGGTCCTGATTAACCGCACCGGCGTCGGCTGCGTCGATGCTATCGACCAACGCCCCCATGGCTTCGACCAGTGCCGCCAGATACGTGCTGCCACCGCTGACCACCAGCACGCGCTCGCCGGCGGCGGGCAGTGCCTCGCTGAGCATCAGGCCCTGCACCAGCGGCGCGGGCAACGCCGCGCCGTTGCCAAGGGGAATTGCCCGGTCGATATAGGCATGACCGCGTGCTGCGGCAGGGACATGGTCTTCGCGCGCAACCTTGGTCATCGCCGCCAGCACACGTTCGTGATTGACCCCGCTGACGCGCAGCTGGCTGTCGATCATCGCGCGGCGCGCGGCAGTGGTATCGGCAGCGTTGCCGGTGTACGCGGCTGGGATAGCAGTCATTGAAATGGCCCTTTTCGCGTGCTGTATTACACAACTAAAACAGCTAGGCAATCGCTTGCCTCATAAGCGATGGCGCATGCTGCGCCAAGCGCTTTGACGGGTGGGCAAAGCTGCGCCTATTGGGTGCGTAAGGACGTGTTGAACAAGGAGCCGGGCTGTGGCTGAAATGGTTATTATCCGCGAGGCTGACCTGATCGAGAGCGTCGCCGATGCGCTGCAGTTTATCAGCTATTTTCACCCAATGGATTACATCCGAGCGCTGGGCGTGGCCTATCAGGCCGAGCAGGGCCCGGCGGCGAAAGACGCGATTGCCCAAATCCTGACCAACAGCCGGATGTGCGCCGAAGGCCACCGGCCGATTTGCCAGGACACGGGGATCGTCAATGTCCTGATCGAATGGGGTCAGGACTGCCGACTCGAATCGTCGCGTTCGTTGCAGGAAGTGGTCGATGAAGGGGTGCGCCAGGCTTACCTCAACCCCGATAACACGCTGCGCGCGTCGATCCTGGCCGACCCGGCCTTCACCCGCCGCAACACCCGCGACAATACCCCCAGCGTGGTCCACGTGACCATGGTTCCGGGGCGCACGGTCGGCATCGATGTCGCGGCCAAGGGCGGGGGGAGCGAGAACAAGTCGAAGTTCAAGATGATGAACCCCAGCGATTCGATCCAGGACTGGGTGATCGAAATGCTTCCGCAGATGGGCGCGGGCTGGTGTCCGCCGGGAATGCTGGGGATCGGCATCGGCGGCACTGCCGAACATTGCATGCAGCTCGCCAAGCAGGCCTTGATGGAGCCGATCGACATGGCGCAGTTGAAAGAGCGCGGGCCGCAGACCGATATCGAGACAATGCGGATCGAGATCTTCGACCGGGTCAACGCGCTGGGCATCGGCGCGCAGGGGCTGGGCGGGCTGTCGACCGTGCTCGACGTCAAGATCCTCGACGCGCCGTGCCATGCGGCGGGCAAACCGGTGGGGATGATCCCCAATTGCGCCGCCACCCGGCACGCGCATTTCACGCTCGACGGATCGGGGCCCAGCTTCCTCGAGACGCCGAGGCTCGATGAGTGGCCCGACGTGCAGTGGGAGCCCGACGAGGCCGCCAAGCGCGTCAATCTTGATACCCTGACGCAAGCCGAAGTGTGCGGCTGGCAGCAAGGCGACCGGCTGTTGCTCAGTGGCAAGATGCTGACGGGCCGGGATGCCGCGCACAAGCGGATCCAGGATATGCTGGCCAAAGGCGAGGCATTGCCGGTCGATTTCAAGAACCGTGCGATCTACTACGTCGGCCCGGTCGATCCGGTGCTGGGCGAAGTGATGGGCCCGGCCGGGCCAACTACGGCGACGCGGATGGACAAATTTACCGACATGATGCTCGATCTTGGCCTGCTGGTCATGATCGGCAAGGCTGAGCGCGGGCAGGGCGCGGTGCAGGAGATCGCCAAGCACAAGGTCGCTTACCTGATGGCAGTGGGCGGCGCGGCTTACCTCGTCTCGCGCGCCATCCGCAGTGCCAAGGTGGTCGCGTTCGAGGATCTGGGGATGGAGGCGATCTACGAATTCACGGTCGAGGACATGCCGGTGACCGTCGCGGTCGACAGCGAAGGCAACAATGTTCACCAGCTCGCCCCGCTAGTGTGGAAAGAGAAGATCGCCAGGGAGCACTTGCTGGGTTGAAGCGAGCTGAAGCCCCTGCGCGGTATCGACCAACCGGACAGGTGCTTCGACCAAGCCGCTGGCCTTGCCCCCCCGTTCGCGGCTAACGCTGACCGGGACATGGAAGAACTCGACCTTCAGCCCAGCCGCGTCCCCGCGCGGACCGTGCTCGCCTCAATCGCGGGGCTGTGGCTGTGCTACCTCGGGCTGATCACGCTGCGCAGCCTGCTGATCGACCGCACCTATTTTGGCGAGATGCTGGCGCTGCGCAGCGTCGTGACGCTGGCCGGGATGGCGGTGACGGTCATGGTCTGGGCGATCCTGCGACTGTTCGATCACCGCCGCGTGGGCGTGCGGATGGGGATTGCCGCGATCGTGATCGTGCCCGCCGCACTGGCGCTGGCGCTGATCAACACGCAGGTGTTTTCCGGCATCGACCAGCGCAATTTCAAGCAGGAGCGCAATCCCAGCCAGGTCCAGATCCGCCACGATACCGCTGGCAACGTGCTGATCGACCTGCCTGATCCGCCGCAGCTGACTCGCGAGCAGCTGTCCCAGCTGCAACAGAAATTCGCCGAACAGGGGCTGTGGCGGCAATTGACCGACATTGCGATCGGGCGCTATTTCCTGCTGCTGGCGTGGGCCGCGCTCTATTTCGCGATGGTCAATGCCGAGCAGGCCCGCGCCGCCGAGCGCCGCGAAGGCGAATATCGCCGCGCCGCCAAGGCTTCGGAACTGCGCTCGCTGCGCTATCAGGTGAACCCGCACTTCCTGTTCAATACGCTCAATTCATTGTCTGCACTGGTCATGACCGGCAAGGACGCGGCGGCGGAAAAGATGATCCAGACGCTCTCGGCGTTCTATCGCCGCAGCCTGGCCGAGGATCCGACGGGCGATATCGCGCTCGAGGCTGAGGTCGCTTTGCAGCGCTCGTATCTGGAAATCGAGGCGGTCCGCTTTCCCGAGCGGCTCCGCACCCGGTTCAATCTGCCCGCCGCGCTGGAACAGGCCTGCGTGCCGGGGCTGATCCTCCAGCCGCTGGTCGAAAATTCGGTGCGCTATGCGGTCGCCTTAACCGCGCGCCCGGTAACCGTGACGATCGCCGCGCGCGAAGAAGCGGGGCAACTGGTGCTCGAAGTAAGCAACGATGGTCCGGCCCGCCCGGACGACCGCGAGCACGGGTTCGGGATCGGGCTGGCCAATGTTCGCGACCGGCTCGCAGCACGCTATGGCGATGCGGCGCGCCTCGAATCGGGACCGGCTGAACCCAGCGGATGGCGTTCGATTATCCGACTGCCGCTCGAAGCCGATGGCTGACCCCGCTGCGCCTGGACTGGCTACGCTGATCGTCGATGACGAACCGCTCGCGCTGGAACGGATGGAACTGATCTGCGCCGGAATCAGCGGCTTGCGGGTGGTCGGCACCGCGCGCGATGGCGCTGCCGCGCTTGCTGCAATCGCCGAACTGTCGCCCGAACTGGTGCTCCTCGACATGACCATGCCCGAGCTCGACGGGCTGGCGGTGGCGCGCGCGCTAACCAAGCGCGACCAGGCCCCGGCGGTGGTATTTGTCACCGCGCATGACAATTTCGCGGTCGAGGCGTTCGATCTCGACGCGGTCGACTATGTGCTCAAGCCGGTCACCCCCGAGCGGCTGGAACGCGCAGTCGCCCGCGCTATCGCGCGGCGTAGCACCCGCGCGCGCGGCGAGCCGCAGTGGCTAAGCGAATTCTGGGTGCCGTATCGTTCGGAGCTGCTGCGCATTGCCGCCGCCGATGTCGAGCGGATCGATGCCGAGCGCGATTATGTACGGCTGCACGTTGCCGCTCGGTCCTATCTGCTGCTGCAGACCGTCTCGGGGCTGGAAGCGCGGCTCGATCCGACACGCTTCATCCGCCTGCATCGCTCAACCATCCTGCGCCGTGACCGCATCACCGGGCTGCGCCACGATGGGCTGGGGGTGTGGTCGGCCGACCTCGGCGACGGGACGATGGTGCGGATTGGGCGGACCTATCTTTCGCGTGCCAAGGCGATGGCGGGGCGTTAACAGCAACGCGTCATGGGTCTGATCATTGTCTTCCTGCTCGGCATGGGCAATTTCGCGGTCCACAAGGCTGTGCTCGAGAGCCATCACCCGTTGCTCGGCAAGGTGCCATTCTTTTTCCACCTGCTCGGCGGGCGCTTTTCGATCTTTGTCGAATTCACCATGCTGCTCGGCTCCATGCTGATGGTGTCACAAGGATCGTGGGGCTGGGCCTTGTTCTATGCCTGCTACAGCGCAGTCAACGCGGCTTCGGCCTGGCTGATCCTGAGTGGGCGGATCTAAACCGCGCCGTGCGCGTTCTAGCGCAAAGGATTCCGATCATGACAACTCCTGGCCCGCTGTGGCTGGTCGCGAACAGCGCCAGTGGCAGCAACGATGATACTTCACTGGCGGCGCTCGTCGAGCACCTCGGCAGCGTCGGCCACGCGCCCGCGCGGGTGATCGATTGCGCCGCTGAAGACTTGCCCAGCCGCGCCGCGCTTGAACAGGCGGGCGTTGCCACGCTGGTTGTATTCACCGGCGATGGCACCGTGAGCGCCCTGCTGCCGCCGCTCGAAGGCTGGTCGGGCCAAGCGCTGGTGCTGCCCGGCGGGACCACCAATTTGTTGGCCAAGCTGCTGCATTCGCCGTGCGAAACCGGCGCAATCATCACCGCGTTTGCGGCCGGGCGTTCGCGGCCGGTCCGGCAGCCCTGCGTGCGGATGTCCGCGCATGTGGCGCTCTGCGAAGTTCTAGCGGGGCCGGGCGCCAAGTGGAGCGACGTGCGCGAAGGGCTGCGCGAAGGCCAACTGGGTACGCTCGCCAGCACCGCGCTTGACGCCGTCAAGGAAAGCGCGGGTGGAGCGATGGTGCAGGTGACGGATCCCGTACTGGGCCACGATGAAGGCTATGCCGGGGTTCGGATCGTTCCGCACGCCCAAGGTCTGGTGGCTGATGGGTACCGTTCGGAAGGGTTTGCAGACTATCTCAAGCAGGGGCTGGCGCTAATCAAGCGCGATTTCCGCGAAGGCCCGCACGATGAACTGGGCGCGCATCCGGCGCTGGTTTGCCGCTCGGCGGATGGCTCACCGATCGAACTGATGATCGATGGCGAGCGCGCCACAGGTCAAGCCGAGGAGCGGTTTTCGCTTGCCACGCTGGCAGTCGATCTGCTTGCAACCGGGAATGGCTGACACTCTAACGCTGTTTCACCTTAGCGATATTCACTTCGGGCTGGAGGATCGCGCCGCGCTGGCCGCGGTGCGCATCGCCATTGCGCAGCAGCGGCCCGACGCGGTGCTGATCACCGGCGATCTCACGATGCGCGCGCGCCGCCGCGAATTTGCTGCGGCGCGCGACTGGATCACCACCCTTGACGTGCCAGTGACGATCGAGGTCGGCAATCATGATATGCCCTATTTCAACCTGTGGGAGCGTTTCACCGATCCCTACAAGCGCTTTCTGGGGGTCAAGCAGCTGCTTGAAAAGTCGCTCGCGCTACCGGGGATTGCAGTGATCCCGCTGCTCACCACGGTTAAGGCGCAGTGGCGGTGGCCCTGGTCCGAAGGGCTGGTCAGTGCCCGCGCGCTAGCCCAAACGCTGGCGGCGATCGATCGG
The DNA here is from genome assembly GCA_031416535.1 of Novosphingobium sp. Lineage (GTDB taxonomy): Bacteria > Pseudomonadota > Alphaproteobacteria > Sphingomonadales > Sphingomonadaceae > Novosphingobium. Next base: position 15,251 of record JANOTT010000061.1, on the reverse strand, counting down.
GTGCCTGCGGGCACCCGCGTGCTGGTCACCGCCCATCACCCGCTGACGGAACGCAGCCCGCGCGGTGAGTTGCTGACGATCGGCGGCAACCGGGCAATGGCCGCGCTGGCCGCGCGCGGGGTCGCAGCGGTGCTCAGCGGGCACGTCCACGATCCGTTCGATCTGATCGCCGAAACCGAACATGGGCCGCTGCGGATGATCGGCGCCGGGACGCTGTCCAAGCGCATCCGCTCAACCCCGGCGAGCTATAACGAGCTGACCGTAAGGCCCGCGACGATCAGCGTGCAGGTGCGCAATTTCGAAGCCGTGCCGACCGCGCAAATGCAGCTCGACGCGGTTCCCAAGGACGCGCTGCCGCCGCGCCAACCGGGCGAACCGGTTGCTCCAATCGGGGCGGTGCCGCCGGTCGATCCCCCGGTCCATTAGGCATAACAAAAGGGCGGCCCCGCAGGACCGCCCGTTTGAATTTCTGAAAGACCGTAAAGCTTAGCGCTTCGAGAACTGGAAGCTCTTGCGGGCCTTGGCCTTGCCGTACTTCTTGCGCTCGACCGCGCGGCTGTCGCGGGTCAGGAACCCGGCCGCCTTGACCACGCCGCGCAGCGCTGGCTCGAACTTGGTCAGCGCCTGCGAGATGCCGTGCTTGACCGCGCCGGCCTGACCCGACAGCCCGCCGCCCTTGACGGTAGCGATCACATCATACTGGCCTTCGCGCTCTGAAATCTGGAACGGCTGGTTGAGCACCAGGCGCAGCGTCGGACGCGCGAAGTACACTTCCTGATCGCGGCCATTGACCACGACCTTGCCCGAACCGGGCTTGATCCAGACACGGGCAACCGCGTCCTTACGGCGGCCAGTGGCATAGGCGCGGCCCTGGGCATCGATCTGCTTGTCGCGCAGCGGCATGGTCGGCGCCGCCGGAGTGGCAGGGACTTCGGCAATTTCGCCCAGATCGGCGAGATCGGTGACAGTAGTGTCGGACATCATGCACCCACCTTGTTCTTGCGGCTCATGGCGGCAACGTCGAGTACTTGGGGCTGGGTTCCGCCGTGCGGATGCTCCGTCCCGGCATAAAGGTGCAGGCTGCGCATCTGGTCCCGGCCCAGCGGACCGCGCGGCACCATGCGCTCAACTGCCTTTTCAAGCACGCGCTCGGGGAAGCGGCCTTCCAGCACCTTGGCGGCGGTGACGGCCTTGATCCCGCCGACATAACCGGTGTGCTTGTAGTAAATCTTGTCACCGCGCTTCTTGCCGGTGAAGCGCACCTTGCCAGCGTTGATCACGACGACATGATCGCCGCAATCGACGTGCGGGGTGAAGCTGGGCTTGTGCTTGCCGCGCAGGTGATTGGCGATAACCACGGCGAGCCGCCCGACGACCAGTCCGTCAGCATCGATTAAATGCCATTTCTTTTCCACCTCGGCCGGTTTGATCGACCGGGTGACTTTGCTGAGCGCTTTCATGGCCAGCCTTCCTTGTCTGTAAGGGATCTATCCCTGTGACACGCGCACCTGATTCGCTAACGACGATCCGCGTGTGGAAGCGGCCCATTCGGTGATGGTGGCTAAGAAGTCAAGCTTTGGAGCGACTTTCCAGAGAGGTAAAATAATACCGCAGAGCTGGCGCTGGGTTCAATTGCCCGGCGCAGGTTCGAGATTCCACAGTTCGCGCGAGATTCGCCGGGTTCCAGCCAGCTGCGTGGTGATGACTCGTTCGAACGAGGTCGGCATGCCGCCGGGCAGCAGCTTGCCGACCTTGAGCAGAACGTCGACCTCGCCTTGGCTGCCATCGGGCAGCGCGACGGTACGGTGCTGGCGGCGTTCGCCATTGCTGGCCACGAACAGGTCGGTCGGCCACGGCGAAGTGCGCGGATCGATCGTCAGTTGTCCCAGCAGTTGCTCGCCTTCGCGTTTGCGCACCGCAGGCATTGCGGCGGCGTGGATCAGCCATTGCGCCGCCTGCTGGCTATCCTGGCGAATAAGCAAGTTAGCGTCTTTGCGGGCAGCAGCGGGGTGAATCAGGCCCTGGCCGTCAAGCAGCAGCGGAAAAGGGCCGAGATCGCTGCGCTGCCGTTCCAGTTCGCCCAGCCGAGCGAGGACCGGCGGTACTTCGACGCTTACGTCGATCGGTGCACCGGTCAGCATGAAGCCGTCGCCGTCCGGCAGGAACTGAACACGGAATCTGCGCTTGACCAAAACTTGCTGTCCGCCCGACAGCTCGCGGACGACAGTGCGGCTCAGCACCATGGGCACGCTGGGCGGCGAAAACCGCAGGTGCGGCGCCTGCGCCATGGCTTCAAATGCCCACTGCGAGCCGAACACCGGGAGCAAGGCGGCGCCGGCCAGCAAGAGCGCCGCGGTCTTCATGGCTGCATCCAGCGCGCATAGCTGGGAAGGTTCGAGATGACAGCAGGCTGCAGCAGGGCGCAGTGTCCAGTCGCCCGTTCGAACGCCATCGCGCTGAATTTACACAACATTTTGGCCTCCCCGCGCTTTCCTGATTGCCTGTCGCCTTCTCAAGCAATCATTGCGGACGGGCCATATCCGCGCAGAACCAAGCGCGTTCGTCAAGTATTTCTCCTGAGTAGCAGTGCGATTTACTGCCCGTACCATCTCCCGAAGATAGCCTGTTCTTGGCCCTAAACTACTCAATCATATAATTTATGTCGGCCCAACAGATGCGCGCACCACGTGACGCTGACCAGCAGCACGGCCCCGGTCAACTGGTGCAGCACGGCCAGCCACAGCGACACGCCGCTCATCACCGTCGCGATCCCCAGCAAAATCTGCGTGCCAAACGCGCTGTGCAGTACCAATGAAGCGCGCCGATCCAATCCGCGCAGCCGCCGGGCCAACACCACGAGCACACCGACCACCACCCACGCCCACCACCGATGCAGGAAGTGTACGAGGTACGGGTCATTCAGCAGTGCATGAACCGCCCCTTGCGACCAATCGATCCCGGCCGGAACGAGGCTTCCCTGCATCAGCGGCCAGGCCTGCCAGTTGAACCAACCGGCGCCGGCGACCGGCCCGGCGCGCAGGCCGGCCAGCATGCCGCCATAAACCAGCTGCAACGCCAGCACGCCCAGTGCGACCGCGCCGAGCCCGGTGAGCCGCGCGCGGCTCGCGCCGTGGGCATGACCCCGCAAATCAAGGGCGGTCCAGACCAGCAAGGCCAGTGTGGTCAGCGCCAGCGAGAGGTGAGTTGCCAGCCGCAAATGGCTGACCTTGACGTCATGGCTGAGCCCCGAGCTGACCATCCACCACCCGACCAGCCCCTGCAATCCGCCCAGCGCCAGCAAGCCCAGCAACCGCATGTGAAACCCGTGCGGAATCGCGCCGCGCAGCCAGAACCACGCCAGCGGCAAGGCATAAGCCAGGCCGACCAATCGCCCCAGCAGCCGGTGGAACCATTCCCAGAAGAAAATATACTTGTAGGCAGCCAGCGTCATCCCGGCGGGCCCGTTGACCTGGGTGTACTGCGGGATCTGCTGGTACGCGGCAAACTGCGTTTGCCACTGCGCTTCGGTCAGCGGCGGTAAAGCCCCGCTGATCGGCTGCCATTCGGTGATGGATAGCCCCGATTCGGTCAGCCGGGTGATCCCGCCAACCACCACCATGGTCACCACCAGCGCGGCAACCGCCCACAGCCAACGCGCCACAGCCAAGGGCCGGGCTGCTGACGGAACTGACAGCGCAATTTGCATGCTGCGCCATGTGATGTGCGGTGCGGCAAAGCGCAAGCCTGCCGCGAAGAAATTGCGGAAGACCCCTTGCGGGATGTTACACTATCACATACATGGGCGGCGCAGTGAGACAGGCATTCATCTCGATTCGTGGCCGGCTTGACCGGGTGGGCGTGGTCCTTTCGGGGCTGTGCGCGCTGCATTGCGTGGCTGGGCTACTGCTGGTGGCCGGGCTCGGACTGGGCGGCGAAGTGCTCCTCGCGCCGGTCATTCACCGCGTTGGTCTGGCGCTGGCCATTGTCGTCGGCTCGGTCACGCTGGTGCTCGGCGTGGTCCGCCACGGTGATCCGGTGCCACTGCAAGTCGGCGCTGCGGGGATCGGCTTGATGGCGCTGGCGCTGTTCGTCGGCCACGGCACCGCCGAGGGCGTGCTGACCATCATGGGAGTAGCGCTGCTCGCCTGGGCGCATTTGCGCAACTTGCGTCACGGGTTCTGATCGCTATTTGCGGTCAGCCATGACCGATTACATCTCCATCACCGTCAACGGCGAAAGCCGCCGCACCGCTTCCGGCTCGATCGCCGATCTGGTGCGCTGTCTCGAACTCGATCCGGCCAAAGTTGCGGTCGAGCGCAATGGCGTGATTGTGCCGCGCTCGATTTTGGCCAGCGTCGCGCTGGCTGACGGCGACGCGCTGGAGATCGTGCATTTCGTTGGCGGCGGGCAAGCCGCAACCGGCCCGGCTGACACCTGGACCGTGGCCGGCCGCACCTTTACCTCGCGGCTGATCGTCGGTACCGGCAAATACAAGGATTTTGCCGAGAATGCCGCCGCGCTGGCCGCCTCGGGGGCGGAGATCGTCACCGTCGCCGTGCGCCGGGTCAACGTCAGCGACCCCAAGGCGCCGATGCTGACCGATTTCATCGACCCCAAGAAAGTTACCTACCTGCCCAACACCGCCGGGTGTTTCTCAGCGGAGGAGGCGATCCGCACGCTGCGGCTGGCGCGCGAGGCGGGCGGCTGGGATCTGGTCAAGCTGGAGGTGCTGGGCGAGGCACGGACTTTGTACCCCGATATGCGCGAGACGCTGAAGGCCTGCGAAGTCTTGGCCAACGAAGGCTTTCTGCCGATGGTTTATTGCACCGACGATCCGATTGCCGCCAAGCAGCTTGAGCAAGCCGGCGCGGTTGCGGTGATGCCGCTGGGCGCGCCGATCGGTTCGGGGCTGGGGATCCAGAACCGGGTGACGATCCGGCTGATCGTCGAGGGCGCGAGCGTGCCGGTGCTGGTCGATGCCGGGGTCGGCACCGCAAGCGACGCGGCGGTGGCGATGGAACTGGGGGTGGACGGCGTGCTGATGAACACCGCGATCGCCGAGGCCAAGGACCCGGTGCGCATGGCCCGGGCGATGAAGCTGGCGGTTGCGGCCGGGCGCGATGCCTATTTGGCGGGCCGCATGGCGACGCGCAAATACGCAGATCCCTCGAGCCCGTTGGCAGGATTGATTTAGCCGTGATGGTTAACGGGTTTATAACCATCTTCTGGTGAAGTGCTTCTATCCAACTGGGGGCATCACATGGCTAATACCGGCACTGCATCGCTGACCATCGCCGAACTGCGGGAATTCGCCGGTTTTTCGGCGGCCGAGCAGCGTTATATCAAGCGCAGTCTCGATATCGGGCTGGGGCGGCAGGACGCGTTCAAGCTGTGGGCGCGCGATGCGGTGGAAAGCGCCTCGATCCGCAGCCAGTATGTGATCTATCAGGAACTAAAGGTGCTGCGCGCCTCACTCCCGGCCGAAACCGGATTCGATGCGATCGAGGCCTATATGGGTAAGCTGCTGCGCGTCGCCGCGTTCGATCTGGCGCAGGACCGGTTGACCTGCTTTTCCTCGTTCCGCTTTCTCTATGAGCGCTTGCTCGGCGCCGAAGTGCGGCCGTTCCTGCCATCGGCCTTCTGCGCCGCTGCCGCGCTGCCGCAAATCCGCCCCGACCGGCGCAAGCATCTGCTGCAATCGATCAGCGAAGCTGCTGCGACTGCCCCGGGCTGGTCGGCGCGCGAACCCAGTTTCTATCCCGAATGGGTGGAGAAGGAAGCGGCTTGACGCTAAATCAAGTCACCCAGACTGCTCGCGGCCCGCGTTACCAGCGCCTCGTCGGCACAGACTGCGATTACCGCCAAACCGTCGACCAATGCGACAATCCCGGTCGCGGTGGCGCGCGGATCAGGTAGCCCGGCGGGACCGAGCCGGGTTTCGGTCCAGGCACTAAAACTGTTCACAACCGCATCTGCGGACGCGCCGCCGGGCCGATCGTGAATTGCGCCGCTGCTGATGGTCGGGATTGGGGCCGCACTCGTTGCGCCGCGATTTGCCAGGGTAGGCTCGTGGTGGATTCCCGCGCTGCTCGCGGCGCTATTTTTTGCCGGCTCGCTGCGTGCGATCGCGACTGGCGGCGTGTTCGGATTCTGGGCAGAGCATATTCGCAATGACTGGAACAATCAGATTTTCATCGATCTGCTGCTGTCAGCCTCGTGCGCCTATTTTCTGTTGCTGGCGCGAGCCCGGGCGGTTGCAATGCGGGTGCTGCCGTGGTTCGTGGCGATTGCCATGACCGGCAGCATCGGTCTGCTGGCGATGATCGCCCGCGTGCTGTTTTTGGAGCGTAAAGCTGCTAGCCGCGCAGTCTGAAGCAAAAAGAATCCAACTGAATCCTCAAGCTAAGCCGCAGCCCAATTTTTCAAATCGACAGCAGCGACAAGCACGTGCAGATATTTGCGCGCCGCGCCATTGGCGCAGCGTGGGTCATCCAAGGGGGAATACAAATGCAGAAGATTGTAATGTTTGCAGCGATTGCTGCCGGTTCGCTCGCTCTGGCCGCTTGCGGTGAAAAGAAGGCTGACGAGGCCGTTCCCGAAGTCGTCGAAACTGCTGTCGCTCCGGCTGCCGACATCACGGCCGCTGCCAGTGAAGACGCTGCTGCGGCTTCGACCGATGCTGGCAGTGCATCCGACAGCGCGATGTAAATCGCGAGTCGATACCAAGCGGGCCGGGCCGACGGATTTGGACCTCCGTCGCGCCCGGCCTTTTTGTGTCTGGCATACGGCCTGGGTCGCGCGTCAGTCCCGGCGCGCAGCAAGTTCGGCGCGAAGCTGTGCTCCATCGCCGTCAAGTTGCGGCGGCATCGACAGCAGCGGCGAGGGGCCGCCGCCAAACCGTACCGGCGGCACCTGCTCTAGATAGGGGCCTTCACTGGGGTGCTCGCGGCGGCGGAAAACGCCGGTGGCCGCGAGGTGCGGGTCATTGATCACATCAGCCAGATCGCAGACCGCTTGCGCGGGCAATTGCACCTCGTGGCAGCGCCGCAGCAGCTCCGCCGTGGCCAGCCGGGGGGTCAGTGAGGCCAGGTGTTCATACAGCTCGGTCTGGTGCCGTGTCCGCCCGCCGGGCTCGTTGAAGCGGTCCTGCGCGATGAAGTCCGAATCGCCCAGCAGCGCGAACACGCGGTCCCACGCATCCAAGGTGTAAATAACGATGCTAATATACCCGTCGGCTGTGGGAAACGGTTGGCGCACCGGATCGAGCTGGCGGGCGTAGCCGACCGGCCCGATCGGCGGATCAAACGTCTGCCCGCCCAGATGTTCGAGCATCATGAAACTGGTGAACGCTTCGAACATCGGGACTTCGACCAGCTGTCCCGCGTTGCTGCGCTCGCGGTGGAACAGCGCCGCCAGCGCGGCATAGGCTGCGTGCAGTCCGGCAACTTTATCGGCTAGCAGCGAGGGCAGATAGCGCGGGCGCGGATCGCCATCGACGCGCGGCAGCAAGGTGGCAGTGCCGCTGGCCGCCTGGATCACATCGTCATAGGCCTGCAGATCGGCATAGGGACCATCCTGTCCGAACCCGACACAGTGCACATAGATCAGCCGGGGATACCGCGCGCTTAGGGCCGCATGGTCCAACCCCAATCGTTCAAGCGCCTTGCCGCGCACATTGACCACAAACACATCGGCTTCGGCCAGCAATTCGTGCAGCACCGCCAGATCGTCCGCCGCCTTGAGATCGAGCGCGATCGAACGCTTGCCGCGGTTAAGTGCCATGAACACGGGCGCCATATTGGGCGATGCAGGCGCCTTGCCCGACCAGCGCAAGGCGTCGCCCACCCCGGGGCTCTCGACCTTGACCACCTCGGCCCCAAGATCGGCCAGGATTTGTGTGCAATAGGGACCGAACACTACACTGGTCAGGTCGACCACCTTGATCCCGGCCAGCAGCGGGTCGCTCACCCCTTGTAAAGCCCGTCCAGTCGCGTGCCATAACGCTCTTTCAGTTTATGACGGCGGATCTTGAGGCTGGGGGTCATTTCCTCGTTCTCGATGCTGAAAGCTTCGTCGGCAAAGGCGAACTGGCGGATTTTTTCGATCACCGACAAGTCCTGGTTGACCCGGTCAACCGCGCTGCGCACAGCGCTGCGGAAGGCGGGCAAATCCTGCAGTGCCCTCAGATCGAACTTCTCGCCATTGGCGCGCGCCCACTCCAGCGCCCATTCGGCATCGGGTACCACCAGCCCGACGATATGCGGCCTGCGGTCGCCATAGACCATCGCCTGCGCCAGCTCGTTCTGCAGCGTGAGCATGCCTTCGATCTTCTGCGGCGAGACATTATCGCCCTTGTCGTTGATAATCATATCTTTCTTGCGATCGGTGATCACCAGCCGGCCTTTGGGATCGATATGGCCGATGTCACCGGTATACAGCCAGGTGCCTTTTTTCGGCTCAGCCGGGTCTGGTTGCAGCGCCTTCGCAGTCTCATCGGGATTGCGCCAATAGCCCTGCATCACCAGCTCGCCGCGCACCAGGATTTCGCCGTCAGCGGCAATCTTCACCTCGACCCCGTGCATCGGCGGGCCGACCGTATCCATCTTGATTCCGGCGCTGGGGCGGTTGCAGGCAATCACCGGGCCAGCCTCGGTCTGGCCGTAGCCTTGCAACACAGTCAGCCCCATCGCATCGAAGAACACCCCGATCTCGGGATTGAGCGGCGCCCCGCCCGAGACCATCGCCTTGAGCCGCCCGCCGAACTTGGCGCGAATCTTCGGGCGCAGCGCCTTTTCGATCAGCAGCTCGACCGGCTTGTCACGCAGCCGGCGCTTGCCCGCCGCTTTCATCGCCCCGATCCCCAGCGCACGCTCCATCAGGTAGTTGGGCAGCTTGCCCTGCTTTTCGATCTGCTTGATAATCCGCGCGCGCAGCACTTCGAACAGGCGCGGTACCACCACCATGACCGTTGGACGCACTTCCTCGATGTTCGAGGCGAGCTTTTCCAGCCCTTCGGAATAATAGATCTGCGCGCCCACTCCGATCGGCAGCATTTGCCCGCCGGTGTGCTCGTAAGCGTGGCTGAGCGGCAGGAACGAGAGGAACGCCTCGTCCGCGCCAATGCCGAAATCCTCCGACAGGATGCGCGCCGCGCCTTCGACATTGCACAGCAGCGCGCCGTGGTGCTGAAGCACGCCGCGCGGGCTGCCGCCGGTGCCGCTGGTGTAAATGATGCAGGCGGTATCCTGACGCGAGATGCCAGCGATGCGCTGCTCGACCGCGGCCCGCGCGGTGGCCGCGTCGCCCGCGACCAGCGCCGCCCAGTCATGGTATTCGAAATTGCTGGCCTGCGCGAAACGGAGCGGCTCGATCCCGATCACATGGCGCGCCGAACCAGCGCGGATTACCGCCGGAAGCAGCGACTTGGCCAGCTTTTCGTTGCCGACGATCACTGCCGCGGCGCCTGAATTATCGAGCACATGGAGGTGATCGCGTTCGGTGTTGGTGACATAGGCCGGCACGGTGATGCAGCCCGCAGCCATAATCGCGAAATCGGCGATGCACCATTCGGGCCGGTTTTCCGAGACCAGCAGCACCCGGTCCCCGGCTTTGAGCCCCAGCCCGATCAGCGCCTGCGCCAGCGTACAAACCTGCCGTGCCACCTCGGCCCAGCTCAGTGGCTGCCACGTGCCGTCGTGCTTGGCCCATAGGAACGGCGTGTCCCCGCGCTCGTCGGCGCGGTGCAGGAACAGTTCGACCAGATTCCTGGTTTCCGGCAGATCCGAAATATCCGTCACGCTTCGCGCCCCTTTCGCACTGCATCCTTGCCCATGACCTGACTAAGACGGCTTGGCGGAGGCGGCAAGCACTTCGCTGCGCTTTACTCGCTGAGCGCGACGCCCTCGCTGCGCGGATCGGCGCCGCCCAGCAGCATCCCGCCCGAAACCGCAATCGCATTGCCCTTGAGCGGCAACCCGCGCGCCTGAACCTGGGCGTGGCCCAGCGCGATCAAGGCCGGGATCATCGTTTCAAGGCTGCTGCCCTGCTCGACAAACACGGTATTGATCCCGGGTGCGAAGATCACCGGCAGCGCCAGCGCCTGCTGCGGCGACAAGTTCCAATCGAGCACGCCGATCACCGCGCGAATTACTTGCGCAGGGATCGTCGCGCCGCCCGCCGCACCCACCACCAGCAGCAATTTTCCATCGGCACCGAATACCAACGTCGGCGACATCGAACTGCGCGGACGTTTGCCTCCTTCGACCCGGTTGGCGACCATCCGCCCTGCTTGCTCGGGCTGCATATCGAAATCGGTCAGCTCGTTGTTGAGGTAGTAGCCGCCCGCCATCAGCCCCGATCCGAACGCGCTTTCGATGGTCGAGGTGTAAGTCACCGCGTTGCCGTTGCGGTCGATCACCGAGATGTGCGAGGTGCCGAATTCTTCGGCCAGCGGCGCATCGGCGCGGCTTAATCCTTCGGCCCCCGGCGGGACGCCGGCGCTGACCTGCGGCATGCTCGTGCCTGGATTAATCAGGGCCGAGCGCGCGGCGAGATATTGCCGGTCGATCATCCCGGCGACCGGCACCGCGACGAAATCGGCATCGGCTGCATAGCGCGCACGGTCGGCATAGGCGAGCCGCTGACTTTCGGCGATCAGGTGCCAGGCGGTGGGTGATGATTGCCCCAGCGCGTGCAGGTCGAAGCGCTCAAGCTGGCCCAGCGCGGCCAGCACGGTCGTCGCCCCTGAGCTGGGCGGGCCCATCCCGCAGATCCGGTACTGGCGATAGGCGGCGCAGACCGGCGCACGGTCCTTGGCTTGATAAGCGGCGATGTCGCCGGTGGTCATCGGCGCAGGGTTGCGCGCCGCCGTAGTGACCTGTGCGGTGATCGCGCGGGCATTACCGCCGCTGTAGAACGCCTTGGGACCGTGCCGCGCGATCTGGTCAAGCGTGGCGGCCAGCGCCGGGTTTTTGATCAGCGTACCAACCGGCAGCGGCTGGCCGTCGGCGCCGTAATACAGCGCGCGGCCGGCCGCGGTGAAGGCGGCGCTCGCGCTGCTCGATTTGAGCGCGCCATAAAACCGCGGGGTTACCGCGAAACCATCCTTGGCCAGCTTGATCGCCGGGGCGAACAGCGCGGCCCATGGCAAGTGACCGTGGAGCGCGTGCGCCTTTGCCGCCAGCGCAACATTGCCCGGCACCCCGACGCTGGTTCCGCCGGGCACGGCATCGGCAAAGCCCATCACCTTGCCGTCCTTGAAGAACCACTTGGGATGCGCCGCTGCCGGAGCCTTCTCACGGCCGTCGATCGTGTCGACCTCGCCGCGCGGGTTGGCCGTCACATAAAATCCGCCGCCGCCGATGCCCGAGCTTTGCGGCTCGACCACGGTCAGGGCCAGCATGGTGGCGATCGCCGCATCGGTGGCGTTGCCGCCCTGACGCAGGATCGCGGTCCCGGCTCCGGCCGCGCGGGGATCGGCCGCGCTGACCATACCCTTGGCAAATGCTTGCGTGGTGGGTGGGGGAGCCGAAACGGTCTGGGTGGCGGCGGTGCAGCCGGCCAGTGCCAGCGGGGCGAACAGAAGGGTCAGGTGACGGGTCAGCATCTGCCCGTGCTATTCGCTTCCCACCGCTTCGGCAATGCTGGCAAAGCTGTCGCGGCGCATCAGCCGCTCCAGCCCCCGGGTAATTGTGCGCGCGATCCCCGGCCCGTGGTAAACCATTGCCGAATAAAGCTGGACCAAGCTGGCCCCGGCGCGAATCCGCGCCCAGGCGTCGTCCGCACTGGCAATCCCGCCGACTCCGATCAGCGGAATGGCTCCACCGGTTGCACTGCGGAAATCGCGCAGCCGCTGCTGCGCCAGATCGCGCAGCGGCGCGCCTGACAGTCCGCCCGCCTCACCGGAATGGCGCGAGCGCAAGGGCGGGCGCGAAATCGTGGTGTTCGACACGATCAGCGCGCCCAGCCCTTTATCGAGCGCGATCCGGGCGATTGCGTCGATATCGGCAAGTTCAAGATCGGGCGCGACTTTCAGGAACACCGGCGGGCCGGACGGACCACGCGCCGCCAATACCGCATCGAGCAACGCCGTCAGCACGCCTTCGACCTGCAGTCCGCGCAGTCCCGGGGTGTTGGGGCTCGACACATTGATCGCAAGATAGCTCGCCAGCGGGGCCATCAACCGCGTCATGGTGGCGTAATCGGCGATCCGGTCTGACGAATCCTTGTTTGCGCCAAGATTGATCCCGACAATCCCGGGCCGCCCCAATCGCGCCGCCAGCCCCGCCACCGCCGCTTCGGCACCGTGGTTGTTGAACCCCATGCGATTGATCACCGCACGGTCCTCGATCAGTCGGAACAGCCGCGGGCGGGGGTTGCCGGCCTGCGCCAGCGGGGTGATCGAACCAACCTCGACAAACCCGAACCCCAGCCCCAGCAGCGCATCGGGCACCTCGCCGTCCTTGTCATAGCCCGCCGCCATGCCGAGCGGATTGGGAAATCGCAGCCCGGCCACTTCGGTTGCGAGTGGTCCTCCGGCGCTGGCCGATGCGCGCAGCGGCAAGGCTTTCAGCGCGGCAAGCGAGATCTGGTGCGCCCGCTCGGCATCGAGCAGGAACAGCGCGGGGCGAAGCAGCGGATAAATCATGACGCGCCTATGGCAGCGCGGCGCAAAGCTGTCGATTCGCCTTCAGTATCCCAAAACTGCGGCGCGAAAATTCTAACATCCGTAAATCTCCGGAATCGAGCCATCCTGGCTCGCAAAGCTGGCGTGTTCATACAATTAGAGCCGCGAATAAGCGCCTATCCAATCATTGCGACCCGAAGAACCCACTGCTTTGGCGATGGGCTCTTAACTTAAACAGCGGCTTTCCGGATTTTCCGGGAGGCCGCTTTTTTTGCCTATCCAGCAGCCCGGGGGTGATTGCAAAACAGTCCCGGCGCGCTTATCTGCTAATTCAGATCGAATCAGTCTGATTTAGGATTCCACCACGATGCGCCTTTCCAGCATGGCCGACTATGCCGTGGTCACGATGAGCGCCGCCGCGCGCCATTGCGGCGGTATTCGGGTTTCAGCGGCACAACTGGCGCAGGAAACCGGGCTGCCGGTGCCGACCGTGCAAAAGCTCGTCAGCCGGCTTACGTCCGCCGGTCTGTTGCGGTCGGTGCGCGGCGTGGGCGGCGGGCTCAAGCTGGCGCGCCCGGCAGCGGCAATTACGCTGGCGGATATTATCGAGGCGGTCGAAGGCCCGATTGCGCTTACGCCGTGCGTCGATAATGGCCGCCATGATTGCGGACTGGAGAGTGCTTGCACCGTCCGTCCGCACTGGGGCGCGGTCAATGCCGCGATGCGCGGGGCACTGGCGGGCGTGCCATTGACGCAACTGGCGGAGCTGCCGGCATGAACGAGCAAGTAGCCATCAAGGACCAGGCCGCGCACGAAGCTGCGGCCAAAGCCGCCGATTACGAGCACGGCTGGTCGGCGGATATCGAAACCGATTTTGCGCCCAAGGGCCTGAACGAAGACACCGTGCGGTTTATCAGCGCGAAGAAGAACGAGCCCGAATGGATGCTCGACTGGCGGCTGAAGGCGTTCCGCCACTGGCAGACGATGCCGATGCCCGATTGGGCCAAACTCAACATCGCGCCAATCGATTATCAGGACGCCTATTACTACGCCGCGCCGCGCGCCAAGCCCAAGCTTGGCAGCCTCGACGAGGTCGATCCCGAGATCCTGCGGATCTACGAAAAGCTTGGCATTCCGCTCGAGGAGCAGAAAGTGCTCGCCGGGGTCGAGGGCGCGCGCAAGGTCGCGGTCGATGCGGTGTTTGACAGCGTTTCGGTTGCCACCACTTTCCGGGCCGAGCTGGAACGCGCGGGGGTCATCTTCCGCTCGATCAGCGAGGCGATCCGCGATTATCCCGATCAGGTGCGCAAGTGGCTGGGCAAGATCGTGCCGATGCAGGATAACTTTTTCAGCGCACTCAACTGCGCGGTGTTTTCCGACGGGACGTTTGTTTACATCCCCGAAGGCGTGCGCTGCCCGATGGAGCTCAGCACCTATTTCCGCATCAATGCCGAAAACACCGGGCAGTTTGAGCGCACGTTGATCATTGCCGAAAAAGGCAGCTACGTCAGCTATCTGGAAGGCTGCACCGCGCCGATGCGCGACGAAAATCAGCTGCACGCCGCCGTGGTTGAACTGGTCGCGATGGACGACGCCGAGATCAAGTACAGCACCGTGCAGAACTGGTACCCGGGCGATGCGCAGGGCAAGGGCGGGATCTACAACTTCGTCACCAAGCGCGCGCTGTGCCAGGGCAAGCGCAGCAAGGTGAGCTGGACGCAGGTCGAAACCGGCAGCGCGGTGACGTGGAAATACCCGTCATGCGTGCTCAACGGCGAAGACAGCGTGGGCGAATTCTACTCGGTCGCAGTGACCAACAATTACCAGCAGGCCGACACCGGCACCAAGATGATCCACAACGGCAAAGGCAGCCGCTCGACGATCATCTCCAAAGGGATCAGCGCGGGCAAAAGCAACAACACCTATCGCGGCCTCGTCCGGGTTGCCGCGGGTGCCGAGGGGGTGCGCAATTTCACCCAATGCGATTCGCTGCTGCTCGGCCCCGACTGCGGCGCGCACACCGTCCCCTACATCGAGGTCAAAAACCCCAGCGCGCAGATCGAGCACGAGGCGACCACATCGAAGATCTCCGACGACCAGCTGTTCTACGCGATGCAGCGCGGGCTGGGGCAGGAGGAGGCGGTCGCGCTGATCGTCAACGGCTTCGCCAAGGAAGTGCTGCAGCAGCTGCCGATGGAATTTGCGGTCGAGGCGCAGAAGCTGCTGGGGATTTCGTTGGAAGGATCGGTTGGATGACCGCACCCATCGATAAAGGCTGGCAAAAAGAAGCCCCTCCTCTTCAGGGGAGGGGTTTGGGGTGGGGCCTGTCCCAAGAGCAGATCGATTGGCTGCACGAACGCGCCCGTGAAATGCGCCGCAATCCGACCGAACCGGAAAAGCGCCTGTGGCGTAATCTTTCGAACGGGCAGCTCGATGAATTGAAGTTTCGCCGCCAGGAGGTCATCGGACCCTATATCGCCGATTTCATGTGTCCGGCGCGCTCACTGATCGTCGAGGTCGATGGCGATACGCACGATGAGGGTAAGGACCGGCTGCGCGATGATGTGCTGGCGCAATTCGGATTTCTGGTGCTGCGGGTGACGAATTTGGAGGTGATGCGCAACGC
>JANOTT010000060.1:0-1644 GCA_031416535.1 Novosphingobium sp. | reverse complement strand
CGCTTCACCGCCGCCTTACCCGGCGGCGGTGAAGCGCAGCGGCAGGGTCTTGAGCCCGCCGACGAATGTGCTCTTGGCGCGCCTGGGCTCGCCCGCCAATTCGACGCTTTCAATGCGGTCGAGCAGCGTTTCGAACAGGATCCGCATCTCCAGCCGCGCGAGGTGCAGCCCGAGGCACTGGTGCGCGCCGGCGCCAAACGCGAGGTGGCGGTTGGCGGCACGCGCCGCGTCGAATTTGCGCGGGTTGTCGAACTGCGCGGGATCGTGGTTGGCCGCGACATAGTTGATCATCAGCCAGTCGCCCGCCTTGACCGGCACCCCCGCCACTTCGGTATCATGTGCGGCAGTGCGCATGAAGTGCTGGACCGGGGTGGTCCAGCGGATCGCTTCCTCGACGATCCCCGGCACCAGGCTGCGGTCGGCCTTGACCCGCGCAAACTGCGCCGGATCGCGGGCGAGCGCGAGCATTGCGCCGGCCGTGCTGGCGCTGGTGGTGTCGTGCCCGGCCGCGGCGATGATGATGTAATACCCGGCCAGATCGCGCGCACTGATCGGCGCGCCGTCGATCATGGCGTTGGCCAGGATGGTTGCCACATCGCCGGTCGGATTGGCGCGGCGCTGCGCCGCCAGTCCCTCGAAATAGGTCTCGAAATCCTTGACCGCGCCGGTCACGATCTGGAGGATCTGTTCGGGCGTCAGGCTGGCCAGACCCGATTTGTTGAGGTCCTCGTCCTGCCCGCCGAACATCTGCTGGGTCAGAAACAGCATCCGCGCTTCGTCTGCCTCGGGCACCCCCAGGATCTGCATCACGACGTGCAAGGGATAGGGCGCCGAGACCAGTTTGACGAAATCGGCTTCCGGCGCCGCCGCGACCAACCGCTCGACCGTGTGCGCCGCCAGTTCGCGGATCGCGGCTTCGATGGTGCGCAGGTTCTTGGGCATGAACCAGTCCTGCGTCAGCCGCCGCAGCTTGGGGTGCTTGGGCGCGTCGAGCACCACCAGGCTGCTCACCAGATTGGGGCTTTCCTCGCCTTGCTGCTTGGTGATCTGGCGGGCAAAGGCCTCGCCGGTCTTGTTGGTGAACACGGTGGCGCGCGGGGCGTTGAGGAAGGTCTGGTTGTCCTTGCTGATCTGCATTACCGCGTCATAGCCGGTGACCAGCCAGAACGGGTCGTGATCGCCGGTCGGGCTTTCGACCCAGGTCAGCGGGCTTTGCTCGCGCAGTTCATCGAACAGGTCGAGCAGCGGATCCCAGTCGGCATAGCTTTGCGGATCGAGCACCGCGCGCGCGGCGGCCGGCGAAGCGGTGGGTGCGTTCATGGTGATCAGGCTCCGGCTTGCGCCGCGTCGTAGGCGGCCTTGTACTCGTCGCGCAGGTGCCGCTTGTAGAGCTTGCCGGTCAGCTCGCGCGGCAGCTCGGCGCGGAAATCGATCTGGCGCGGCATCTTGACCCGGCTGAGTTGCGGCGCGAGGTAGGCGGTCAGTTCCTCGGCCAGCGCCGGTCCCGCATCAGCCATGTCCAGCGGCTGGACCACCGCCACCACCCGCTCGCCCATGTCGGGATCGGGCGCGCCGATCACCGCCGCGTCGGCCACCTTGGGATGGGTGACCAGCAGGTTCTCGATCTCCTGCGGGTAGATGTTG
>JANOTT010000059.1:0-7693 GCA_031416535.1 Novosphingobium sp. | reverse complement strand
GCGCCGATTACCGTCCAGACGATGACCAACACGCTGACCAGCGATCCCGTGGCGACGATCGATCAGATCCGCCGCTGCGAGGAGGCTGGTGCGGACCTGATCCGGGTTTCCTGCCCCGATGAGGCCAGCACCGCCGCGCTGCGCCAGATCGTCCGCGCCGCACGGGTGCCGCTGATCGCCGACATCCATTTCCATTACAAACGCGCGCTCGAAGCCGCCGATGCCGGCGCGGCCTGCCTGCGGATCAATCCGGGCAATATCGGCAGCAGCGCGCGGGTCGCCGAAGTGGTCCGCGCGGCCAAAGCCAACGGCTGCGCGATCCGGATCGGGGTCAACGCCGGAAGCCTGGAGAAAGATCTGCTCGAAAAATACGGCGAGCCCTGCCCCGCAGCGCTGGTCGAAAGCGCGCTCGATCATATCAAGCTGCTGCAGGACCACGATTTTCACGAATTCAAGGTCGCGGTGAAGGCCAGCGACGTGTTTCTGGCGGTGGCGGCCTACATGGAGCTGGCCGAGACCGTCGATTGCCCGCTGCATCTGGGCATTACCGAGGCCGGTGGGCTGATCGGCGGCACGGTCAAATCGAGCATTGGCATGGGCAACCTGCTGTGGGCCGGGATCGGCGACACGATCCGCGTCTCGCTCTCGGCCGAACCCGAGGAAGAGGTCCGCGTCGGCTTTGAAATCCTCAAGAGCCTGGGGCTGCGCACCCGCGGCGTGCGAGTGGTGAGTTGCCCAAGCTGCGCGCGGCAGGGCTTCGACGTGATCCGCACCGTCCAGGCGCTGGAAGACGCGCTCAGCCACATCAAGACCCCGATGAGCCTCTCGGTGCTGGGCTGCGTGGTCAACGGCCCGGGCGAAGCGCGCGAAACCGATATCGGGATCACCGGCGGCGGCAATGGCAAGCACATGGTCTACCTCTCGGGGGTGACCGACCACCACGTCCAGGACGCCGACATGATCGGGCACATCGTTGCGCTGGTCGAAGCCAAGGCGGCGCAGATCGAGGCTGGGACAGCGGTGAGCATGGATGTGACGCACGGGAAAGCGGCGGCCTAGGTTCTTCATCGCCGAGCGGCAGGTGGGGCAGCGGGGCATGCTGAGCGCGCGTGCTTTGCTCGAGCAACGGTGCGCGTTGCTCTAAACATTCGGTAACACCATGCCGCTACACTCACGCTCGCGATGTACCGGCTTTATATCATAGCTTTGGCGGCGGTGGGCATGATGGGCCTGGCTGCGATGTTTATGGCGCCCCACCCCAGCGCCGCGCCGGTGACAGTCGCCAACGCCAAGCCGGTGCGCAAGGCCGCAACCGAGGCGCTGCTGCTGCGGCGCGATGCAACGGGGCAGTTTCGCCTCCAAGCCAGCGTCAATGGCAATGCGGTCGGCTTTCTGGTCGATACCGGGGCCGATATTGTCGCCTTGACCGAAGCAGAGGCTGCGAACCTGGGGCTCAATATCACGGAGGGTGATTTCGAACCCGTGATGCAGACCGCTTCAGGGGTCGGCTATGGCGCGGCGGTGACGCTCGACGAGATCGAGGTGGCCGGGGTGACCATGCACGATGTCGGTGCAGTGGTGGTCAAGGGGCTGACGGTTAACCTGCTCGGCCAGTCGGTGCTGCGCCAGCTTGGCTCGGTTCAGCTCAAGGGCGACAACATGATTATCAGCGCGCGCTGAGCGGACCGGCCGCGATCGGGGTTTCCCGCTGACAGGCCCGGCTTGATCGACTAGGGCGCGCGGCATGCTTGCACCGATCCCCAGCCTCCCGCATCGGCACCTGCCCCCGCTTCACCTGCTGCTCGCGCTGGCGGTTACGGCGGTGTGGGGCTCCAATTTCGTCATCATCAAGTTCGCGCTGGTCCATCTGCCGCCGCTGACGCTGGCGCTGCTGCGGTTTGCGCTCGCCTGGTTCCCGCTGGCGCTGTTCGTGCCGCGCCCGGCGGTGCCATGGCGCAATCTGGCGGCGTACGGCGTGCTGATCGGGGCAGGGCAGTTCGGGCTGCTGTTCACCGCGATGCGCGCCGACATCACGCCGGGGCTCGCCAGCCTCGTGGTGCAGGCGCAGGTGTTCTTCACGATCGGCCTCGCCGTGTGGCTTAGCGGTGAGCGGGTGGCGCGGTTTCAGATTGGTGCGTTGCTGCTGGCCAGCGCCGGAATTGGGCTGATCGCGCTGCATGCCGATGCCAGCGCCACCCCGTTCGGCCTCGCGCTGGTGCTGTGCGCGGCGGCGAGCTGGGCCGGGGGCAATATGGTCGCGCGCGCGGCCGGCAGCGTCAACATGCTGGGCTATGTCGTCTGGTCGAGCCTGTTTGCGCTGCCACCGCTGCTGATCTTCGCGCTGACGCTCGAAGGCTGGCCGGCAATGCGCGCCGGGATCGCCGCCGCCGACGCCAAGACCTGGGGTGCGGTGCTATGGCAAGCGGTGGGCAACGCGATGTTCGGCTATGGGGTGTGGGGCTGGCTGCTGGCGCGGCATCCCGCCAGCAGCGTCGCGCCGCTGTCCATGCTGGTGCCGGTGTTCGGCCTCGCGACATCGGCGCTGGTGCTGGGCGAGCCGCTCCAGCCGTGGAAGCTGGGGGCCTTCGCGCTGGTCATGGCCGGGCTCGCGCTGGGGGTGCTGTGGCCGCGAATTGCTGGCAGGATGCGCGCATGACCGTGACGATTCGCCCCGCGACCCCCGCCGACCTGCCGCTGATCTGCGCATTGATCCGCGATCTGGCCGAATACGAACGGCTGGCGCACGCGGTTCGCTTCGATCCTGCGGTGCTGGGCGCGAAGCTGTTTGGCCAGAATGGCGGGCATCGCCCATATGCCGAGGTGGTGATCGGCCAACTGGACGGTGCCGCGCAGGGCTTTGCGCTGTTTTTCCATAATTTTTCGACCTTCGAAGGCCGCCCGGGGATTTACCTCGAAGACCTGTTCGTACGCGAACCGGCGCGCGGCAGCGGTCTGGGCCAGGCGCTGCTCGCGCATCTGGCCGCGCTGGCGGTGGAGCGCGATTGCGCGCGGCTCGAATGGTCGGTGCTCGATTGGAACGCGCCCGCGATCGGCTTTTACGAAAAGCTGGGCGCGCGGGCGATGGACGATTGGACGGTGATGCGGCTCGATGGTGCGGCGCTGACCGGGCTGGGCGCACGCGCACGGTTAGGCGCAGTTTAGAACGAATTGAGCGATTCGCGCTGGCGCGCCGTTCAGCACTTGGTTATCCACGGCCGCTATGACGTGGGTCATGAACCGTAGGAACCTGATTCTGGGTGGCCTGGCAGCCGGGGCAGCACTTGCAGCGCCCGGGCGGGCGCTCGCGCAACTGGCGCAGACCCTGGGTCAGCCCGGGACGCTGACCGACGCGTTCGACCAGACCTTTGGGGTGACTCCCGAGCTGGCGCCGCCCCCGGCCCCGGTCTTACCCACCATTGTGGTCCCCAATCCCGCCTACGACCGCAAGATCCTGACCCTGGCGGCGCGTGAGCGCGACCGGGCCGGGGCCAGGTTGTGGCGCCGCGATATTGTCGGAGTAGCCGATTTCGGGCGGCCCTCCTCGCTCCCGCGCTTGCACTTCGCCAATCTGGAGAACGGCACCGTGCGGTCGTTCCTGGTCGCGCACGGGCGCGGCTCGGACCGCGAACACAGCGGGTTCCTGCAAAACTTTTCCAACCAGCCCGGCTCGGAGGCAACCTCGCGCGGGTCCTACCTGACCGCTGAGTGGTATACCGGCAAATATGGCACCTCGATCCGTCTGCTCGGCATGGACGGGGACAATTCGGCCGCACTCAATCGCGCGATTGTGATGCACCCGGCGGCTTATGCCACCCCCGATCACATCGCCAAATTCGGCAAGCTGGGCCGCTCCGAAGGCTGCTTTGCGATGAGCCCCGGCCAGTTTAACGAGGCGCTGTGGCACCTCTCGGGCGGGCGGCTGCTCTACGCTGACCGGATCGGCGACGCTTGAGCGACCACGCCCGCTTGACTGGACAGACCCGTTCTCGGCGTATCCTGCTGGCGATCGGCGGCCTTGCGCTGCTGTTACTCGTCGGGCCGTGGGCGCTGCGCGCATGGCAGGAAGATCGCCTGACTGCGGGCAAGCTCAAGGTACTGGAATTGCCCTCGGCGCGCCCCTCGCTCGATCTGGCGCTGTGCCTGATGAAGCGCGAGCCGAATGGGCTGGCGCTGGCGATTTCGAGCGAGAACCATTTCAGCGATCCGGCGCGCGGGCTGGTGGTCGAAGTGCTGGCACGCGGGCCTACCCACACGGTCAGCGCGTGGCTGCCGCCGGGCGCGGTGCTGCAACCCGGTGAGGTCGCGCAGCTCAGCGCCTGCACCGCCGGCTAGGCCGGCATCCGCAGCGACCGGCCATCTGCTTACAGCGGATTATCCAGCTTGATCACCTTTTCGGTGCTCTGGCGCTGTCCGGTCCAGGGTTGGCGCGGCGCGGCGAACGCGGCCAGCACCGCACCGTCGCGGCTGTACAGGTCGGCGAAGGTTCCCATCTTCCCGGTGATGTCGCTCGCCATGGTAAAGTACATGATATAAACCGGGAACGTCTTGGTCATCGGCACCCGGGTATAGGTGCCCGACTTGACGATTTCGACCCCCTGGTCAGAGCTCATCCCGGCCCCCAGGATCGCCATGGTAATTCCCAGTTCAGCCGCGCGTTCGGTCCGCACGCAGCCGTGGCTGAGCGCCCGGTCAGTCTGGCTGAACAGCCCGCGCGCGGGGGTATCGTGAATAAAGATCGCGTGCTCGTTGGGCATATCGAGTTTGATCATGCCAAGCGAATTGCCCGGACCGGGCTGCTGCACCACGGTAATCATGCCGTTCTTGGCCTTGGTCACCTTATAACCCTGGCGCAGCGCCGAAGCGGGGTTGGCGATCAACTTGGCGCCCATCCCCTCCCCTTTGACGATCGACTGCGGCACGGTCCAGGTCGGGTTGAACACCACCCCTTGCACCACCGCCGCCAATTGCGGGGTAGCGGTCTTGCCGACCTTGCCGACAATCGTCCGGTACGAACGGATGATCGAATTGTCGACGGTCAGCCGCAGCTGGAATTCGGGCACATTGGTCAGCAGGTAATACTTGCCAAGGTCGCGCGGCAGCCACCGCCAGCGGTCCATGTTGATCCGGATCAGGCTGCGTTTGGCCTTGTCGCGCGCCGGGGTCACCGCGAGCAGACCCTTGAGTTCGCCGTAATCGGGCACGGTCGGCTGGAGCCCCGCGATGACCCCGGCCACGTCATGCGCTTGCAATGCGCGCGCCATCAACGCGGTAGTTGGCTGGGTTTCGATATCGGTGTCGACCACAAACCACTGCAGCCGCGCGTTATAGCGGGTGCGGCCATCGCGCATATCTTCGGCGAGCCAGGCGAAAGCGCGGCTGGCCTGCACATCGAGCGCCGCCGCATCGCCAGCGGCAATCGCGCTGCGCAACTTGTCGGGCTGGTAATCGGCCGGAAACAGCCCGTCGGCGTCGATCCCCTCGATCACCCCCAGCAGCGACCGGGCATCGCTCACCGACCAGCTCACCACCGGCTCGTCAAGCGGCATTTGCGGCACGATCCTGGGCGCCTCACTGGGGGTCGCACTGGGTGACGCACTGGGTGACGCAATGGGCATCGCCGCCGGTGAAGCGCTCGGCGCCGGGCTGGGCAGGATACTCTGCGGCTGACTGGCGGCCAGCGCCATCGCCGAGCTTAGCAGCCCGGCCAGCGCCAGCCCCGGACCGATTGCCCGCCGACGCGCCTGCTTGCGGCCGCGCACTGTCTTCCCCGCCGTCATCGTCAAAACTCCTGTAGAGGCACGACTTCCTGCACCGCAGGCGCGCACCATCAGGCCAATATTGCCCGTTTCGGTGCCGCGCTTCAAGCGTTGCACCGTCCCATGCCAGACCTAACCTGAATATTCCCCGACAAGTTGTTGCGGCAGCCTAATCCCGCGCGGCGGCGAGCTGCACCGGCATCGCGGTAAACCCGTGCAGGAACGGGCTGGCGAGCCGGGTGGGCAGCCCTTGCGGCACGAACCGCGCGCCCGACCGGACCATCTCCCCGATCACAGCGGCAAGTTGCACTTCGGCCAGCCGGGCACCGACGCAGCGGTGGATGCCGTGCCCGAAGCCCAGATGCCGTCGGGCATTGTCGCGGCCGACATCGAAGTGCTCAGCAGCGGGAAACACGCCCTCGTCACGGTTGGCCGAAATGTACCACAGCACCACTTTTTCGCCGGCCTTGATCGTCTGCCCGCCCAATTCGGTATCGCTGAGCACGGTGCGGCGCATATGCGTGACCGGCGATTGCCAGCGGATAATTTCCTGCGCAGCGTTGGGGATCAGCGCGGGATCGGCGCGCAGCCGCTCAAGCTGCTCGGGATAGCGATCGAACGCCTCGACCAGCGCCGACATCGAATTGCGTGTGGTATCGTTCCCGCCGACGATCAGCAGCGCGATATTGGCGATCCGCTCCATCGCGTCCATATGGCCCATCGCTTCGGAATGGACCATCCGGCTGAGCAGATCGTCGCTGGGCGGCAAGGCCCGGCGCGCTTCGAGCTCGCGGTCGAACCGCCCGAGCATTTGCGTCATCTGCGTCAGGAATTCGGCGCGGTATTCGTCGTTGAGGTTGTCCGCCGAAACCCCGCTGGCAAAGTCCGACCAACGCTTGATATCGCGCCACTCGTCGAACGGCATGTCGAACAGGATGCACAGCATGCCCAAGGTTAGCGGGATCGAGATCCGCTCAACCCAGTCGAAAGTCTCGCCGCGCGGCAGGCCAGCGAACAGCTCGGTCGTCCGCGCGCGAACCTGCGCTTCGAGTTTGACGATCTGGCTCGGCGAAAAGGCCGGCGCGATCACCTTGCGCTGCGCAGTGTGGATTGGCGGGTCCTGCGCGATGAAATTGGGAAATTCGCTGCCGCCCACGCTGTCGGCGATGGTGATATTGCCCAGGTCCCAGCGCGATGAATAGATCTCGGGGTGGACCTCCACCTCTTGCACCAGCGCGTGCGTTGCAACCGACCAGTAAGCCCCGAACGGACTTTCTTCGCGCCAGCTGACCGGCGCCTCGGCGCGCAGCCGCGCAAACGGCGCGCGCCAGGTGTCATCGACATACAGCGCGTTGGCGCTGACATCGACCGGATTGATCGCGCGGGGGGCGGCAACGGTCGCCATGGTCATGCTTCCTCCAGTTGGCGCGCGGGGACCGGCAGACGGTTGCCCGCCGTGCCTGCACGCTTGGCCCCTTTGGCCAGTTCGCGTTTCAGTGCCCGCACATAGTGATCGAAGTCGAGCTGGATCGTGTGGCGCCGCGCCGCGTAATACTGCCCGGTGTAATAGTCTTCGTCGGCCGTGATCGCGCGCTCCATCGCGGCCGGCGGCGGCGGCAGATAGGCCCCGGTCAGATAGGCCGCGACCAGCTTGCTCTGCTGTTCGGCGAAGTTGACCAGCGTCGGCAGCGGCTGCGCCAGCCCCAGGTAGAACAGGTCGGGCACCCCCGGCTTCATGATCCGCTTGTACAGCGGCGGCGGGCGGTTGTCGGCATCGGCGGTCAGGTCCGGATCGGTGAAGAACGGAAACTTGATATCGTAACCGGTCGCCCAGACGATCACATCGAGCTGTTCGCGGCTGCCGTCGGTGAAGACCACCCCGTCGCCGTCGAGCCGCTCGATCCCCGGTTTCATCGCGATATCGCCCGATCCCGCGC
>JANOTT010000058.1:0-2257 GCA_031416535.1 Novosphingobium sp. | reverse complement strand
TGACCGGGGCCGGGGTCGAGAGCCTCGCGGTGTCGGACAAGGGTGTGAAGGCCAAGATCAAGACCGCAGACGGCAACGCTACCGAGAGCGAGTTTAGCCATGTGATCGTCGCGGTCGGCATTGCTGCCAATACCGAGAATATCGGGCTCGAAACGCTGGGCATCAAAGCCGAGCGCGGGATCATTGCAATCGACGGGATGGGCCGCACCAATGTTGCGGGGGTCTGGGCGATCGGTGATGTCACGCCCGGCCCATGGCTTGCGCACAAGGCCAGCCACGAAGGCGTGATCGCGGCCGAAGCGATTGCGCAGGCGCTCGGCAACACGGAGGTCCATCCGCACGCGATGGACAAGCGCAATATCCCGGGGTGTACCTATTGCCACCCGCAAATCGCGAGCGTCGGGCTGACCGAGGCCGCGGCCACGGACGCGGGCTACACCGTCAAGGCCGGGACCTTCCCGTTCATCGGCAACGGCAAGGCGATTGCGCTGGGCGAAGCCGAGGGCTTCGTCAAAACGGTGTTCGACGCCAAGACCGGCGAACTGCTGGGTGCGCATATGATCGGCGCCGAAGTGACCGAACTGATCCAGGGCTATGTCGTGGGCAAAACGCTCGAGACCACCGAGGCCGAACTGATGCAGACGGTTTTCCCGCACCCCACGTTGAGCGAAATGATGCATGAAAGCGTGCTGGCGGCCTACGGGCGAGCCATCCACATCTGACACACCGCAAACATTGCAGACCCGCCGGGTAAAATCACCAGAGTAGCTGGCGGCGGCGGTGGCACTGATCGGCGATTTTCGATGCCATAAAATCGCGGATGCGGTCGATAGAAAATCCACAAGCTCAGCGGCTGAACGTGGTGAGCCGCATGCTGGCGCGGCTGCCTTGCGGGTCAAATCGTCCTTTTTCGCCGTGAACCTTGCGGTCAACGGCGCGCCGCTGACAGCAGCTGCACGTTCGCTGGCCGCTTCGCGCGCTTTCGCGCTGACATTTCGTCCACCGTTAACCAATTTTGCGCATGCCTGGCCGCGCTAAAAAATCCACAAATGTCAGCACAATGACAATCGAATTCACACCGCAAAAGCGGCTCATAGCCGGGCGTTGCAGCGACCCCGGCGAGGTCAGAACGTTACCGCTTCACGCCAAAAACCACGGGTAAATCCAGAAGCAGTTTGTCTGGTTATATACCGCGGAAAGTTACTAGGTTCGCATGACAAGCCATTTTTTCAGCCGGGTTGCACCTCGCGCCTTCGCCCTGGTCACCTTGGGAGCGGTACTGATTCCAGGTGCCGCCCATGCAACTGGCGTAGCTGCCGGGACACTGATCCAGAATACGGCGTCGGCGACCTATACGTCGGGCACGGCCAGCGGGACCGTGTCGTCGAACACGGTCAGTATTAAAGTCGACGAACTGCTCGATGTCGCAGTGGCCGGGCTTACCACCACCCCGGCCATTGCGGGCGCGGGCAACGCCGTCCTCGAATATTCGATCACCAACACCGGCAATGGTCCCGAGGCATTCAACCTCACGATCAATCCGGCGGTTGCGGGCAATGCCTTTGATGCGGCGGTGCAAGCGGTTGTGGTCGATACCAACGGCAACGGTACGTACGATTCGGGCGTCGATCAGGTGCTCGCCAGCTCCGCTGCTACGCCACTGATTGCGCCCGACGGTTCGCTCAGGATTTTCGTGATTGTCAGCCTGCCTGCGGGCGCGGGCGACGGACAGACCAGCCAGGTTCAGTTGACTGCAGACGCCGCCACCGGGACCGGCGCGCCGGGCGCAGTATTTTCCGGACAAGGCGATGGCGGCGGCGATGCGGTGGTGGGTGCCTCCACCGCCAGCGACAATGCGAAAGATACGCTGGTGGCAAGCCTGGCCACGGTCGCTTTGGCCAAATCGGCCGTGGTCGCCGATCCGTTTGGCGGTTCGCAACCCGTTCCCGGGGCGGTCGTGACCTACACCGTGACCGCTGCGATCAGTGGTTCGGGTCAGGCGGACGGCTTGCACATCACCGACGTCATTCCGACCGGCACGACCTACCAGCCCGGCACACTCACGCTCGACGCTGCGGCCCTGACCGACACCACCGACACCGATACGGGTCAGGCTTCGGCCAGCGGGATCGATGTCAATCTTGGCACGGTCGCCGGCGGCACCAGCAAAACCGTCAAATTCGACGTCAAGATCAACTGAGGGACCGCAGCCATGAACACGTTCTGGATCGCCGCCGTTTCAAGCCTGCTCGCCACC
>JANOTT010000057.1:0-6014 GCA_031416535.1 Novosphingobium sp. | reverse complement strand
ATCAAGGCCAGCCGGGTGATCGGCCTGGCCGACGATATCGCCCGCAACATGAGCGCGATCTCGGCGCGGGTGTCCTCGATCCCGGGGCGCACCGTGATGGGGATCGAGCTGCCCAACGCCGACCGCCAGATGGTCAGCTTCAAGGAGCTGGTCGCCTGCGAGAAGTTCGCGCAATCGAAGGCCGCGCTGCCGATCATCCTGGGCAAGGACATCGCGGGCGAGCCGATCGTGGCCGATCTTGCGGTGATGCCGCATCTGCTGGTCGCGGGGACCACCGGATCGGGCAAGTCGGTCGGGCTCAATACGATCCTGCTGTCGCTGCTGTACCGGCTCACGCCGGCGCAGTGCCGCCTCATTTTGGTGGATCCCAAGGTGCTCGAACTCAAGAGCTACGACGATATCCCGCACTTGCTGTCCCCGGTGGTGACCGAGCCGGCCAAGGCGGTGCGCGCGCTCAAGTGGGCGGTCGAGGAGATGGAGCGGCGCTATCGCCAGATGAGCGAGCTGTCGGTGCGCAACCTGTCGGGCTTCAACGAGAAGGTCACCAGCGCGATTGCCAAAGGCAAGCCGCTGGGCCGCCGGATCCAGATCGGGTTCGATCCCGATACCGGCGAGGAGCTGTTCGAAGAGCACCAGCTCGATTACCAGACGCTGCCGCAGATCGTGGTGATCGTCGACGAACTGGCCGATCTGATGATCACCGTCGGCAAGGAAATCGAAGTGCTGATCCAGCGGCTTTCGCAAAAGAGCCGCGCCGCCGGGATCCACCTGATCATGGCCACCCAGCGCCCGTCGGTCGATGTCATCACCGGGGTGATCAAGGCCAATATGCCGACCCGGATTTCGTTTGCCGTGACCAGCCGGATCGACAGCCGCACGATCCTGGGCGAACAGGGCGCCGAGCAACTGCTGGGCAAGGGCGACATGCTTTATAAGCCCAACACCGAGCCGATCATGCGCGTCCACGGCCCGTTTGTGTCGGATGAGGAGGTTGAGCGGATCGCCGATTTCTGGCGCGCGCAGGGCAAGCCCGAATATGTCACGTCGGTGACTGAAGAGCCCGAAGATGGCGCGTTCGGGTTCGACGACCTGGATGCCGCCGCCAGCGACAGCCCCGACGAGCGCAAATACCGCCAAGCCTGCCAGATCGTGTTCGAAAGCCAGAAGGCCAGCGCCTCGTGGCTGCAGCGCCAACTGGGCGTGGGCTATAACACTGCGGCCAAATGGGTCGAGCGGATGGAAGGCGACGGGTTTGTCGGCCCGGCCAACCACGTTGGCCGCCGCGAGATCTACCGCGACAAGGATGGGTCACCGCTTTAGGCGCGCGCAGCGCTGCGCCGCACCAGCCAGACCAGCAGCAGCGCTGCCACAGTGATCAGCCCGATCGCCAGCCAAGCATCGTTGATCGCTTGCGTCAGCGCCGCCTTTTCCACCAGCGGCCGGACCATTTCGATGGTGATGTCGTCGATCGGCTCGCCCAAGTTCTCAAGGAACGCATCGCGCGGGATCCCGATCCGCACCGCCGTGTCGACATCGCCCGCGCGCAGTTGCGCCTCGATCAGGCTGCCGTAATGAGGGCTGCGGCTGAAAATGATCGTATCGATCAGCGCCAGCCCGATCGCCCCGCCCAGATTGCGCATCAGGTTGAACAGCCCGCTGCCATCGGCCACCAGCGCCGGGCTCAGGTGGCCAAGCGCCAGCCGTGTCGGCGGCAGCAGGCAGAACATGATCGCCGCGCCGCGCAGGATCTGCGGCACCATCATTTCGGCCGCATCGGTGTCCACCGTCTGGCGCGAGCTGAGCAATAGCCCGGCGCCAAACAGCGCGAACCCGAACAGCGTCAACAGCCGCGGATCGAACCGCCGCTCGAGCGCCACCGCCAGCGGCGCCGCCGCCAGTTGCGCCAGCCCTGTGACCAGCATGATCTGCCCGATCTCCAGCGCGCCGTGATCGCGCACCAGCCCCAGGAAGAACGGCATCAGGTAGGTCGAACCGAACAAGCCCACCCCGAGCACGAAGCTGAGCGCGCTGCCGACCGCAAAATTGCGGTCGCGCAGCAGGCGCAGTTCGACCACCGGATGGCGGGCGCGCAGCGTTCGGATCGCGAACACCGCCGCCGCGCCCAGCACCACCGCGATTTCGCCGAGCACCCGCGCCGAGCCCCAGCCCAGCCCCGGCGCATCCTTGAGCGCAAGTTCGAGCGCGGTCAGCGCAGCGGCCAGCGCCAGCAGCGCCAGCGCATCGAACACCGCATGGCCGCGCTCCATTGCGGCGGCGGTGCGCAATAGCCGCGCCGCCGCCGCCGCCGCGATCACGCCGGGCACCACGTTGACCAGAAACAGCCAGTGCCACGAATAGGTCTGGGTGATCCACCCGCCGACCACCGGGCCGACGGTCGGAGCGAGCACCGCGGCGACTCCGGCCAGAGTGGTCGCCAGCCCCTGTTGACGTTCGGGAAACAGCAGGAACACTGCCGAAAAGACCGCCGGGATGAGCGTCCCCCCGGCAAAGCCCTGAACAATCCGCGCAGCGATCAGCGGGGCAAACCCGGTGCTTGCCGCGCAGGCCGCCGAGGCCACAGTGAACACCGAAATCGCCGTTACGAACAGCCAGCGCATCCCCATCAGCCGGGTCAGATACCCAGTGAGCGGGATCGCAACGATCTCGGCGGTCAGATATGCGGTCTGGATCCACACCATCTGGTCGGGCTCGATGCGCAGCGCGGCGCGGATTGCGGGCAACGAGGTGGTGACGATCTGGATGTCGAGGATCGCCATGAACATCCCCAAGCACATGATCGCAAAGGCGATCCAGATTCGGGGGGCGGCGTTCGGCGCTAAGCTGTCATTCATGTCAATTGTTCGCTATCAGCTTCTTGAACGGCTTGATACAGACCCGACGCGCATTTGGGGCGGCGGAACTTTCGCTTGGATCAACCGTTTCCGCTTGGATGCCAACCATGCCGGTTCAGCTCATGAAGGACTGGTATGCCGCTCCCGGTTTCAATTCTCTCGCTCGCCACCCACACCCCGCCGCACGAACTCGATCAGGAAACTGCGGTCGAGGTGGCGCGCGCGGTGCTGGCCGGGGGCTTCCGCGATTTTGATCGCATGACCTCGGTCTTCACCAATGCCGGGATCCAGCAGCGCCAACTCGCCTGCCCGGTTGACTGGTACCGCGACGAGCGCAGCTTTGCCGAACGCACCGCGGTCTATCTCGACGTCGGGTTGGAACTGTTCATCGCCGCGGCGACCCGCGCGCTGGCCGAGGCCGGGCTTGCGGCCGGTGCGGTGGATACGATCATCACCGTCTCATCGACCGGAATTGCCACCCCCAGTCTCGAAGCCCGGGCGCTGGGCCGGATGGGCTTTCGCACCGATGTTGTCCGCGTGCCGGTGTTCGGCCTCGGCTGCGCGGGCGGGGTCAGCGGGCTTGGGCTGGCCGCCAGACTGGCGCGCGCGACGCCGGGATCGGTGGTGCTGTTTGTAACGGTCGAGCTGTGCAGCCTGGCGTTTCAGACCGGCAACATCGGCAAGGCCGACATCATCTCGACCGCGCTGTTTGGCGATGGCGCGGCGGCCTGCGTGATCCGGACGGGCGATGAAGGCTTTGTGCAAATCTCGGGCTCGGGCGAGAAAACCTGGCCCGATACGCTCGACATCATGGGCTGGGAAATCCAGCCCGGCGGACTTGGCGTGGTTTTGAACCGCGCGATTCCCGTCTTTGCCCGGCAGCACATGCGCGCAGCGATCGAAGAGATGCTCGCGCCGCAAGCGCTGACGCTTGCCGAGATCGATCGCTTCGTCTGCCATCCCGGCGGGGCCAAAGTGATCGATGCGATCGAACAGGCGCTGTCGCTTAACCAGGGCTCGCTCGATCACGAACGCGAGGTGCTGCGCGCCCACGGCAACATGTCGGCGCCCACCGCACTGTTCGTGCTCGACGAGGTCCGCAAACAAGGGTTGCCGCCGCTGTCGGTGCTGACCGCGCTCGGTCCGGGTTTCACCGCCAGCACCGTCACGCTGCGCAAAGCGGCATGACGCTGCCTTATGTGATCATGGCGTTGGTTACGCTGCAGCGGTTGAGCGAGCTGGTGATCGCCCGCCGCAACACGCAGCGGCTGCTGGCGCAGGGCGCGACCGAGTATGGCCGCGGTCACTATCCGGTGATGGTGACGCTGCACGCGGCGTGGCTCGCGGCGCTATGGTTCAGCGTCGGCGAACAGCCGGTCAACCTGGTTCTGCTGGGGGTATTCGCGGTGCTGCAAGCGCTGCGGGTGTGGGTGCTGGCGGTGCTCGGCCCGCGCTGGACCACGCGGATCATCGTGCTGCCCGGCGCGCCGCTGGTCAAACGTGGCCCGTTCCGCTGGCTCAGCCATCCCAATTACTGCGTGGTCACCGCCGAGATTGCGGTGCTGCCGCTGACCTTCGGGCTGATCGGGATCGCGGCGCTGTTCACGCTGCTCAACGCCGCGATGCTGTATGTCCGGATCGGTGCCGAAGCGCGCGCCTTGAAGGGCGATTCCGCGCTGACGACCTAGCGTTTTGCGGCCGTTGCGGCTTCGTGCGCGGCTTTGAGCTTGAGCATGGTGGTGTGGCAAACCGGACTGGTCTGGTCGATCTTGGCGATCAGGCAGGCCTGAACCTTCTTGCGGCTCATCGAGCGCATTTCTGCCTTACAAAGCACCTTGGCATCAACCAGACAAGCGCGCTTGCCTTCGTCGGGCGCAGCCTGCGCTGGCCCGGCGGCCAGCAGCGCGGCGCTGAGCACGGCAAGCGACATCAGCGGGTAACGGCGCGGTCGGGACATAGACATTTCCTGTTGATTTTGAAATTGATGCTGGTCTGTGGCAGTTGCCAGATTGCGCAGGGCTGAACCTGCCGCGTTGCTCGCGCCCGGCCGATCGCCTTGCTCGCGCGTAATGCCCGGCGTTGCAAGCCTGCACCGCGTCTGCACGATAAAAACCCCGTCCGGGCACCGCTCACGCGGCTTTTGCTGCGCTCCGGTGCGCTAGCGACATCGCGGGCAACCGGGGAGCAGATGATGTCGACGCGATCAAGACGCTGGGCTGGGAGCCTGACCCTGAAGCTAGGCGCGGCGGTGCTGGTTGTGATTGTGGGCGACGTCCTGTTCTGGCGGCTTGGCCAATGGGGCGGAGTTCAGGGCATCTACGGTTTTGCATTGATCGCCGCGCTGCTGATCGCGCGGCCGGCGGTGCGCCGCGACTGGCGCGCGCGGATCGCGCTGAGCTTGGCCGCGCTCTATGTGCTGGCGCAGCTGTGGGACCCCAGCCCGCTAGCCTTCGCGCTGTTCTGGGTAGCACTCGGTTTCGCCACGCTGCTGCCCGGCACCGCGCGGTTCGACGATGGCTGGCGCTGGATCCAGCGATTGATCGCGCATGGGTTCAAATCGCTATTCGGCCCCTTGATCGATCTCACGATCCTCAGCCGCGTGCGCCGCAAACGCCCCGCCGGGCCGCTCGGCCTGCGCCGCAGCCTGCCGGTGCTGGTGCTCCCGCTGCTCGGCTCGGCGCTGTTCGTGTGGCTGTTCGCGGCTGCCAACCCGGTGATCGAGCAAATGCTGGCGCGGCTCGCGCTGCCCGAATTCGACTGGTCGCTGATCCCGCGCATCGTGCTGTGGGGCGCGCTGCTGGTGATGACCTGGGGGGTGCTCCGCCCGCGCCCGCCGCGCCGGATGTTCGGGACCTTCGACGTCAGCGGCGACGTGGTGTTGCCCGGGGTGAGCCTCGCCTCGGTCACGCTGTCGCTCGCCGCGTTCAACGCGCTGTTCGCCGCGCAGAACGCGATGGACCTCGCCTACCTGAGCCACCTCGCGGCGCTGCCCACCGGCATCACGCTGGCCGACTATGCCCATCGCGGCGCTTACCCGCTGGTCGCCACCGCGCTGCTGGCCGCGCTGTTCGTGCTGGTAACACTGCGACCCGGATCGAGCACCGCCGCCGCGCCGCTGGTGCGCCGGCTGGTAACGCTGTGGATTGCGCAGAACCTGCTGCT
>JANOTT010000056.1:0-2840 GCA_031416535.1 Novosphingobium sp. | reverse complement strand
GATCGCAGCAAGACGCTGGTCCCGGCGATGATCGAGCGCTGCGAGCGGCCGATCATGTTCGAGCTGACGCAGACCGCCGAGCTTTCACACTGGCGCGGCGACGATGCCGATCGCAGCTGGCAAGCCTTCGTCGCCGACGTGCGCCGGTTTGTCGAGGCCGACAGCCGCGAAGCGCCGCTGCCGCTGCCGACGCTGCTCTCGCCCGCGTCACCGCCGCCGCCGGTGCTGTCCGCCGGCCATGCTCCGGTCAGGCCCGCGAGTAAGCACGGCGATGCCCCGTCGCTGGCGGTGCTGCCGTTTGCCAACCGTTCGGGCCAAAGTGAAGACGACGTGTTTTCGATCGGGATGGTCGAGGACATCATCGATGCCCTGTCGCAAGGGGTGAACCTGAAGGTCATCACCAGCTCGGCCACCGCGCGCTACCGCACCGGCGCGCTGCCCGATCTGCTCGCGATGGCGCGCGATCTGGGGGTGCGCTATGTGATGGAGGGCAATGTCCGCCGCGCCGGCAATCTGCTGCGGGTTACCGCGCAGCTGGTCGAGGCCGAAGGTGGCGCGATCCTGTGGACCCAGAAGTTCGAACGCCCGCTGTCCGAACTGGCCGAACTGCAGGAAGACCTTGTGTTCGAAGTGGCGGCGCATTTGCACACGCAAGTAACCCGGGTCGAAATGGCGCGGGTGCTCAAGAAACCGAGCGATCTGACCGCGTGGGAATGCGTGACGCGATCGAGCGCGGCGTACCGCAACATCACCGGCGAGACGCTGTTGCAAGCGCTGACCGAGGCGCAAAAGGCGGTCGAGCTTGCGCCCGATTACGGCACGGCGCAGGCCATGCTGGCCGATGCCAGTGCGACCATCTACATGTGGCTGCTGCCCGACAGTGCGGACGAGATCAAGCGCATCCGCAAGATCATCGACACCGCGCTCGCGCTCGAGCCCGACAATGCCGTCGTGCTCGCGCATGTTTCCGAAGCCTTTAACTACATTGGCCGCCCCGATGAAGCGCTGGCCCAGGCCGACCGCGCGTGCCAGATCAGCCCGAGCTGCGGTCTGGCCCATTATTCGGCCGGAGTGGCGGCGACGTTGCTGGACCGGATCGACGAGGCCGAGGCCCACTTTGCCACCGAGCTGCGCGTTGCGCCAAGCTCGCACTTGTTGTTCGCCTCATATATCTGGCGCGGCAGCGGGCAGTTGCGGGTGCAGAATTGGCACGCCGCGCTTGAACGCTATGCCGAAGGCTGGCGGCTAAATCCCTTGAATCCGTCGATCTGCATCGGACAATTAATCGCACTGACTTATCTGGGGCGCGCGGATGAAGCGCGCGAACGCACGGCCAAACTGCGCGAACTGGATCCCGTCACTTCGCTCGAAACGTGGCAACGCTGCATGGACCGCTGGTTCGTGAACTGCGCGCATCAGGCCGCCATGAAGGACATCCTGACCCGGCTGTGGAACGAAGTGCCGGTGGCGGCTTGATTGGTACTGATCGCTAGCTGGTGGTGGCCTGGGGAAACAAACCGCGTTTGAGCCGGCGATGCTGAGCTTCGGCACCACAGCCCAAGGCTGGCTATGACAAGGAGCGTTCCGTGCCAGACTCCGTGCCAGACTGTGCTGCCCGTTGTTGATCAAGGATCAAGTCCGCAAGCTGCGCAACCAGCTTAGCCGCAACATACGGCTTGGTGTGGACAGTCAGATTGGGAAAGCGCGCAGCCAGTTCAGGCGCGAGGCCGATGCCGGATTGCAGCAGGACCGGAAGACCTAAACGCAAAACTACTTCTGCCACCGGGGTGATATCGCCATCGATCA
This sequence comes from Novosphingobium sp., assembly GCA_031416535.1. GTDB lineage: Bacteria > Pseudomonadota > Alphaproteobacteria > Sphingomonadales > Sphingomonadaceae > Novosphingobium. Next base: position 1,034 of record JANOTT010000056.1, on the reverse strand, counting down.
GGTTGACGTCGAGGATCGCGGCCACGATCGGTCTGGCCTCGATCAGCGCCAGCGCCTCTGTGACGCTGGCAGCGGGACCGACGACTTCGCCGCCGGCATCCTCGATCGCCAATGCGAGATCCAAGGCAATGAAAGGCTCATCCTGCGCCAGCAGCACGAGCGCGCCATTCAGCACCACATGATCCCTACCTTTACGGAAAGTCGTCGAGACTTCATGAGCCAGCTACCGAACAAGTCGGTCCGCCTTTGCTGCCCGACTGTCCGTCGTCAGATCATTTGGCGCAAAGTGCGGCGTAGATTAGCGGAGTGCGGGCCTCGTCTGGGGGTTGATGTGAGGCGGGCGGCGCCGAGCTGGTCCAGCGTGCGCTTGGCCGGGAGGTGCGACTGCTCGACGATCCGGATGATCTCGAGCTTCTGGGATGCGGGATACCTCATTCGTCTTCGCCCCCATCCGCGATCATGCTTTTTTTAAGCAGGCGGTTCTCGAAGGTCAGGTCGGCAACGCATTGCTTCAATGCACGAGCTTGGCGGCGCAGCTCGGCGATACTGTCATCGCCGCGCAGGCCGCCGAGCACGATACGGATCTTGTCCTCGGCCGAGAAATGCCGGCGTGTCTGCCGCCGGATATCCTCCACCACCCGCTCTGCAGGGGCCTTTACCGGCGATTTTTCAAGGAGGATTGGGGCTTCATCTTAGTTCCTTCGTCACTACGACGAAGCCCCAATCCTCCTTAAATCACAACCTCAAATCTGTGCCATTGGTGCTGACGGGGAACATGCGGAACAGATTAGACGGACTCGCCCCCGGCGGCGGCGCGGCGGTGCGGTTGCATTTGATCAAATGATGCTGCGCTTGCTGCGAGCGGTTTTGCTGGCGTTCACCGGATGGCTGGCGCTGGCGCTGGCGCTTCCGGCGCAGGCGAGCCAGGACCGGGGCCGCCTGCTTGAATTCGAACACGTTGCGGCGCCCGGCTTGCCCGAGCAGCGACTGACGGTGTGGCTGCCGCCCGGCTATGACCAATCGAAACGGCGCTA
>JANOTT010000055.1:0-3250 GCA_031416535.1 Novosphingobium sp. | reverse complement strand
TAGGCGACATAGCGGTCACCCAGCACAATTGAGGTGTTTTTCTTGGCCATTCACTAGTGCTACCAAAAACTGGTACTCGGCACAAGCTGGCCCCCCGTTCGTGCCTGCGCTGTGACCCAATATGCTGAAAACCGACCCATGCCCTCGACTTTTCGAGCCTGACACGCCAATCACGCGCTATGCGCATCGCCCTGTTCGAACCCGAGATCGCCGGAAATGTCGGTTCCGTTTTGCGGCTGGGCGCGTGCCTTGGCGCAGCGGTGGACTTGATCGAGCCGCTGGGGTTTGTCTGGGACGACAAACGGGTGCGGCGGGCGGCGATGGATTATATCGATCACGTGGACGTGGCGCGCCACGCGAGCTTCGAGGCGTTCCAGGCCTCGATAGCCCCGCGCCGACTGGTGCTGCTCACCACCAAAGCCGAGCACTCGGCCTATGATTTCGCCTTTCAGCCGGGCGATGTGCTGCTGTTCGGCAAGGAAAGTGGCGGCGTGCCGGCGGCGGTGGCGCAGGCCTGCGATGCGCGGGTGCGGCTGCCGATGCGGGCGGGAGTGCGATCGATGAACCTGGCGATATCGGCCGCGCTCGCGCTGGGTGAGGCGCAGCGCCAGACCGGCGGCCTGCCCGGATAAAACTCGGCTAACGCCAGCGCAGCCGCTCGCCGGTCAGTTCGCCGACCGACTTGACCCCCATCAGCTTCATCCCGCGCTCGATCTCGTCCTTGAGAATGCCGAGCGCGCGCTCGACCCCGTCCTGCCCGGCGGCGGCCAGCGCATAGAGGTACAGCCGTCCGCCCGAGGCCGCCGTGGCTCCCGCACACAGCGATTTGAGCACATGGGTGCCGCGCCGCACGCCGCCATCACAGATAATCTCGATCCGGCCGCCGACGGCATCGACGATTTCGGGCAGCTGGTCGAACGGCGAACGGCTGCCGTCGAGTTGGCGGCCGCCGTGGTTGCTGATCATGATCGCGTCGATCCCCATGTCCGCAGCGCGGCGCGCATCGGCCACGCTCATCACGCCCTTGAGCGCGAACTTGCCGCCCCAGTCGTCGCGCAATTGCTCGGCCATGGTCCAGTCGAGCGTCTGATCGAGCATGGTATTGAAATAGCCCGCGATTGAGACTGCCTCGCCGGTCCCTTCGCGCACGTGGCTGTCGAGGTTGGGCAGCGAGAATTTCTCACGCAGCAGGTAATCCAGCGCCCAGCGCGGCTTCATCGCGTAGGACAGCGCCGAGCGCGCGGTGAACTTGGGCGGTGAGGTAAACCCGCTGCGCGCGCAGCGTTCGCGCTTGCCCGCCACGATGGTATCGACCGTTAGCGCAATTGCATCGAACTTGGCGGCCTGGCAGCGTTCAATCATGCTGCGGTTGAGCCCGCGATCCTTGTGGTAATAGAACTGGAACAGCTTCGGCGCGGTCGTCAGCGCGCCGACTTCCTCGATGCTGACCGTCGCCAGGCTGGAGATGCCGCACCACAGCCCGAATTTGGCGGCGGCTTGCACCACCGCGCGCTCGCCCTGCCAATGGAACACGCGTTGCAGCGCGGTCGGGGACAGCAGCAGCGGCAGCGCCGACTTGCGCCCCAGGATGGTGCACGAGGCATCGATCTCAGCTACCCCGGCCAGCACATCGGGGACCAGATCGGCGCGGTCATAGGCCGATGTATTGCGCGCCTTGGTCAGCTCGTCATCGGCAGCGCCATCGATATAATCGAACACTGGCCACGGCAGACGCTGGCGGGCGAGCGCCCGGAAATCGTCGATGTTGTGGCAATCGGTCAGGCGCATGCCGCCGCGCTATCGCATTGCGCCGCGCGAGGGAAGCCGCGCCGCCGCGCTTAGGTGCTGGGCGAATCCTGCTTTTTGGCAATGGCCTTGTCTTGCTTGGCCTTTTCCAGCGCCGCTTTGTCACGCGCGGCCTGCGCTTCGAGCGCGACCAGCGCTGCGGGGGTTATCTCACGCGCGGGGTACGCGCAGCCACGCGCCTGGCCGAAGCCCTTGAGGAACGAGCGCCGCGCGGTGCCGGCCTCAACCGCGTCGTCGATCTTGCGCTGGTGCGAATTGGCGCCGCTGACCTCACGGATGATCCCGCGGAACGGGATGAACGAGCCGACGGCGGACTGCGCCACGCGCCCAACGCTCAGCCTTTCGGCGCGGTCGGCTGGAATGTCGCGATCGGGGCCAAGGATCGCGTCAAGCTGGTTCACTGCGACCGATAGCTGCGCGCAGGTTTTCAGGCCTGCAAGGTTGTAAGGATCGGCGACCGCCGCATCGAGCAGCGCGGGGATTTTACCCTTGCGCAGATTGAGGTCGCCCGCCGGTGTGGCAATCACGTCAACCGCGGTCACCTTCTGGTTGGTGATCGGCCGGGCGGATGCCGGATTTGCGCCGGCCGGGACCGGGTCGCTGGCCGCAGCGGGCAGTGCGAGCACCGCGCTCGACGCGATCAGGGCGGCCCGCAGGAGGGGCTTGGACAGGTGCATGGCTGGGGCTCGCTTGGCTGGTGGACGTGCACGGATAACGTGCAAATCGCGCAAGCGTTCCGGCGAAATCCGGCTGAGGTCAGCGCTGCATGAAGGCGTCGCAGACGCTGTCGTTGCCCGATTGCATCCCGCGCCGCAGCGCGTCCACCCGCTGCGCGCTCGTCCCGTGGGTGAAAGTGGCTTCGTTGGGATTGCGCCCGGCGCTGCGCATCAGGTTGTCATCGCCGATCTGGTGCGCCGCGTTCAGCCCGCTTTCCATGTCGCCCTGATCGAGCCGGTCCTTGTTCTTGGCCGCCCACACCCCGGCATAGCAATCGGCCTGCAATTCAAGCCGCACCGAGAGCTGGTTGGCAGTGCGCGGGTTCTGCGATTGCGCGCTGCGGATCTGGTCGGAAATCCCGGTCAACTTCTGAATGTGATGGCCGTATTCATGCGCGATCACATAGTCGCGCGCGAACGCGCCGGTGGCGCCCAGTTGCTCATCCATCTGGCGGTAGAAATCGGTGTCGAGGTAGATCTTGCGATCCTCGGGGCAATAGAACGGTCCCATTGCGCTTTGCGCCGAGCCGCAGCCCGACGAGCCAACGTTCTGGTAGAACACCAGCCCGGGGCGCTTGAACGGAACATTCGCCGCCGCAAAAATGGGTTCCCAGGTCTTGTTCAGCGACGAAAGCGCATTGCACGATGCCAGGCTGGCCTGATCCAGCTTGCAACTTTCGCTCGAATTGGTCCCGGCGACCGGCCCGCCGCTCTGCTCCTGCGGCGCG
>JANOTT010000054.1:0-1645 GCA_031416535.1 Novosphingobium sp. | reverse complement strand
GCCGGTAGTCGAACAACTTTCGCGGCTTGCGACGACCCTCTCCCCTGCCCTCTCCCGCCAGCGGCAGAGATCGCTTCAGCGATCTCTCTGCTGACTTGTTGCCCAGGAACCGAGGTTCATGGGTAGGGAGCATTTGGCGAGTTGTTGCCTCGCCGGTCGCGAGAGAGGGGCTGCGGACGCCTGCCGCTACGGCATCTTGCGCCAGGTACATGCGGTCGATTGGTGGAGCTGCTGCGAATTTAATCGGCCAGCTCCGCCGCCAGTTCGGTCGCCTTCTTCTTCGCGTCTAGCTTAAGTTGGTTGATGCGCTTCTCTAGCCCCTCACGAACCTGCTTGCGTGTCGCGTTATCCTTCAGCCCGTGCTGGCCCGACGCTGCCTTTTTCCGAAGCGATACATCGCATACCTCGCTGTCGTTCCCCTTTAAGTCTTTGCATATGGACTTGAAATTCTCGACAGCGTCATTAAGCGTTTCAATTTCCTCCGTGAGCTTCTTGATTTTTCCCTTGTTGCCCATGTCATCACTCCAGGTTGCAGGGAATTGCCTGCGCTAGAAATGGTATACGAGCGGGTCGGGCGCATGACGACTGAACGATGCTCACTTGTGGCGGAACCTCTCTGGAGGAACGGCAAACCGTCCCGCTTGACCTTGATCCAGTCCAGTGACTTGACTCCCGGCGAGTAGATCGAGTCCCAGCCGTTTGGCCACAATGCCCTCAAGCTCGATCGAGCCCTACCGCAGCCTGGAACAGCGCCTTGCCGTCTCCGATGAAGTGGGGAACGACGCGGGTCTGCGGGACATCGTTGAGCAACGCCCGAAAGCTGCGCCTTGCGCTCGGCATACCCAAGGTGCGTCAGCCATTGCCAGGTTGCCCAACTCATCCCTGCCGCCGCAGATCAGCGCCTGGCGGTGGTCGATGTTCTAGCCGGCGCAGGGGCCGCGCGCGCTGGGCTGCTGGCGAAATTGCTCCCCGTGCGCATGCGGCAGACGGGTGACTGGCGAATTGCTCTCACGCCCGCTTGCGGCAGAAGCGGGGCATAAGAGCAACTCGCGAATTGCTCCCTCGCCCGCTGGCGGGAGAGATCGCTGCAGCGATCTCTCTGCTGACTTGTTGCCAGGAACCGAGGTTCCTGGGTAGGGCGGGGGGTGAGGGTCGCGGCGGTCACACCGGCTCAAGCCGCAACATCGCGATCCACCGCCACGCCGTGCGCCTCGCAGGCCGCCACGAACCGCGGTGAGACGCGGCGCAGCCGGGCGGCGTCGACCCGGCCGCTGCGCTGGATGTAGCTCCAGGCGAAGTGCCACGGATCGAGCGCCATGTGCTCGGCAAATCGTTCGTACCAATCGGCGCTGCGGTTGGCCGCGTCGACCAGCTTGTCGACCGCCGGTCGGCGCGACGCCTCGTAGGCCAGCAGGGCCGCGGGCAGGTCGTCGGGCCGCTCGGACAGCGCGTGCTCGAGTGCAATCGCATCCTCGAGGGCGAGCCGGGTGCCCGAGCCGATGGAGAAGTGCGCGGTGCGCATCGCATCGCCGATCAGCACCCGGTTGCCGACCGACCAGCGCGCGTTGCTCACCTTCGGGAACTGCCGCCATACCGACTTGTTGGCGATCAGCGGATGGCCTTGCAAGGTGTCCGCGAAGATCGC
>JANOTT010000053.1:0-1914 GCA_031416535.1 Novosphingobium sp. | reverse complement strand
CGCCACTTTGCCGCCCTGGCTGGCGGCTTTGGCCTTGGCGCGGGTGAGCACGTCAGCGATTTCGGCCCGGGTCGCGCCGGCCGGGAAATCGAGATAGGTCACCCCGAACCGGCTGAGCGTTTTGGCGACGAAGCCTTCGCTTGCGGCATACAATGGCCCCGAGTGGACGATCACGTCGCCGGCCGAGCAAAAGCACAGGAACAGCACGCAGATCGCGGTCATCCCGCTTGAGAACACCAGCGATTCCTCGGCCCCGTCCCACAGCGACAGCCGTCCTTCGAGGATCTGCTGGTTGGGGCCGTTGAAGCGCGAATAGACCAGGCCCTCGGTCCCGCCCGGGCGCTTGCCGGTGATGCCTTCGAAAAAGCGCTTTCCTTCAGCGGCACTGGCAAAGGCAAAGGTGCTGGTCAGGAAGATCGGCGCCTTGAGGCTGCCTTCGGACAGCACCGGATCATAGCCGTGCCCCATCATCATGGTCGCCGGACTAAGCTTGCGATTGCCGATTGCGGTCAGCGCGGCCTTGGGCTTGCGCGGCGGAGTTGGGCCAGTGCCAGTGGTGCTGTTGGTCATATGGTTGCGCCTGTAACCAGTTTGGCGGCCGGGCGCCAGCCTCACCGGTTGCAGGGCCGACCCCCCGCCTACTTCGGCGACAGCACCATCAGCATCTGGCGACCTTCCATGCGTGGATAGGCCTCGATTTTGGCGTCTTCGGTGGTATCGTCCTGCACCCGCTTGAGCAGGTTCATACCGAGTTGCTGGTGCGACAGTTCGCGCCCGCGGAAACGCAGCGTGACCTTGACCTTGTCACCCTCGCCGATGAATTTGTGGATCGCGCGCATTTTCACGTCGTAATCGTGATCGTCGATATTGGGACGCATCTTGATCTCCTTGATCTCCTGCGTCTTTTGCGACTTGCGCGCGAGGTTGGCCTTTTTCTGCGCCTCGTAGCGGAACTTGCCGACATCGAGGAACTTGCACACCGGCGGATCGGCGTTGGGCGATACTTCGACCAGATCGAGCCCGAGGCTGCCGGCCTGTTCGATCGCCTCTTTGGTGTACATCACGCCGATGTTCTCACCAGCTTCGTCGATGACGCGGACTTTATCGGACGTGATCATCGCGTTGTGGCGCGGCCCGCTTTTTACGGGGGGCGTCATCATGCGCCGGGGTGGGGGTGCTATAGTAGTGTCTCCTGATGCAACGAAAGGTAGCGCGCCCCTTAGAGCGATTCTCGGGTTTGGGGAAGGATGGATTGTGCCGGTGATTCCGCTTGCGAGGCAGGCACGCAGGATTTAACCTGCTCCGGGGCCGCGCAGGGGAGGCAAGGTCATGGCGACTATCGCGATGCAGCGCGCCGCGCGACGGCCGGGTGCACTCTATTTCCCGATAGTCACGACGCTGCTGCTGTTTCTGTCGGTGCTGGCCTTTGCCGACAACCTGTTCACCGACGTGCATCAGCCGAGCAATTCGGACCCGCAGATGGTCGTGCACGGGCTGTTTGCGGCGGCTTGGGTCAGCCTGTTCGCGGCTCAGGCCTGGCTGATCTATCTGGGCCGGATCGATGTGCACCGGCGGCTCGGCAACTGGGTCCTTATTGCCGGAGCCGGCTTGGTGCTGAGCACTCTCTACCTGTTCGTCAGCAAGTTTCACGGCTGGGCGGCAATGGAGCCAGAGGTTCTGGCCAATCGCCTGCTGCTGCCGGTGTTCGTGGTCTGCGCCGTCCTCGCTTACACGCGTCGCAGCCGCCCCGATTGGCACAAGCGGCTGCTTTTGATCGGAACAATGGCACTGCTCGAGCCGGTCTTGGCACGGATCTATGACCCATTGTTCGGCCCCTTGCTTCCCGCCAAAATGAGCGAAACGCTCGACACGTTTCTCTTTCTAAGCTTTCTTTTCACCAGCTGGCTGGGATTG
>JANOTT010000052.1:0-16206 GCA_031416535.1 Novosphingobium sp. | reverse complement strand
GATGCCTATGCCGACGATGAGGCGCACGCCCAGCGGCTGTACGATTACATCAGCCGCCTGTGGTTCATGCCCGCCACCCCGATCCTGTCGAACGGCGGGACCAACCGCGGGCTGCCGATCAGCTGCTATCTGAACTCGGTTTCGGACAGCCTCGAAGGGATTGTCGGGACCTGGAACGAGAACGTCTGGCTGGCCAGCCGCGGCGGCGGGATCGGAACCTACTGGGGCAATGTGCGCGGGATCGGCGAACCGGTCGGGCTCAACGGCAAGACCAGCGGGATTATCCCGTTCGTGCGGGTAATGGATTCGCTGACGCTCGCGATCAGCCAGGGCTCGCTGCGGCGCGGTTCGGCCGCCTGCTACCTCGACGTGTCGCACCCGGAGATCGAGGAGTTCCTCGAAATTCGCAAGCCGTCGGGCGATTTCAACCGCAAGGCGCTCAACCTGCACCACGGCGTGCTGCTGACCGACAAGTTCATGGAAGCGGTGCGCGACGGCGCCGAGTTTAACCTGCTCAGCCCCAAGGACGGATCGGTCCGCGCCACGGTCGATGCCCGCGCGCTGTTCCAGAAGCTGGTCGAAACCCGGCTGGCGACGGGCGAGCCGTACATCGTCTTCGCCGACACGGTGAACCGCATGATGCCCAAGCATCACCGCGATCTGGGGCTCAAGGTCTCGACCTCGAACCTGTGCAGCGAAATCACGCTGCCGACCGGCAAGGACCACCTGGGTAATGAGCGGACGGCGGTGTGCTGCCTCAGCTCGCTCAACCTGGAAACCTGGGATGAGTGGAACGGCGATGACCGCTTCATCGAAGATGTGCTGCGCTGCCTCGACAATGTGCTGCAGGATTATATCGACCGCGCCCCGCCCGAAATGGCCCGCGCCAAGTATTCCGCCATGCGCGAGCGCAGCGTCGGCATGGGCGTGATGGGCTTCCATTCGTTCCTGCAGATGAAGGGCATCGGCTTCGAAAGCGCGCTGGCCAAGGCGTTCAACCTCAAGATGTTCAAACACATCTCGGCCAAGGCTGACGAGGCCAGTCTGATGCTCGCGCACGAACGCGGCGCTTGCCCCGATGCCGCCGACATGGGGGTGATGCAGCGCTTTTCGTGCAAGATGGCGATCGCGCCAACCGCCTCGATCAGCATCATCTGCGGCGGGACCTCGGCCTGCATCGAACCGATTCCGGCCAATATCTATACCCACAAGACGCTGTCGGGCAGCTTCGTGGTCAAGAACCCGTACCTTGAGCGGCTGCTGCAATCCAAAAGCAAGGATTCGACCGCGGTGTGGAACACCATTCTCGAGCATGGTGGCTCGGTCCAGCACCTCGATTTCCTCAGCCCGCAGGAAAAAGACGTCTACAAGACCAGCTTCGAGATCGACCAGCGCTGGCTGCTCGAATTCGCCGCCGACCGCACGCCCTACATCGATCAGGCGCAGAGCCTGAACCTTTACATCCACGCCGATGTCGAGAAGTGGGACCTGATGCACCTGCACCTGCAGGCGTGGGAAAAGGGCATCAAGAGCCTCTATTACCTGCGCTCAAAATCGGTCCAGCGCGCCGGGTTTGCTGGCGGGGTCGAGGCGGACAACACCTCCGACGCGCCCAAGATCGAACTCGCCGCGCAGCAAACCGACTATGAGGAATGCCTGAGCTGCCAGTAGGCGGCCAGGCGATTTGGACCCGACGCGATGACGCTTGGCACCTTTGCTCCGATCATAGCCGCGCTGGCCAGCGTGCTGGTGGCGATGCGCGCGCTGGCGGCGCTGCAATCGCTGCCGACCGCGGCGAACACCAGCTTCGATCCGGCGCGCCGGATGCGCGTGCGGCGGGCGATCGTGGCCTCGCTGCTGGCCGCGCTGGCCGCACCCGGCGTGGTCTGGCTGGCGCTGAACCGGTTGAGCGAAGCCGGCGCGATGGAGCTGTTCTGATGCGCCGCTATCACCGCTGGCTGTCGGTCCTGTTCGGCGTGTTCATCCTGTGGATCGCGGTGACCGGGTTGATGATCCAGCTGACCGAGCTCACGGCCAAGAGCGAACCGCGCGCGGCGGTTGCGGCGGCGCCGGCCGGGTTCATCTGCCCGCCCGACATGATCTGCCGGCCCAAGCCTGCAGCCAGCAGCGCCAAGGCCTGGTCGGGCTTTATCAAGGAACTGCACGGGGGCGAAGAGTTCGGACCGCTCGGCACCGCGATCTCGATCATGTCCGGGCTGGCACTGGTGTTCTTCGCCTTCTCGGGGCTGTGGATGTACCTGCGGATGTGGCGCCATCGCCGCTCGAACAATCACAAACCGGGCTGGTTCTGGAAATGACCCGGGTACTGACGAATTGTTCGCGCAGTGGCGCAACCGGGCAACTGGGCAAAGCGGTAGCGCAAGCGGCGCAGCCAGCACTTCATCCAGCCATAGCGGCACAAGGCGGCGGTCAGGAAATCACGCCTGCGGCGCCGAACAACGCCTTTGCGCCTTTGCGCGCCTGCGCCTTTGCGCCTTTGCGCGCTTGCCAGTTTGCGCCTCTGCGCGAGCCAATCTTTTTACGCCATTCCCGCGCGCCATATTCGCCCGCACCACGCACATCTGCTATCCTGCCCGATCGCCTGCCCTCGGAGTCAATCCAATGCCCCTGCTAGAAGCCCGCAAGACCTACAAGCCGTTCGAATATCCGTGGGCCTACGATATGTGGAAACGCCAGCAGCAGATCCACTGGATGCCCGAGGAAGTGCCCTTGGGCGAGGATTGCCGCGATTGGGCGCAGAAGATTTCCGAGCATGAGCGCAACCTGCTCACCCAGATTTTCCGGTTCTTTACCCAGGCCGATATCGACGTCCAGAACTGCTATCACGAGCAATATGGCCGGGTGTTCAAGCCGACCGAGGTCAAGATGATGCTGGCCGCCTTCTCCAACATGGAGACGGTCCACATCGCCGCCTATTCGCACCTGCTCGATACGATCGGCATGCCCGAAAGCGAATACGGGATGTTCCTCGAGTATGAGGAAATGCGCAACAAGCACGATTACCTGGCGCAGTTCGGGGTCGAAAACGATCAGGATATCGCGCGCACGCTCGCCATGTTCGGCGGCTTCACCGAAGGGCTGCAATTGTTCGCCAGCTTCGCCATGCTGATGAACTTCCCGCGCTTCAACAAGATGAAGGGCATGGGCCAGATCGTCACCTGGTCGGTCCGCGACGAATCATTGCACTGCGAGGGGATCACCAAGCTGTTCCACGCCTTTGTGCAGGAACGCGGCTGCCTGACCAAGGCGGTCAAGGAAGACATCATCGATTGCTGCCAGAAGACCGTGCGGCTGGAAGATGCGTTCATCGACCTCGCGTTCGAACAAGGCCCGGTCCCGGGGATGAGCCCCAAGGAAATCAAGCGCTACATCCGCTACATCGCCGATTGGCGGCTGAGCCAGCTGGGCTTCCAGCCGATCTACATGGTCGAGGACCACCCGCTCCCGTGGCTCGCCCCGCTGCTCAACGGGGTCGAACACGCCAATTTCTTCGAAACCCGCGCGACCGAATACTCGAAGGGCGCCACGAAGGGCTCGTGGCAGGATGTGTGGTCCAGCTTCGACTCGCGCCGGAATGCCAAGGCGAGCGAAGGCGCGAACGACGTTGCGGATGCGATTGAAGCCGCGGCGAATGAGCCGGAGCTGTTTGGTCGGGGTGTGGCGGCGGAGTAATATGAAACTTACGCAATCTGAAGAAATGATGTGGGACTCACGGCATAGCCGCAGTGAACGTGCGCGTACGTCAATTTCAGAACGCTATGCTCATGGTGAGGGCAGGATTGTCATTGAAACAAACAGAGAACGACTTCCTCATTTCATTAGATCGCTACAGAATGAAAAATACCTCGATCTTCGACCATTCTACCAACGGCGCTCTCGCTGGGTTCCTGAAAAACAAAGCCTCTTGATCGAATCATTCGTCATGAACATCCCGGTCCCGCCGGTCTTTTTGTACGAGCGAGATTACGGCCAATATGAAGTGATGGATGGCCAACAACGATTGACAGCGCTTCGAGACTTTTATGATGGCCGCCTCACACTGGTGGGTCTGGAGACCTGGCCGGAACTCAATGGATATCGGTACGATACGTTGCCGTCATCAATCAGAGCGGCCTTAGACCGGCGATCAATAAGTTCAGTAGTCGTACTAAAAGAATCTACCGGCGGAGAGGACGAGGCCAATTTCATCAGAGAGGCGGTATTCGAACGCTTAAATACTGGCGGCGTGGAGCTATCTACTCAAGAGATACGGAACGCACTATATCAATCTGATTTTAACGAAATGATCAAAAAGGTTGCTGATTGGTCGATTTTTAGAGGAATATGGCAAATTCCTCAGATTGAATATGGAGTTGATTACATTCCGGAACGCCTTGCGAAAAACCGGCTCTTCTCAAAAATGGAGGATGTGGAGCTGGTCCTTCGTTTCTTCGCTTTACGCCATGTGGACCATTATAGTGGTGGGATGCGTGGGTTTTTAGATAACTACATGCGAAGAGCCATGGAGTTTAGCGCAAACGATGTGCGAGAATTAGAAAACCTCATTAGAGAATCTTTGGCTGTCTCCTTTGAGATTTTTGGGGCAATCACGTTTCATCCTTACAGTCGCACCAAAAACGATTGGGCGAACAAGCCTCATAAAGCTTTCTACGATTCCGTAATTTTAGGCGTGTGTCGTCGGATCGACAACTCCAGCCGGTTGATAGCGCGCCGCACAGACCTTATTGCGCTTACTCGAAATGCCTTTCTTGAAAATGACGATGGAATATTTACTGGTCGGGGTAATTCGAAACGTGACATCATCAATCGGATTGAGCTTTTTGATCAAGTACTAGAATCAGTTCTCTAAGATGTCTCGATCGTCTCTGGCTGCTGCAGTTGGCGAGCTTGATCAATTGAAGCGGCAACTGCGCTTTATGGAAGCGCTACGAGCAGCAGCAGCCGGAACCTCCGGTCGATTGAATCAACTTGAGCCAGCCATTTGTGCGCTCGTTTCTTCAGATTTGGATTTGCTGGAATTATCATTCAATAGGCGATCTGATCACTATGTAACGTATGCCGCCGGTTACGCCGTACTAGAATCCTTCATCAACGACATGGCAAAGTCCATGCTGCGATTCTATGAGCGGTCCGGGAATTACAATGACTTGGCGAGTCCAACTAAAACTGCACTACGAGTTGGAACGGCGCGAGTCTTAAGCCGCTTGAACTGGCGGCGCTTCGCGCATTTGTCGGAACTGGAGGTAGCCAAGAACTATTACGATGCCGTTTCTGGCGTCGCTTTAACATTTTCTGACGAGGTGATCATTGGCTCAGATGCTAATTTCAGGGCTGATGAAATTCGTGAAGCATTCCGAAAATGCGGCTTTGGGAATGTATGGAATGAGGTGCAGTCTGATCACGAAGTTAAAGACTTCCTGTCAAATACAATCTTGGAGGACAATTCTCTCTCTTCGATTCTCAATATGTTTGTATCCCGTCGCAACGAAGTTGCGCACGGAGTGGTCAAGTCGATCGACTCAACCGATATTCTGATCGAAGTGTTATCATTTCTTGGCGTTTTGTTTGGGGCGCTCTATCGCGCCGCATCTAAGCAGTTTCTTCAATTGATAGGTGATAAGGGAAGGATTAGGCCGATTGGCACAATAATTCATCGTTACGGGAACCAAATTGGCATCGTTGCCTTGAGCCGAGGAGAGCGAGTGACTGTTTCCGATGTGCTCTTAGTGAAACGTGGGGCCACACTAGCCCGAAGGATCGTTGAGAACATTCGTGTCGATGAATTTGATCTAATCACCTGCACAGGCTCACATCATCTCGAAATTGGTATAGATTTTGGTTCGCGAATTAATAGGGGAAGCATGATATTCAGACCTGCTGACCTCTTGGATGTCGATGTAATTTAGGTTATATGCATTGTATACATGTTTTGAGACTGTGCAGGTGCCCCCGAAATAGTCCGCGACAGTACAATGATAGGCCACCACCTCATCACCAACATCGCCGTCGCCCTCATCGCGATCAACTTCATCGCCTTTGCGGCGTTCGGGCTGGACAAGGCCAAGGCGCGGCGCGGGCAGTACCGCATCGCGGAATCGACCTTGCTGCTGTTCGCGTTCCTCGGCGGGACGCTGGGGGCTTATGCGGGGCGCAGCCTCTTTCGGCACAAGACCCGCAAGGCACCGTTTAATTCCAACCTCTTCACCATCGCGGTGCTGCAGCTGCTGGCGCTGGGCGGGCTGATCGGCTGGCACTTTGGCGGATAAACAAATTTGCGTGACCGCCGTCACGGCGGGCAGTGCGCGGTAATCCTATCAGATGTCTGGTCGCAATCGCAGCAACCAGGAGAAGCCATCATGTCCAGCACTGCCATCACGTCCCGTCCCGGCCCGATCGTCCTGCGCGGCCAGCCGATCGACGGGAACGTGCTCGAACAAATCTTGGTGCCCGCCATGCGCACGCAAACCGTCGTTTCGGTCCGCGGCTGGGCGACGGGCTATGCCGATCCGGCGGCCAATAATGCGACTGCCGATATGACGCTGCTGGTCAACGGCGAAACGGTCGGCAAAGCGCACGATGCCAAATTCACGCTCTACAACCTCGAGATCGAGTACACCTTCCTGCTCGCCGCAAACACTCCGGCCACAATCGGCCTGACGGCCACCAACCGAATTGCGACCGAAGCTGGCGATCCGGCGCACGGCGTAATCGCCACGGTGGTCCCGGTCTGACGTTTGGCCGGTGCCTGCCGCCGGCCGCTTCGCGGGCACTGGCGGCAGGCAGCAACCTGTAGTGGAGACCAGCCGGCGGTGCGGATGCTGGTGGTTCGGCGGATCGCGCAACCGATCGCCGCCCCGCCCGGCGGTTTCCTACACCCAAGCAAGATGCTAACGACCGGGTCTGAGCCGCTGCGACAGGTCGGGCGTTCTGACTTGCCGCCGTTTTTCAGTTAACAGGCTGTATTAAAACGATACTTTGCGAATTCCTGATCGATTTGTGCAGCGGTTATGCATCGGATGACCAACGCTCGACCGCTTTACACCGGCGCTAGACCCGGTTGTGCAGCACTTGTGCACGCAACCGGGCGACCACGCCCCGTCTGACCGCGCAAAGTGCCCCTGGCCGCAAGGCTGGGGGCATTTTTGCGTTTACGGGCTGGCCCGCGCCGTGGGCATTGGCCCAGGCCGTTCGATCTGCCATGCTGGCCGCCAGCCCGAGCGAAAGGAACCTGCGCCCATGTCCGCCTACATCGTCTTCATCAAGGACCGCGAGCACGACGCCGTGACCATGGCCGACTATGCCGCCAAGGCCGGCGCGTCGATTGCCGGCCATGCCGCCAAACCGCTGGCGTATTATGGCGCGATCGAAACGCTCGAAGGGCCTGAGGCGCAAGGCAGCGTGATCGTGGAGTTCCCCACGATGGACGAGGCGCGGGCGTGGTACAATTCCGAAGCCTATCAGCAGGCGCGGGCGGTGCGCTTTCAGGGCGGCGATTACCGGGTGTTCCTCACCCAGGGGGTCTGAGCGCTCGGCGCAGCGGCGCGGTGCGGGATCGGTCAAGGCGGCAAAATGCGGGAACCGCACAGGCGGTCTGGCGTTGATGGGGCAACTTCAACCAGACTTCAGGATCGCACCCCATGTCGCACCAAGATGAAACCACCGCCACGCTCAACACGCTGATTGCCACGCTGATCGACAGCATCGAAGGCTATGAAAAGTCGGCCAACGAGATCGAAAATCCGCGCTACGCGCAGCTCTTCACGGCCCGCGCGCAGGAACGCAAACAGGCTGTCATGCAGCTGCAGGCCGCAGTTGCGGCGCTGGGCGGAAAGCCCGAGGACGATGGATCACTGCTGGGTACGATCCACCGCGCGTTCCAATCGCTGCGCGAGGTCGTCTCGACCAAGGACGACGAAGCGATCATTGCCGAGATCGAACACGGCGAAACTTACCTCAAGGACAAGTTCGAAACCGCGCTCGATAGCGACACGCTCGCTGCGGCCCCGCGTGAGGCGGTCCAGGCGGCCTGGGCTTCGGTCAAGGCCGGGCACGACGAAATGGCGCAGCTCAAGCACGCCGTCGTCGGTGATTAATCCGTACCGAAGCGACAGGTTACCCCCGCGCAGCGCAGCGCGGCGCGGGGATGATCTGACCAAGCGCGCGGTGCGCCGCAACGGTCAGCGGCATACGACAGCTTACTTGGGCGGTACCCAGTAGAATGCGAAGCGCTTGACCTTGCCTTCAATCAGAGTTTTTTTGAACTTTTTGCGGGCATCGTCAGCGCCTTCGATCGTGGTACAGACCAGATGCGTGCCGCCCGACGGCAGCGTTTCGATGGCGCTGACGCTGATCGACAGATTGTCGCAAATCGCGCGTACCTCGGGCTCGGGCAGCTTGATATTCATTGCGCGGGACATGGGCGGGCTCCTGGCTGGTAAGCGGGAGCGCGACGCGTGTCTCTCAGCCGCGGGTGCTTACAGGGCAGATCCGCGCGGTGTGGGGCCTATGCGCGCACGGACCGCCAAAAGCAAGGCAGGAGGCGCATTCTACCGCGCGGGGACGCGGTCCCTGATCCGGTCGAACGCCGCCTTGATATTGGCAAAGCGTTCGTCGATCGCGGGTTCGAACTCGGTGTCGGTGACGATATAGGGCCAGTCCTGCTCGATCCCTTCACGCACCAGTTCTCCGACATAACGCGGGTCGATTCCGTTGGCGATGGCCGCGCGCGCCAGCTTGGCAAATTCGCTTTCCTCAGCGCCATCGACCAGCCCTTCAACCGCGCCAAACCGGCTCGGCAGATTGCGTTCAGAGGTCATTATCTGGGTGCGGATGAAGCCTGGGCACAGCACCGAGACTCCGATCCCGAGCGGGGCCATGCTGATACGCAGCCCTTCGGACAAGCCGACCACGCCATATTTGGTGACGTTGTAGCTGGGATTGACCCCGGCCCACAGCCCGGCAATCGAGGCGGTTGAGACGATGTGCCCGCCCTCGCCAGACGCTTCGATCAGCGGTCCAAAGATCTCGATCCCCCAGACCACGCTCATCAGGTTGACCCCCAAGGTCCAGTCCCAGCTGGCCTGCGTCCACGATCCGTAATCGCCGCCGCCGCCAACCCCGGCGTTGTTGACCAGAATATGAACCTTGCCAAAGCGCGCCATCGTGGCATCGGCCGCCGCCTGCAATTCAGCCTTGAGCGAAACATCGGCGCGCACTGCGGCGACATCGGCGTTGGTCGCGGCCAGATCGGCGCGCGCGGTTTCCAGCGCGGCCTCCTCGATATCGCAGAGCATCACCTTGCACCCGGCGGCGGCCAGCGCCTGCGCGATGCCAAGCCCGATCCCCGCGGCCGCGCCGGTAACGAACGCGACTTTGCCTTCCAGTTGCTGCATCGATCTCACTCCCACTGTCGTGGCAAAGTGATGCACCCATGGCGCGCCGCTGTCACGGCGCAATCGCAGTGCGGCCGCTCAGGCTTATTTGGCGCCGCGCGGGGTGCCGTCTTCGACGCCTTGTTCGCCCAGTCCGTCTTCCTCGTCATCATCGTTCCGCTCGCCGCGAAAGGCAGCCATATCGATGTGCCCCGACGTGACCATCTGGTTCATCGTATCGACCAGATCGGGGGTGGAATCGTCATCGGTGTCGCTAAACCCGGTGTATTCCGGCTTTTCGGTGTCGCCGGTGCCAAAGTTGGAACCACGGCCCAGCGCCTCATCGGCGAGCGTCTGCGCCTGTTCGCCCGCGTCATCCTGTGACCGGTTGTGCGCCTCGTGAGCGAGATCGGGTTTGGTCGGGCGCTTATCGCGGGTCATGCTAGATCTCCGGACGGGGGTGCTTGTCCGATCAACCGCCTGATTGATAAAGCGTTCCCGCCGCGCCGCTTAGCTCGCGAGCCTCAGGCCCTGCGCTGCGGCCGCGGTCACCTTGGGCTGGTCGAGCCAGATCCCGCGCGTATCGTAAACCAGCTTGTCCGCGCGTTCGGCCACCGGGACCGCCTTGAACTGATCATGATCGACCAGCACGATCAGGATCTGCGCGGTTTCCAGCGCGGTATCGATATCGATCAGCTCGGCTGCGGTGCCGGCGAATTCGCGTGGCAGCTCGCCAGCGTAAGGCTCGACCACCTTGACCCGGGCGCCGAACTTGCGCGCCAGCGTGACCGCAACCAGCCGCGCGGGGCTTTCGCGGAAATCGTCGATATTGGCCTTGAACGCGAGCCCAAGGCAAGCGACCGTCGCGCCCGGGTGCGCGGTGATCAGCGCCTCGGCCTGCGCGATCACATGATGGATCTTGCCGTCATTGACCCCGCGGGCGGTGCGGATCAGCGGGGTCTGTTCGGGCGCGCCGTGGACGATGAACCACGGATCGACCGCGATGCAATGCCCGCCCACGCCGGGCCCCGGGGTCAGGATGTTGACGCGCGGGTGGCGGTTGGCCAGCCGGATCACTTCCCACACATCGAGGCCCATCGTGTCCGCGACCATCGACAGTTCGTTGGCAAAGGCGATGTTGACGTCGCGGTAGGCGTTTTCGACCAGCTTGGTCATCTCGGCGCTGCGCGCATCGGTGACCACGCAAGCCCCGCGCACGAAGCGTTTGTAGAAGGCCAGCGCCTTGCGCGCGCAGCGCGGCGTGATCCCGCCGATCGAGCGATCGTTGTTGGTCAACTCCTCGAGGATTTTGCCGGGTAGCACCCGCTCGGGGCAATAGGCGATCGAGACGTCGGGGGTGTCGCTGGTCAGGCCAGGACACTTCAAATCGGGACGCAGCCTGGCGATCAGATCGCGCAGCGCCTCGGTGGTGCCGACCGGCGAGGTCGATTCGAGGATCACCGTGTCGCCGCACTTGAGCGCTTTGGCGACGGCTTCACCGGCGGCGAGCACATAGGAAATATCGGGGGCGTGCTGATTATCGAACGGGGTCGGCACCGCGATGATGAACACGTCTGACGCCGCGACCGAAGTCGAAGCCTTGAGCATTCCGCGCGCGACCACGCCCTGCACCAGTCCGTCGAGATCGACTTCCTCGATATGGATTTCGCCGCGGTTGATCGTATCGACCACGTGTTGCGACACATCGACCCCGTGCACCTTGCAGCCCGCGCGCGCCACGATGGCGGCGGTCGGCAGCCCGATGTAGCCCAAGCCTACCACGCAGACCGACGGTTTAACGTCCGATTTCATTCCCGAGCAGCTCCACGATGCGCTGCGCCGAGTGCCCGTCCCCGAAGGGATTGTGCGCCCGCGCCATGTTTTCGTAAGCCGCCTTATCGTCGAGAAGATTGAACAATTCGGTAACGATAGTTTTGGTGTCGGTGCCAACCAGCTTCGCGGTGCCGGCGCTCACCCCTTCCGGGCGCTCGGTGGTTTCGCGCATCACCAGCACCGGCTTGCCCAGCGCCGGGGCTTCTTCCTGCACCCCGCCGCTGTCGGTCAGCATAATCTCGGCCAGGCTGAGCAGCCGGGCGAAATTGGGGTAATCGAGCGGTTCGATCAGCGCGACATTATCGAGGCCCGCCAGTGCGGCATCCATCACCCTTCGCACATTGGGATTGGGGTGGACCGGGAACACCACCGCCACATCGGCCCGCGCCGCGATCTGGCGCACCGCTTCGGCAATGTTCTCCAGCCCGCCGCCGAAGTTTTCGCGGCGATGGCTGGTGACGCCGATGATGCGCTTGCCGGCGAACCGCGCTTCGATTCCGGCCAGTCCCGCCGCCAGCTGCGGTTCGGCGGCAATCCGCCGCGTCACCCAGTGCAGCGCATCGATCACGGTGTTGCCGGTGACGTGGACGCGGAGTGGATCGACCTGTTCGGCGATCAGCGCGGCTGCCGAAACTTCGGTCGGCGCAAAATGCAGGCTGGCGATCTGGCCGATGATCTTGCGGTTCACCTCCTCGGGCCAGGGGTGATAGATGTTGCCCGAACGCAGCCCGGCCTCAACATGATCGACCGGCAGCTTGCGGTAATAGGCGGCCAGCGCCCCGGTCATCGCGGTGGCGGTATCGCCCTGCACCATCACGCGGCCGGGCTGGACCTGGTCCATCACCTGGCCCAGCCCGGTCAGCAGCGCGGCGGTCAGCGCGTCGAGGCTCTGGTCGGGCTTCATCAGATCGAGGTCAAAGTCGGGCACGATCCCGGCAATTTCGAGCACCTGATCGAGCAACCCGCGGTGCTGCGCCGAAACACACACAATCGGCGTAAAGCGCGGATCGGCCTTCAAGGCCGCCACCACGGGAAACAGCTTGATCGCCTCGGGCCGGGTGCCGAAAATGACGAGAATTTTGTGCGGTGCAGTCATGCTAAGCGCCCTACCATCGCCGGGTTAACCATGAAATAAGAGGATTGCGGCTAAGCGGCAGTCGCAACGAATGGGGATGTGATGCGCGTTCTGGTTACCGGCGCCGCCGGGTTCATCGGGTTCTGCCTCGCCCGCCGCCTGCTGGCGCGCGGCGATGAGGTGATCGGGATCGACAATCTCAATGATTATTATCAGGTCTCGCTCAAGCGGGACCGGGTTGCAGCCCTGCGCGCCGACGGCGGCAATCGGTTTACTTTCCACCAGCTCGATTTTTCCGACATGGCCGCGCTGTCAGCCGCGCTGGCCGGGATCACGATTGACCGGATCGTGCATCTGGGGGCGCAGGCCGGGGTGCGCTATTCGCTCGAGAACCCGCAGGCCTATGTCGCCTCGAACCTGGCGGGCCACGTCAACCTGCTTGAACTGGCGCGGCACCGCGCGGTCGATCACATGGTCTATGCCAGCTCCTCTTCGGTCTATGGCGGCAACACCAAGCTGCCGTTCGCGGTCGAGGACCGCACCGATCACCCGGTCTCGCTCTACGCCGCGACCAAGCGCGCGAATGAATTGATGAGCGAGACTTACGCGCACCTGTTCGCGCTCCCGCTGACCGGCTTGCGCTTTTTCACCGTCTACGGCCCGTGGGGGCGGCCCGATATGATGCTGTGGAACTTCACCAAACGGATTCTGGCCGGCGCGCCGATCCCGGTGTTCAACCACGGTGATATGTACCGCGACTTCACCTACATCGACGACATTATCGCCGGGGTCATCGCCTGCCTCGATGCCGCCCCGGCCGATGACGGCGCCGCCAAAGCGGGCGGCTCGGTCAAGCCGCACGCGCTGTATAACATCGGCAACAGCGCCAGCGAACCGCTGATGAAGGTCGTCGCGCTGCTCGAAGCGGCCATCGGTCGCAAGGCCGAGATTGAATACCTGCCGATGCAGCCGGGCGACGTGCCCAAGACCTACGCTGATATCTCGGCGATAGTGCGCGATCTGGGCTACGCGCCAACGACCACCGTCGAAGTCGGCGTGCCGGCCTTCGTCGCGTGGTACCGGGCTTACCACCAGGTCTGAACGCGCTCCGCTAACGCTTGATCGTCAGCGTGATGACCGCACCCTCGGGCCGGTAATCGCGCGTGAGCGTGCCGCCAATCTGACGCATTGCCGCCTGCGTCATCCGCTGGCCGAACCCGCCGCTCGGCTGCTCGGAGTCATCTTTGACCGAACCGGGGGGCGGGCCGCCGGTTTCGCGCCATTCTATCACCAGCGGCGCCCCGGCTTCAGCCGCGCTCCAGTCAATCGTCACTTGCCCGGCAGGTTCGGACAAAGCCCCGTATTTGGCCGCATTGGTAGCGAGCTCGTGGATCACCAGCGCCATCGGCGAAACCATCTGCGCTGGCACCGCGAGATCATCGCCGCTCAGTACGATCGTCGGCCGGTCGGCGTCGCCAGCGCTGTACGGCTGGCACAAGCTGGCGAGCAAGGCAGACAATTGCACCTCGCTCGCCGCCTCGCCGGTCGCGACATTGTGCGCGCGGCTCAGCGCATGAACCCGCTCGGTGATCTCGGCCACCACCTCGGCGGTGGTGCCCGGCTTGCGCGCCGCCAGCCCGATCAACGACAGCACGACCCCGAACAGGTTGCGCACCCGGTGCGCCAGTTCGCGCGCGAGCAGTTCGTTGCGGGCGTTAAGGTCGCGCAGCTGGGCGGTCTGCGCTGCGGCAATCTCGGCCCGCGCGCGCGCCTGTTCGCCGTGGTAGCCGGTCCACAGCAAGGCCAGCAGGACCAACCACATCGCCAGCAGCAAGGGCACGACCCGCGCTTCGGCATTATTTGCGTCGTCGAACGCGGCATCGCGGCTTTCGCGATGAACTTGGGCAAGCGCCGCCAGATGCGGGCGGATCTGGTCCATTGTTCGCTTGCCCTCTCCGCTGCGCACAAATTCCAGCGCCCATGCGGTATCCCCCCCTTGCGCGGCACGGAGAGTGCCGCCAAGTTCGCCGAGCCGGGTCTGGATCAGCTCGCTCATCGGGCCAAGGTGCTCGTCCACCGCCGGATCGGTATTCTGCATAAACCGCAGCTTCACTGCTGCCAGACGTTCAGGCAATTCCGCCGCCGCGCGGTTGTAGTCCCCGAGATAGGCCGGATCGAGGGTCAGCAGATAGCCGCGCTGGCCGCTTTCGGCATCGACCAACGACTGGTTGAGATTTTCCAGCGCCATCTGTCCATCGGCTTCGGCCAGCGCGCCATCGCGCGCGGCGTGCTGCGCCATCGATGACTGGACCAGCAGCAGCCCGATCGCCACCAGCAGCGCGGTCATTCCGGCCAGCAGCCACGCGCGCGGAATTGCTTGCAGCCGGACTGCCCCGGTGCGGGTCCATTGCACTATCCGGCCAAGCCAATCCCGCTGCTCCATAGCCCGCCCCTAGCACGATGCCGGACCTGCGCAAAAGGGGCATTCAATGGCCCAGTGCGGGTCTATCGAGCGCAGATACCAGCAGCCGTGGACAAGCCGGGCAGCGCGGCTTGCGGCTCCGCCATGCTTGCGCAATCACGCGGTTATGGCGATTCTCTCCGACAAATGGATCCGCACCCAGGCGCTCGAACACGGGATGATCGAGCCGTTCGTCGAGGCGCAGCGGCGCGACGGCTGCATCTCCTACGGGCTTTCTTCGTACGGCTATGACGCGCGGGTTGCGCCCGAATTCAAGATCTTCACCAATGTGAACAGTGCAGTGGTCGATCCCAAGCAGTTCGATCCGGGCAGCTTCGTCGACCGTGAGACTGACGTTTGCGTGATCCCGCCCAATTCGTTCGCGCTGGCGCGCACGATCGAATATTTTCGCGTGCCGCGCGATGTGCTGGTGATCTGCCTGGGCAAAAGCACCTATGCGCGCTGCGGGATCATCGTCAACGTCACCCCGCTCGAACCGGGCTGGGAGGGCCATGTGACGCTGGAATTTTCCAACACCACGCCGCTGCCCGCCAAGATTTACGCCAACGAAGGCGCGTGCCAGTTCCTGTTCCTTCAGGGTAACGAGCCGTGCGAGATCAGCTATGCCGACCGCGCGGGCAAATACATGGGCCAGCGCGGGGTGACGCTGCCCAAGCTCTGACAGGCTTGTCGCGATGCTGTGGCGGCGATTTCGCTTGCGCTGGCAGCCGGTTGCGACAAACTTGAGCCTTGCAACAAGCGCCGGGGTGAGCGTCAGACACCGGCCCAGCAGGAGAGCCGGATCATGAGTGCAATTGCCGCGTTTGTTGGCCGGGTCATGCTGGCCGCGCTGTTCATTCTTGCCGGGATCAGCAAACTGGGCGCGCTGCCGGCGACCGACAGCTACATCCAGAGTGTGGGCATGCCCGCCGGTCTGGCGCTGCCCGCCGCGGTGTTCGAGATTGCGGCTGGCCTGGCCCTCGCGCTGGGGATTTTTACGCGTTTTTTTGCGCTGCTGCTGGCGGGCTTCTGCCTGGTCACGGCGTTGCTGTTCCACAACAATTTCAGCGACCCGCTGCAGATGGCCAATTTCCTCAAGAACGTGGCGTTGGCGGGCGGTTTCCTGGTGTTGTTTGCGCAGCGCCACATGATTTGGTCGTATGACACGATGCGCGAGCGGCGCACCGCTGACCGCAGCACTCGCGACGCCGAAATGCGCGCCGAGCGGGCTGAAGGCCGGCTTGAAGGCGCCCGCGAAGTGAGGACCCCGACCAATGAAGTCTGACCGCCCCTACGATATCGTTGTTTACGGCGCGACCGGTTACACCGGCCGGTTGGTCGCGGAATATCTATCGCAGAACTATCGGGGCAAGGGTCTCGCATGGGCGATGGCCGGCCGTAGCATGGCCAAGCTGGAAGAAGTGCGCGATCTGATTGGCGCGCCG
>JANOTT010000051.1:0-5064 GCA_031416535.1 Novosphingobium sp. | reverse complement strand
CCTTCCCCGCCCCGAAGGGCTCCAACACCGGCCCCCACCCCCCCCCCCACCACCCGTTCAAGCTACCCTGTGGGTGGTCGGGCCGCGGGAGCGGGCCGGTGTTGCAAAAGGGCAGGCCGGATGGCCTGTCCGCACCAAGACAATGCTTGCAAGGTACCGGGAGCCTCGCTAATGGCGCTCCCCTGCCCCTCCAGACCAGTCTTGGGCGGCGGACCGGATGGTGCGGGCGTATAGCTCAGTGGTAGAGCACTATGTTGACATCGTAGGGGTCGCAAGTTCAATCCTTGCTACGCCCACCATTCGCTGAAAAGGCCCCGGTTTCCCGGGGCCTTTTTCGTTTTCGCACATGGCTGGCGGTTACTTGCCCTGCCAGTTGGGCTTGCGCTTTTCGGCAAAGGCCAGCGAGCCTTCGCGCGCATCGGCGCTGACGAACACCGGGGCGATGTACGCCGCCTGCTTCTGCCACATTTCCGCATCGCTCCAGCTGTGCGATTCGCGCACGATCGCCTTCGAGGCGATCAGCGCGAGCGGACCGTTCTCGGCAATTTTGCGCGCCAGTTCCTTGGCCGCGTCAAGCGACGAGCCATCGACCACACGGTTGACGAAGCCCAGTTCGTAAGCGCGTTTGGCATCGATGAAATCGCCGGTCAGCGCCAGTTCCATCGCGATCCGCGGCGGAATTTGCCGGGGCAGCTTGATCAGCCCGCCGGCGGCGGCGGCCAGCCCGCGTTTGGCTTCGGGAATGCCGAACTTGGCGGCCGAATTGGCGACGATCAGATCGCAGCTCAGCGCCAGCTCCATGCCCCCAGCCAGCGCATAGCCGTCAACTGCGGCAATCACTGGCTTCTTCGGGGTCCATTCGGTCAGCCCGCCGAACCCGCGCCCTTCGATGCTGGGCCGTTCGCCGCGCAGGAAGCCCTTGAGGTCCATCCCCGAGCAGAATGTGCCGCCGGCCCCGGTCAGGATCGCGCAGCGCAGGTCGTCATCGGCTTCGAGCCGATCCATCGCCGCGCTGATGCCTTCGGCCTGGGCTTTGTTCATCGCGTTTTTGGCCTCGGGCCGGTTCATCGTGACGATCAGGACGCCGTCTTCGACTTCGGTCAGGACTTCGCTGTGCTCGCTCATGTCTGAATTCCTCTCACTCGCTGTTTAATCGACCGATTAAAGCCCAGTCCGTCCCGCGTCCAGCCCTTACTTGCGCAGGCGGATCGCTCTGCTAAGGGAAGGCCCAACTCCCCGGCGAAAGACGAGATAGCGAATGGCCAAGATCAAGGTGAAAAACCCCGTTGTCGAGATGGACGGCGATGAAATGACCCGCATCATCTGGCAGTGGATTCGCGAGCAGCTGATCCTGCCCTACCTTGATATCGACCTCAAATATTACGATCTTTCGGTCGAAATGCGCGACCAGACCAGTGATAAAATCACCGTCGATAGCGCCAACGCGATCAAGCAATACGGCGTCGGCGTAAAATGCGCGACGATCACCCCGGACGAAGATCGGGTTAAGGAATTCAAGCTCAAGAAAATGTGGAAGAGCCCCAACGGGACGATCCGCAATATCCTGGGCGGGGTGGTGTTCCGCGAACCGATCGTGATGCAGAACGTCCCCCGGCTGATCCCGGGCTGGACCGACCCGATCGTGGTCGGCCGTCACGCCTTTGGCGATCAGTACAAGGCGACCGATTTCCTCGTCCCCGGCCCCGGCAAGCTGCGGCTGGTGTGGGAAGGCGACGATGGCAGCCGGATCGACGAAGAGGTGTTCCACTACCCCTCGCCCGGCGTCGCGCTGGCGATGTACAACCTCGACGATTCGATCCGCGATTTTGCGCGCGCCAGCCTCAACTATGGCCTCGGGCTTGGCTGGCCGGTGTACCTGTCGACCAAGAACACCATCCTCAAGGCGTATGATGGCCGCTTCAAGGATCTGTTTCAGGAAGTGTTCGAAACCGAAGGTTTTGCCGAGAAATTCAAGGCTGCCGGGATTACCTACGAACACCGCCTGATCGATGACATGGTCGCCTCGGCGCTCAAGTGGTCGGGCAAGTTCGTGTGGGCCTGCAAGAATTACGATGGCGACGTGCAGTCCGATCAGGTCGCGCAGGGCTTTGGTTCGCTCGGCTTGATGACTTCGGTGCTGATGACCCCCGATGGCAAGACGGTTGAGGCCGAAGCCGCCCACGGCACCGTCACCCGCCATTACCGCCAGCATCAGCAGGGCAAGGCGACCAGCACCAACCCGATCGCCTCGATCTTCGCCTGGACCCGCGGACTGATCTATCGCGGCAAGTTCGACGAAACGCCCGATGTGGTGCGCTTTGCCGAAACGCTGGAACGGGTCTGCATCGATACCGTCGAAAGCGGCAAGATGACCAAGGATCTGGCAATCCTGATCGGTCCCGATCAGGCCTGGCTGACCACCGAAGGGTTCTTCGCCGCAATCGTCGCGAACCTCGAAACCGAAATGCAAAGCTGGAAGTAAGCGCGCCCGATGCGCCGCGGGGCTAATCCCGCGCGCGCGGCGAGCGGACGTGCTCCTGCCGAATCCCGTGTCCGATGAAATAGCCGGGGATGCGGCGCAGCAGTGCAAACCGGTTGAGCAGCCGCACGGCGAGCGGCGGGCGCGTCTGCACCGCCCTGTGGCCAAGGATCAGCGGGCGCAGCACGCGCTCATGCACCGCCCGCTGCGCGCCCTGCACCAGCCGCGTGGGCAACCAGCGGCGCGCTTGGACGTGGCGCAGCAGCCGATCGACAGGCTCTCCGCGCGACAGCGGCAGCGCCAGTACGTTCGCCGCCGCGACGGCATCCTGGATCGCCAGGTTGATCCCGATTCCGCCCACCGGGCTCATCGCATGGGCGGCATCGCCGATTGCGAGCAAGCCGGGGCGCGACCACTGCGTCAGGCGGTCGAGCGACACCGCCAGCAGGCTGACCTGGTCCCAATCGGGCAAGGCCGCGTCCAGCCCGATCAGATCGGGCGCTGCGGCCAGCACGTCGGCGCGAAACGCGGCAATTCCGCGCGCCTTGATCGCCTCCGCTCCGCCTTTCGCGATCACGAATGCGCATTGCCAGTAATCGCCCCGGTCGATCATCACGATCAAGCGCTCGCCGGCCACGACGCCGCGCAGCGCCTGCCCCATGCCCTGCTTGGGCACGGCAAACCAGAACACGTCGATCGGTGCACCCAGCGATTCGAGCGGCAGCAGGCCGCGGGCCAGCGAACTCCGCCCATCGCAGGCAATCGACAGGCCCGCCCGCAGCCCGCTGCCGTCGCCCAGCCTAACCCCGGCGATGCGCCCTTCCTCCTCGATAAAGCTGCTGACCGGCGCTGACATCCGCAGCGCGAAACAGGGCAGCTTGGCACATTCGTCGCGCATGAAATCGAGGAATTCCCACTGCGGCATCATGGCGATGAACGGCGCGGGCATCTTCAGGTGCGACAGCTCGCCAATCGTCATCGCGCGCCCGTTCCAGATCAGCTCGGCGCGATCCAGCCTGGTGTGCGGCCGCTGCAAAAATCGCTCGAGCAGGCCCAGCTCGTCGAGCACCTGCATGGTTGAGGGGTGGACCGTATCGCCGCGAAAGTCGCGGAAAAAGTCGGCATGCTTTTCCAGCACCGTGACCATAACCCCGGCGCGCGCCAGCAGGTAGCCCGCCATCATTCCCGCCGGACCGCCGCCAACGATCACCACATTGTGATTTTCAGCCGCCATGGCGTGACAAGTGCGCGCCGCATGGCCACAACGCAAGTATGGCCGGACCGATGCCCTTCATGCCCACGTCGCCGCTTGGCGATGCGCTGGTAATCCTCGCCGCTGCCGGGATCGTCATCCCGTTGTTCGCGCGGTTCAGGATTACCCCGGTGATCGGGTTCATCCTGGTCGGCGTGATGGTCGGGCCATACGGGCTGGGCGCGGCCGTCGATGCACATCCATGGCTGTCCTACGTCACCATCAGCGACCCGGTTCGGCTTGAACCCTTCGCCGAATTCGGCATCGTGCTGCTGCTGTTCTCGGTCGGGCTGGAGCTGTCGTTCAGACGGCTGTGGGCGATGCGCCGCGCGGTCTTCGGGCTGGGTGCGATGGAACTGCTGGGTTGCGCGCTGCTGATTGGCGCGGTGCTGGTGATGCTGGGCAATTCGCTGGTCACCGCGGCTGCCCTTGGGCTGGCGCTGGCACTGTCCTCGACCGCGCTGGTGCTGCGCATCGCCGACCAGAACACCCCGGTGGGCCGCGCCGCGACGGCCATGCTGCTGTTCGAGGATATGGCACTGGTGCCGATTATCTTCCTGCTCGGCGCGCTCGGCCGCGATAGCGATGGCGGCGACGTCGGTGCGCTGCTGCGCACGCTGGGGCTCGGCACGGTTGTCATAGTGGGCTTGCTGGTCGGCGGGCGGTTCATCTTGCCGCGGCTGTTCGATCAGGCTGCGCGGACCAAAAGCCCCGAGCTGTTCTTTGCGATCAGCCTGCTGGTGGTAATCCTCGCCTCGCTCGCGACCGGCGCGGTCGGGCTCTCGCCAATCGTTGGTGCGCTGATCGCCGGGCTGCTGATCGCCGAGACCGAATACAACGGCGAGGTCGAGCACATGATCGCCCCGTTCAAGGGGCTCGCACTGGGGGTGTTCCTGCTCACCGTCGGCATGGGGCTCGACCTTGAAGTCGTCTGGGCGCGGCTCGGCGAAGTCCTGCTGGCCACCGCGCTGGTGCTGGGGATCAAGGCGCTGGTTACCGCTACCTTGTTGCGGCTGTCGGGGGCGCGGATGGGGACGTCGGCCGAGGTCGGCATCCTGCTTGCCAGCCCCTCCGAAACGACCCTGATCGTGCTCGGCGCGGCGCAAGCGGGCAAGCTGATCGCCCCATCGGCCGGGCAATTCTGGGAAATCGTGACCGCGCTGGGGCTGACCATCACCCCGATTCTGGCAATTGCCGGGCGCTGGCTGGGGCGGCGGGTCGAAGTTGATGGGCACGCGCACACCGATGAACTGCTGCCCGATGCGCACGCGATCGTGGTCGGCTGCGGACGCGTCGGGCGGCTGGTTGCCGAAATGCTCCGGCAGCACGGCCA
>JANOTT010000050.1:0-8359 GCA_031416535.1 Novosphingobium sp. | reverse complement strand
AGCACCTACAACACCAGCTACACGCTGACCCAGGCCGATCTTGACAACAACGGCGGCGGCGATGCCGATATCGACAACACCGCGACCACCGACAGCGACCAGACCGGTCCGCAGAGCGACAGCGCCTTTGCGCCGATCCTGGCGACAGCGAGCGTCGATCTTGAAAAGCTCGTCTCCACGACCGGCGGCGCGAACCTGGCCAACTATATCGATGCGGATACGGCGGCGGCGGGGTTCCAGAATGTCGGGGTGCAGCAGGACATGTTCTTCGCGATCACCGCGCAGAACACCGGCAATGTTACGCTGACCAATGTGGTGATCACCGATGCCAGCACGGCCTATGGCGGAGCGAGCAAGGTGCTGTTCACCGGCGGCAGCCTCACTGCGGACGCCATTGCGCTGGGTGCCACGCTTTCGGGTGACACCGACAGCGACGGCCAGCTCGATGTCGGCGAAAGCTGGACGATCCTGTACAAGCAGGGCTTCGAGTTCGGGCAGCACATCAACACCGCCTCGATCACCAATGCCCAGAATGCCACCGATTCCGATCTGGCTTTCTACTATGGCATTCAGGCCGGACCAGGGGTGCGCACACCGGGGTTCTGGTCCAACCTGGGCGGCCAGTTCTGGGATGGTATCGGTGGAAACGAGACCAAGTCTGGACCTACGTTCACACAGAACGGCGATCTGCTGATCTATGGCAACACCAACGGCACGGTCGATTCGAACGGTGACGGCGCCATCAACACGGCCGACAAGGGCCTGCTGATCGGCGATTTCAACCGCAACGGCATAACCGATGCGGGCGAAGACACGCTGTTCATCGGCCTTAGCGATGCCAAGAACCTGATCAACTCTTCGCTGAAGGCCCAGTCGGGTGACGGGGTGCAGAAGCTGGGCCGCGACGTGGTGGCAAGCTGGCTGAACTTCCTGGCCGGGAACCCGATCGGGGCTTCGTCGGATACGGCCAGTCCGAAGCACTTCATCGAGGACGCGGTCAACTGGTTGCAAACCTGGGGCGGGAAGGCAGGCGTCAATTCTCCGGGCAACCTGGCGGATAACGTCAAGACCGAAACGTTCGATATCTACGATGCGGCTCACACCGCCGTGAAAACCAATACCCCGCAGTGGAACATCTCGCAGTTTGCGGGTGACAACCACTCGGCCGCGCAGGTCCACGGTGCGCTCGATTATTACAACAATACGGGCCAGACCTCGCCGACCAGCGTGCAGTATGCAATGTCGGCGGACGAC
Organism: Novosphingobium sp.; assembly: GCA_031416535.1. Lineage (GTDB taxonomy): Bacteria > Pseudomonadota > Alphaproteobacteria > Sphingomonadales > Sphingomonadaceae > Novosphingobium. The sequence continues at coordinate 7,105 of JANOTT010000050.1, read as the reverse complement.
TCCAGCGATGTCATGTTGATCATGGCCTCGCAGGTAACTGCCTGAAGGAGAGGGTTAACGGCGTTGACGGGCGCGCGAAGAAGGGTGACCATCCTTGCCACGACGGGGGGATGATTACTTGATCTCGCATACCGATATTGAAATGCCCAAAGGCCGGCTAGCCCCGTGGCTAGCCGGCCCCTTGCGCAAGAATCGTTCGATCTATCTCAGGGTCGGGCTGGCGGCGACGATGATCAACTTCTTCGCGCTGGTCACCTCGCTGTTCACAATGACGGTCTATGACCGCGTGGTCCCGAACAACGCCACCGACTCGTTGATCGGGCTGACTATCGGTCTCGCCATTGTGGTGATTTTCGATTTTGCTTTGAAGCTGCTGCGGGCCTATTATGTCGATATCGCCGGGGCGCGGATTGATCGCGATATCGGCAAATCGATTTTCCAGCAGATTCTCGACATGCGGCTCGATCTTGGCAAAGGTTCGACCGGCGGTCTGGCCTCGCTGGTCCGCGAGATTGAAACACTGCGCGATTTCTTCGCCAGCGCAACCATGACCGCGCTGGTCGATCTGCCGTTCATTTTCATAACCCTGGCGGTGATGGCGCTGATCGGCGGCTGGATCGTGATGGTGCCGATCGTGCTGATCCCGCTGGTGATTGTCACCGCGCTGCTCTCGCAGCCGATCATGCGCCGCCTTTCAGCTGAATCGTTGGGCGAAGCGATGGGCAAGCAGGCCGTGCTGGTTGAAACGATCGGCAGCCTCGAGACGGTCAAATCGGCCAATGCCGGTGCCATGCTGACCGAGCGCTGGGACCAGGCGGTATCGGGCCATGCCAGCGCCTCGCTGCGGCAACGTGTGGTCGCGACGATCTCGATCAACATGGCCATGACCGCGCAGACTTTGGCCTACACCGGGGTTGTTATCTTCGGGGTATATGCGATCGCCAACCATCAGCTGACCATGGGCGGAATGATCGCCTGCTCGATCCTGGCGGGGCGCGCGGTGGCGCCGCTGGGAGCGATTGCACAACTGCTGACCCGGATCAATGGCGCGCGCACGGCGTACCGCCAGATCAACCAGATGATGGATCAACCGCCAGAGGGGCCGGCGGGAACCGGGCTGTCGCTGGGGCAAGTCCAAGGCGGGCTCGAATTCCGCGATGTCGATTTCCGCTATCCCAATGCGCCCGAACTGGCGCTGACCAATGTCAGCTTCCGGATCCAGCCGGGCGAGCATGTTGCGCTGATCGGCCCGATCGGATCGGGCAAATCGACCATCGCCCGGCTGATGATCGGGCTTTATCCGCCCACCAGCGGCCTGATCCTGATCGACGGCTCCGATATCCGCCAGTTTCCGCCGCAAGAACTGCGGGCCAAAGCCGGCGCGCTGTTCCAGGACAATGTGCTGCTGACCGGATCGATCCGCGAAAACATCGCGCTGGGCCGGAGCGATGTGGACGAAGCTGAGATGCTGCGGGCATCGAAGGTGAGCATGGCGCACGAATTCATATCCACGTTTCCGGCCGGCTACGATCTGCGGCTGGCCGATCGCGGCGAAGGACTGTCGGGCGGGCAACGTCAGTCGATCGCTATGGCTCGTGCGCTTGCAGGACGCCCGCCGATCCTGATCTTCGACGAGCCGACCTCCTCGGTCGATTCTGATACCGAAGGCCGGCTGATGCAGAATCTGCGCGAGGAAATAGCAGGCCGGACGCTGATCCTGATCACGCACCGCCCGACTTTGCTGGCGCTGGTAAACCGGGTCATCCTGCTCTCGCGGGGGCGCGTCGTGATGGATGGCACACCCGAACAGATCACGGGTCGCGTCCGTGAAATAGCGCCAGCGAGGTAACCCATGGCCAGATATCTCGATATTCTCAAAGGTGACGATACAGACTCGGAAGAGCAAGAGTTCGTCGCGAAGAAATCCGCCAATGTGGTGCTGTGGTTCATTTCCGGGTTCCTGGTGCTGTTCCTGATCTGGGCGAGCCTGACCAAGATCGACCGGACCGTGCACGGGATGGGCCGGGTGGTGCCCAGCTCGAAGATGCAGGTGGTCTCGAACCTTGAAGGCGGGGTGGTGGAAGAGATCCTCGTCAAACCTGGGCAGGTGGTCAGCAAGGGCGATGTGCTGGTGCGGTTGTCGCCGACATTTTCAACCTCCGAGCTTGGCAGCAACGAAGCGTCGATTGATTCGCTGCGTGCCAAAGTGGCCCGGCTCAATGGCGAGATCCGCGGTACTGCGCCCAGCTATTCCGGCGTTTCAGGAGCTGCGGTTACGATCGAACAAGCACTGCACCGAGCGCGCGGATCTGAACTTGCAGGAATGACTTCGGCCGGAAATGCCCGCGCGGTGCAGGCCGAACGCAGCGTCGCGGAAGCCCGGTCAATGCTTGCGGCCCGGCGCTCGAGCCTCTCTGCGGCACAGCGCGAACTCGATATTCTGCGTCCCTTGGCCAGCAAGCAAATTGTCAGCCAGGTTGATTTATTGAAGGCCGAGACCGCAGTGACCGTCACTCAGAGCGAGGTTGCAGCAGCCGATGCCGCCGTATCGCGCTCGCAATCGGGGGTTGCCGAAGCCCGCGCAATGACCTCGCAGGCGCGCAGCGACTGGATGGGACGCTCGGGTATGGAACTGGCGGCAGCCCAGGCCGAGTTGGCAGCGCGCGAGCGGACGATGCCGGCGCTGTCCGACAAGGTTGATCGCACGACGATCCGCGCGCCGATGACCGGCCGGGTTAACCGGGTCTTGGTCACCACGGTCGGTGGTTCGGTCAGTGCGGGAATGCCGATCGCTGAAATTGTGCCGAGCGAGGATGCGCTTTATGTCGAGGCGTTGGTGCGCCCGCAAGACATCGGCAATGTCCGGCTTGGCCAGCGTTCGAAAATCGAAATCACCGCGTATCGTTCATCCGTGTTTGGCTCGCTGGACGGCGATGTGACGAATATTTCGCCCGATGCGGTGATCAATGAAAAGACCGGGGAAAGCTTTTACACGGTCGAAGTGCGCACCACCTCGCAGCTTGCCGGACCCGACGGCAAAAAGCTGACGATTGGTTCGGGCATGGTAGCCAACGTCAGCTTGCTGGGCGATAAGCGTTCGATTCTGTCATATCTGTTCACCCCGATAACGAGGCTTAGCGAAACCGCTTTCCGCGAATAGCACGCCAGCTTGGCCGGCGGCGCAGATTGCGCCGGGTTGCGCCAAGCGCGGGCGGGCTCTAGGCGCAGCGGGGTTGCTGATAAGCTTGGGGTTTCGATGTACGTTAGATCGTTTATTGCTACTGGACTGGCACTCGTCTCGGGCGAAGTGCACGCCGCGCCGGCGGCAGCGGGTCCGGCCGCGCCGGTTGAGATCGTGGTCACCGGCACCGGTCTGGCTCCGCCGCCCGCAGCGCCGGCTTACGACACCCAAGTGATCGATGCCGAGCGGCTTGGCTCAACCGCTTCGGGGCGGATCGAGGATGCGCTGGGCAGCATAGCAGGCTTCCAGCAGTTCCGCCGCTCGGACAGCCGCAGCGCTAACCCATCGGCGCAAGGGGTAACGCTGCGCGCGCTGGGGGGCAATGCCACCAGCCGCAGTCTGGTGCTGCTCGACGGGGTGCCGATGGCCGATCCGTTCTTTGGCTACATTCCGCTCTCGGCGCTGGCGCCCGAACGGCTGGCGCGCGCGCGGGTGACCCGCGGCGGCGGCGCGGGCGCATTTGGCGCGGGCGCGGTGGCGGGGACGATCGAACTCGAAAGCGCGGGGCCGGACGAACTGGGCTTGTTCAGCGGCGAGGCCTTGGGCGACGACCGCGGCGAGACCGAGCTCTCGGGCACGCTGGCGCCGCGGCTGGGGTCGGGCTTTGCAGTAGTTTCGGCGCGCTGGGACCGGGGTCAGGGGTTCTATACCACCCCGGCCAGCCAGCGCGTGCCGGCCAGCGCGCGAGCGCGCTACGATAGCTGGTCAACCTCGCTGCGCGCGGTAGCTCCGCTCGCCCCCGACATCGAATTGCAAGCGCGCGGTCTGCTGTTTGGCGATGCCCGCACCTTGCGCTTCATCGGCGCGGATTCGACCAGCAGCGGCCAGGACGCAAGTCTGCGCGTGGTTGGCAAAGGCACGTGGCAGTTCGATGTGCTGGGCTATCTGCAGGCCCGCAATTTCTCCAATGTCGTGATCTCCGCGACCAGCTTCAGGAAGACGCTCGATCAGCGCGCCACGCCATCGACCGGGTGGGGCGGCAAAGCCGAGCTGCGCCCACCGTTGAGCGGCGCACTGGCGCTGCGGCTGGGGACCGACTGGCGCGTGGCGGAAGGAACGATGTTCGAAAATGCTTATTCGGGCGTTACCGGCCTGGTCACCGCGCGGCGCCGCGCGGGCGGGCGCAACAGCGATCTGGGGCTTTACGCGGAAACCGACTGGCGGCTGGGTGCGCTGACTTTGACTGGCGGGCTGCGCGCCGATCGCTGGACGATCACCGGGGGCTATTTCACCGAGACCAATGCCGCCGGCACGGTCACGGTGAACAACCGCTTTGCCAATCGCGCAGGCTGGCAGACTTCGCTGCGCGGCGGCGGGGTTTTGCGGCTGGGTGGGGTGTTGGGCGGGGGACTGGACTTGCGCGGCTCGGCCTATACCGGGCTGCGGCTGCCCACGCTTAATGAACTCTATCGCCCGTTCACAGTCTTTCCGGTCAGCACCCGAGCCAATGCCGCGCTGGTCAACGAGCGGCTGGTTGGCTTCGAGGCCGGGTTCGACTGGACCCACGGCGATACCTTCCGCTTCTCCGCCACCGCGTTCGACAACAAGCTTGCGCATGCCATCGCCAATGTTACGATCGGCACCAACCTGCGCGAGCGGCGCAATGTCGATGCGGTCCACGCGCGCGGCATCGAATTGGGGCTAGGCGCGCGGCTGGGCGCGGTCAGTGCCGACGGCTCGCTCGCTTGGACGGACGCGCGGCTCGAAGCGAGCGGGGCCTCCGCGGCGCTTGATGCCAAGCGCCCGGCGCAGACCCCGCAGTTGGCGGCAAGCGCCACGTTGGCCTGGCGGCCTCGCGCAGGCTGGCGGCTGGCACTGACCGGCAAGTACGTGGGCGCGCAGTACGAAGGCGATCTGCAGACCGATTTGCTGCCCGCCGCCACCACGCTTGATGCATTTGCTGCCGTGCCGCTCCGGCCCCGCGTTCAACTAGTTTTGCGCGCTGAGAACCTGACGGGCACCGAGATCGTGACGCGCAACCAGGGCGGGTCGATCGACCTTGGCGCCCCGCGCACACTGTGGGCGGGATTGCGGATTTCAATGTAAGCCCGATTGGCTTAAGCTCGGCTCATAACTGCAACCGGAGAGCATGATCATGGCCACCCAACTGAACGCCCACGCGCGGAATTACGATTGCACTGAAGAGGAATGGCAGGCGCGCCTGCAACTGGCTGCCTGTTACCGCATCTTCGATCACCTCGGCTGGTCCGAATCGATCTACAACCACATCTCGGTCAAGGTGCCTGGCGAAGAAGGGGCCTTCCTGATCAACCCGTTCGGTCTGCTTTATTCCGAAGTTTGCGCATCGAACCTGGTCAAGATCGATGGCGAGGGCAACAAGCTCGACGGCAATCCCTATCCGGTCAACAAGGCCGGGTTCGTCCAGCACGGACTGTTCCACCGCAACGTACCCTGGGCCCATGCGATCTGCCACACCCACACCACCGCGACGATGGCGGTGTGCAGCCTTGAAGGCGGCTTGCAGCCGGTCAACTTTTACGCCTGCAATTTTGCCGGGCGGCTGGCCTATCACGATTTTGAAGGGATTACCGTGCGCGAAGAGGAAGGCGCGCGGCTGCTGGCCAACCTTGGCGAAGGGCGGATCCTGATGCTCAAGAACCACGGCCCGGTAATCCTGGGCCGCTCGCTGCCCGAAGTGTTTATCACGCATTGGTCGCTCCAGCGTGCCTGCGAGATTCAGATGGCGACGATGCAGATGGGCAAGCCGCTCACCGTGTCGGACGCGGTGGTTGCAACACACCAACGCGATCTGCACGAAGGCGGCGTCCCGGGCATGGCACCCGGCCAGGCCGATTTCGACGCCTGGACCCGGGCGATCGACAAGATCGACCGCAGCTGGCGCGACTGACACCGCAGCGATGCCCCGACTGACAATCAACGGCCGCGCGGTCGAACTGCGGATGGATCCGCAGACCCCCTTGCTGTGGGGCCTGCGCGATGCCGCCAACCTGACCGGCACCAAATACGGCTGCGGCAATGGCGATTGCGGGGCCTGTATGGTGCTGGTCGATGGCGAAGCCTTGCGCTCCTGCCTGATCAGTCTGGCCGAAGCCGAGGGGCGCAGCGTCACCACGATCGAAGGGCTCTCGCCCGATCGCAGCCATCCGGTGCAGCAGGCGATGGTCGCCGAACAGGCGGTCCAGTGCGGGTTCTGCACCCCCGGTATCGTGATCGCCGCCGCCGCGCTACTCGCCCGCAACGCCGATCCCAGCGCCGAGGATGTCGCCGCCGCGGTGCCCAACCTGTGCCGCTGCGGGGTTTATCCGCGGCTGGTCCACGCGGTCCAGCGCGCCGGGCGGGTGATGCGGCGGCTTGAAACGATCAGCGCCGCGCCGGTCCCGGGGATTTCGCCCGCAGATGCCGCGCGCGCGGTGCCGGCGCTCAAACCCATGTAGCCGGGGTGACGAGTTGATCAGACCAATTGTGACTTGATCAAAACTTCACCCGCGCCGTCACCCGCGCGGTGAGCGGCTCGCCTGGCTGGATGTTGTTGTCGTTTTGCGCGCTGGCGTAATAGGTCGTGTTGGTCAGATTCTCGATGTTGAATTGCACCGCGAAGCGCTCGGTCACGTCGAAATAGACCGCTGCATCGAGCCGGGTGAAGCCCGGCAATGTCACCGCATTGCTGATCGTCGCAAACTGGCTCGATTGGTGCACCAATCCGAGCCCGAGGCCAAGCCTGGATGACATATTGTAGCGTGTCCAGGCGGTGACCTGGTCACGCGGCAGCTGGGGCAGCAGACGCCCGGCCGGTGCCGCTGTGGTGGTCGTGAGGATCTTGCCGGTCTGGTGCGAATAACCAAGGCTTGCTTGCCACGCCGGGGTGATTTGCCCCGACAGCGC
>JANOTT010000049.1:0-9509 GCA_031416535.1 Novosphingobium sp. | reverse complement strand
GGCCTTCTTGCGAAAGACGCGGCTGCCCGGCCCCCTGGCGGGACGGGATGTAGGGGATGGGGGAAGGAGTGGCAAGGTCCGCGCCGTTTGGAACGGGCGGTCATTGACTAGGCAGCCGCCAGTTACACCTCAGACCAATCGCTTGCCCTCTGCCCAAACCCTTGCGGATTCTCGAGCATCATGGATCTCGCAAACGGGCGAAGCGGTCGCGGCTGCCTCGCGGGTGGCAAGAACCCATTCATACGGAACCGGTCGTTCGAACCTGATTCCAATTCGCCCCTCCATCGACCAGACGACCTCTCCGAATGCTTCGAAGCCTTCCCAGCAGAGTATGATGAGCTTGCTGCCCTCAGGTGGCGAGCCTTCGAGGCAACAGCCGCGCTGCGAAAGGTTGAGGAGCACGGCGCGATCTTCGGCAAACTTGGAAATCAGCCTCGCCCGCAAACGCGTGCGCAAGCGGGACTCGTTTCGCTTTCCCACCGACAATGCGAGCACCTTTCAACGTTTCTCGCGTTCCTCTTCTACTACCGGCGCTAATTTGGCTTTGTTGGTCGACTACGCGTGATTGCTTAGGCCCGGCATCTCAAGCGGGGTCCGCGATCCACTCCAGTCATCGAGATCCGGCCTACCGCGTTTTCCCGCTATCCCGGTCGAGCAGCAGCGAAAACAACATCGCCGAGCATTCCCCATCGACCTGCCCATCGAGCATATGCGGGCGCCACCGCCGCTGAAACGCGCGCATCGCGGCCTCCATGTCGCTGATGTCGTAGCCCCAGCGTTCGAGCGCGAGGAAGAACGCGCCGTCGTTCTCGAACGGGCTGGGCACCCGCACGCGCGGGGTTTTGAGCGCGAGGCGGTGCGCGGCCAGCAGATCCCAGTCGAACAGCTCGCCCGGGTCCTCCTTGCGGGTGGGGGCGATGTCCGAATGGCCGACCACATTGGCGCGGGGCACGTCGTGGCGCTGGACGATTTCGGCGAGCAGCGGCAGCAGCGCCTCCATCTGCGCGTCGGGAAACGGCACATAGCCGAATTCGTGCCCGGGATTGACCAACTCGATCCCGACGCTGGCCGAATTGATATCGGTAATCCCGCGCCAAAAGCCTTTCCCGGCGTGCCAGGCACGGCGATCTTCGCGCACCAGCCGGTGGACGGTGCCGTCATCCTCGATGCAGTAATGCGCCGAAACCTGCGCTTCAGGATCGCACAATCGCTCCAGCGCTGCCGCGCCGGTTTGCATGCCGGTATAATGCAGCACCACCATCGACACCGGCAGTTGGCGCTGGTTCCAGTTGGGCGACGGGGTTTCGGAGTGGATCAGTTCGGACACTTCTAAAATCCTCCCCCGCTGGGGGAGGTGCCGAGCGGAGCGAGGCGGAGGGGGCCTGACCATCGCGCCGCATCGCTCATACATACCCCCACCGTCAGCGCTTCGCGCTGCCACCTCCCCCAAGAGGGGAGGATTGAGGGGGGCCGAAGGACCATCACCCCTCTGGCAGCACCGCGCCCATTACCAGCGCATCGGCGCTCAGCGCGAATTGCAGCCCGCCGCCGTGTTGTGCGGCCAGCTGGTTGAGCATCCACGCGGGCGCGGTGCGGCTCGACAGGTCGGCCACCGGCAGCGAGCCATCGAGCGCCATGCCGATATGCGCGTCAAAGGCGATCTTGGGCCCGGCCGCGCGGACAACGATTTCACTGGCCCCGGCGCGGCTTTCAGCGCCGATATCCAGCGTACCGCCGCGCACCAGCGCCTCAATTCCGATATGCGCCAGATTGAGCAGCACCTTGACCGCCGGCTTGGGCAGTTCATCAACCCCCAACGCCCAGTTCAGCGTGATCCGGTCTTTGCCCGCCACCAGCGCTTCGATCAGCGCGCGCGGTTCTGCCACCGGCACCTGATAATCGAACCCGGTCGCCCCGCCGAACGCGAGCCGGAAAAACTTGAGCTTGTCGGCGCTGGCCTTGGCGCTCTGTTCGAGCAGTTCCATGCAGCGCTTGCGCATTTCTGGGTCTTTTTCCTCGGCGAGCAATTCCAGCCCGTTGCTCATCGCGCCCACCGGGCTGAGCAGATCGTGGCACAGGCGCGAGCAGAGCAGGCTGGCAAGGTCTACGGCAGTATCGGTCATCGGTTTTCCTGTTTGCGAGCCTTCCCTTAACCCGCCGCGACTCGCGTGGGAAGCGGTTCGAAGCCGCCGGGCTGATCGCGCCACCAGGTCACCGCGCCCGCCGCGACGATCGCCCAGATCCGGCCATCGCCGCTGGCTTGTGCCTGATCGGCGGGCGAGGGCTGCGCGCGGCCATTGGGGTGCGAATGGTAATAGCCCAGCACGTGCAAGCCGCCGCTGCGCGCGGCGCGGTGCGCGGCGATCAGCGCGGCCGGGTCAATCTCGAACTGGCGCAGCGGTTCGGGATGGACATTGGCGGCCGGCTCAGCGCGCTCCACCCGCGCGCCCAGCCCCAGCCCCAGCAGCATGCCGCAGCATTCGCGCGGATGCGCGCGCGCCGCTTCTTCAAGCAGTGTGGCAGTTACGCCACTTGTCAGTTCAACGACCATCCCCATCTGCCTAGCAATGAATGGGGCGGAATCCATTATTTCCGGCATGATCGCCGATGGCGCCCAGCGGCTCGACAAGGCCTTGGCCGATGCCAGCGGGCTATCGCGCGAGCGGATCAAGGCGCTACTGGGCGCAGGCCGGATCGTGCTGGGCGGAGTTATCGCCGCGCAGGCAAAATTCAAACCGGCCCCCGGCACGCCGTTTGAAATCCGCGTTCCCGCGGTCGTGCCGCTCGAAGCCGCCGCGCAGGATATTCCGTTGGTGATCGTTTACGAGGACGAGCACCTGATCGTGATCGACAAGCCCGCCGGGTTGGTGGTCCATCCGGCGGCCGGCAACCTTGACGGTACGCTGGTCAATGCACTGCTGCACCATTGCCGCGGGCAACTGTCGGGAATCGGCGGGGTCGCCCGGCCGGGGATTGTCCACCGGATCGACAAGGACACCTCGGGGCTGCTGGTGGTCGCCAAAACCGACGCGGCGCACGAAGGGCTGGCGCGGCAATTTGCCGACCATTCGCTCGAACGCGCCTATCTGGCGATTGTCGCCGGGCAGCCGCTGCCGCTCGCCGGGACTGTCACCGGCGCGATCGCCCGCTCGAATACCAACCGCACGAAGATGGCGCTGGTGACCGAGGGCCGCGGTAAGCGTGCGGTGACGCATTACACCACGGTTGAGCGGCTCGGCGCCGCGGCGCTGGTCGAATGCCGACTCGAAACCGGGCGGACGCATCAGGTCCGGGTGCACCTGACTTCGATCGGGTATCCGCTGCTGGGCGACCCCGTCTATGGCCGGACTCCGGCGCGGCTGAAGCCGATCCTGGCTGAGCACCGCTTCGTCCGGCAGGCTTTGCATGCTGCGGTGCTGGGCTTTATCCACCCGGTCAGCGGCGAACAAATGCGGTTCGAAAGCCCGCTACCTGCCGATATGGCTGCGCTGTTGATCGATTTACGGAACAAAAGCTGAGCATCTGTGTTATAAATATATCCCATGTGGCTGCTGCCGGGGGATGCCTCTAAAGGGTCCCTTAAGAGTATGTCGACGATGAAAGGGCGAATGAAGACCATGTCCGAAGCCGAACAGAACCTGCCCGCGCGTACCACTCCGGTGCGTCCTACCAGCACGATGCCCAGCTTGGGCCCGGAGCAGAGTCTCAACCGCTATCTCGCCGAAATCCGCAAATTCCCGGTGCTGACCGCCGAGCAGGAATACATGCTCGCCAAACGCTATGCCGAACATCAGGATCCCGAAGCTGCCAAGCAACTGGTCACCAGCCACCTGCGGCTCGTCGCCAAGATCGCGATGGGTTACCGCGGCTATGGCCTGCCGGTGGCCGAGCTGATTTCCGAAGGCAACATTGGCCTGATGCAGGGCGTCAAGAAATTCGAGCCCGATCGCGGTTTCCGGCTCGCGACCTATGCCATGTGGTGGATCAAGGCGAGCATGCAGGAATTTATCTTGCGCAGCTGGTCACTGGTCAAGATGGGCACCACTGCGGCGCAGAAGAAGCTGTTTTTCAATCTGCGGCGGATGAAGAAGAACCTCGATGCCTACGAGGATTCGGACCTGCATCCCGATCATGTGACCAAGATCGCCACCGACCTCGGCGTGTCCGAGACCGAGGTGGTCAACATGAACCGCCGGATGATGATGGGCGGCGATGCCAGCCTCAACATCTCGTTCAACGAGGACGGCGAAGGCCAATGGCAGGATATGCTCTCGGACGACGGCCCGCTGCAGGACCAGATCGTCGAGGAAGCGCAGGAGGCGAGCAATCGCCACTCGCTGCTGCTCGAAGCGATGGACAGCCTGGGCGAGCGCGAGCGCCACATCCTGACCCAGCGCCGCCTGGTCGATGATCCGCAAACGCTCGAGCAATTGAGCCAGGAGTATGGGGTCAGCCGCGAACGCGTGCGCCAGATCGAGGTGCGCGCCTTCGAAAAGCTGCAAAAGGCGATGCTGCGGATCGGCGGCGAGCGACGGCTGTTGTCTGCCGCCTGAAGCGCGCAGCAGCGCGGTTGCCAGCCTGACCGGTTGACGGCTAGGCTGCGCTCCGATGCTCAGCTACCTACGCCCCAGCCGCCCCACCGCTAACCGCGGCTTGGTCTACAACGCCGGCTGGTGGATCGGGCGCGTTGCCATCTGGTTCGTCGCGCTCAGCGTCGGGCTGACGCTGTTGTACAAATGGGTGCCGGTGCCAGTTACGCTGACCATGGTGCTCGACCGCAACGGCTTCGACAAGGACTGGGCCCCGCTCAGCCGGATCGACCGCACTATGGTCGATGCGGTGATCGCGGGCGAGGATGCCAAGTTCTGCACGCATACCGGGTTCGACACCGCTGCAATTGAAAAGGCGATGCAGCGCAATGCGGCCAGCAGCCGCCTGCGCGGCGGTTCGACGATCAGCCAGCAGACCGCCAAGAACGTGTTCCTGTGGCAAGGCACCGGCTGGACCCGCTACGCCCGCAAGGGCCTGGAAGTGTGGTTCACATTCCTGATCGAGAATATCTGGGGCAAGCGGCGGATCATGGAGGTTTACCTCAATGTCGCTGAGACCGGGGTCGGTACGTACGGGGTCGAGGCCGGCGCGCAGCGTTATTTCAGGCGCTCTGCTGCGCATCTCAGCCAGGTCGAGGCCGCCCGGATCGCCGCCGCGCTGCCCGCGCCCAAGCGGCGCGCGGTCGCCGACCCCTCGGGCTTCACCCGCCGCCACGGCAACGCCATCGCCGCGCGCAGCGGCGTGGTGCGGAACGAGGCGATGGACATCTGCGTTTACGAATGAATGGCTGACCCGTTCAGCAGACAAAAAAGAAGGGGCGCCGCAGCGCCCCTTCCCGTTTTAGCAATCCAGTCCGGCGTGATCAGAACTTGACCACCACCGTACCACTGACCGTGCGCGGCGCGCCGATCTGGACAAAGCCCGGGTTGCCATAGCTGGCCAGCCCGGTGGTGCGGGAGAAGGTGTTCGACTGGATCAGCGCGCCGCCGAACCCGCCGACGTAATACTGGTCGAACAGGTTGTAGACGTTGAGCTGCAGGTAGGTGCCATCGTTCAGACCCATGAAGCCCAGCTTGAGCCGCGCGTCGAGGCTGACCAACCAGTAGGCCGGGGCCTTGTCGTCATAGATCTGGCGGGTATTGGCAATCTGGGTGCTCGAAGGCACGATCGCGGTGGTGCAGGCCGTGGGCGACGAGCAGGACTTGGCCCCGTTCGGAACGTAAGTGCCAGTGAAGGTCGGCAGGTTGGTATCGTAGATATACCGCGGCCCGGTGCGCTTGGCGTTGAAGCCCAGATCGAACGGACCGAAGTGGCCGCGCACGCCCAGCCCGAAGGTATAGCTCGCCGCGCCCGATTCGCGCTTGCCCGCAGTCAGCGCCAGGATCGGCGTGCCGTCGGAGTTCTTGCCGACTTCGATATTGTCCTGAATCTTTGAATCCAGCGCGCTGACCGACAGATACAGGTCAAAATGGCGGTCGGGCTGGATCGCCAGATACCCGTCGAAGCCGTACTTCTTCACATTGCCCAGGTTCCGGTAGACGTTCTGGTCCAGATCGGGATCGTAGGCCACCGAAAGGCGGTTTTGGAACTGGTTGTAGAACACCGAAAACTCGCCCTGAACGATGCCCGAACGATAGCGCAGGCCGCTATCGAAATTGTCGGTCGTTTCAGGTGCCGGAGTGGCCTGCGGCGTCCCCGACGGGAAGTAGAAAGCGTTGTACAGGCTATCTGTACCGGGCACCGAGAGGCCCTTCGAATAGTTGCCGAAGAACGAAACGGCGCCGCCCACATGATATACGAACCCGACGTTCGGCAACACCTTGTGGTAGTTGAACACGCGCTGCTGCGGTCCCGCAAAGCCGGTCACAGCATTGGTGCTGCTGTTGAAGCTGTAGGGGTTGGTCGCGGCATAGTTGGCATTGAGCGTGGCGTTCTGGCCGAAGCAATCGAGGAACCCGCCCGCCGAGGTGGTGAAGCAATAGTTGGTCAGATTGCGGCGGAAGAACGGGGCGCGGATGCCGACATTCAGGATCAGATCGCCATCGGCAAACTTGCCGATGTACTCGCCCGAGACCTGCTGCAGGATCGCAAACGACAGACGGTCACGCTTTTGCATGATGAACCCGTCCGAAGTGGTCAGCCCGGCGTTGACGGGGAACACGTCGAGCGGTTCGCCGTTGAGGCTGAGCAGCCCCACCTCGCCGGTCTGGCGGTGGCGCGCACGATCATAGGTGTATGCAAAACGAACGGTGTTGTTGGCGTCCAGCGTCCACTTCAGACCCGCGATCACCCCGATGCGGTGCGTCTTGGTCTGGCTCGGCGCAACTACGGTCACAGTATCGAGCAGATCGCCGTCGCCGTTGAGGTCCTTGTTGAAGAAATAGCTGCCGCCGATGAACCCGGTATAGGTGTTGGCCCCGATCACGCGGGTCTGTTCGCGTCCGGTCACCGTACCGCCACCGTTGGCCTTGACGTACTGGTAGCTTGGATCAACCGTCAGCACGAGGTTATCGGCCAGAGTGAAGCGCGAGGTGACGCGCGCGTTGCCGGTGTTCGACGGGTTGTAGCGGCGATCGAATTCGGTGCCGCAGCTGGCCTTGTTGGTGGGCGCCGCAGCCGGGCTGTCAGCCACGCCGGTCTGCGGGATATCGAGCGTGCACGGGACGTTCAAGGTGGTGTAGAACCGCTCATCCTTGGTGATCGGGAAGCGGTTGACATTGTTCGGACCGACCACGCGCGGAGTGGTGCTGGTCGGGGTCGCGGTGGTATCGAGCCGCAGCGGCAACGAGCCGAAGAAGTTGTTGCGGTTCTGGTTGTAGTGCCCGGCGACCGCGATGAAATCGTTGCCACCCAGCGGCTGATAGATCTTCCCGTTGTACTGCTGCTTGCTGATCTTGCCATAGCCGTTGTACGGCAGGTTGTTCTCGGTCTTGCTGGCCGAGAACCAGGCGCGGGTGCCGCTGCTGGTCAGGTCACCGGTCTGGACCATTCCGAACAACCGGAAGAAGTTCCACTCACCCAGCGAGCCCGAAGTCAGGACGCCGAAGTCGTGGCTGGGGGTCAGCGTGCGTAAGTTGACCGTGCCGCCAACCGCCGAAGCAGTCGGACTGTCTACATCGGTGGTGCCCAGGTTGACGTTGACCTGCTCGATCAGTTCGGGATCGATCTGCTGGTTCGAGAAAATCGCATAGCTGCCCGAATCGTTCAGCGGCACGCCGTCAAAGGTCAGGCTGATGCGGGTCGAATCGAAGCCGCGGATGTTGAGCGTGCCGCCCGACGAACCATAGGCGTCGTTGTTCTGGAAGCTGACGCCCGGAATCTGGTTGATCGTGTCGAGGATGGTCTGTCCGGCGCCGCCGCGTCCGATGTTTTCCTGCGTCAGCACGGCCTTGGCCTTGGGCGTATCGGGCGAGGACACCCCGGCGACCTGCTGCGGCCCGCGGGTACCGGTAACCACGATGTCCTTTTCGGCGTCCTGCGAGCCGGTCGACTGGGCGTAAGCGGCGCCCGGCAGGGCGGCGATGCCGATGGCCAGCGTGCTGGCAGCGGCGCTCAGGGCATAAGAGATGCGCATTGCGTTGATTTCCCCGTGTTTTCGAGACTGAAATTCGTTGCGACAAATAAGGCATCGGCGTGCAGCGAATCGCACAGCCCCCGCCCGCTGCTTTCGCTCATAAGCGAGCGATGCGGAGTGCTAAACAGCCCGATGTGACAGGGTTGTGACTTGTTGACCCAGGGCGGAGCGCCAGACATTTGATTTGGTAATGACGTGTCGCAGGAACGGTGAATTGCGCAATGATCGGATAGGAATCAGAACGATATAGCCGATACGGTCGATTAATCCACCAACAGTGCCCTCACGATTGTTGCTGCACTGCGGCATTTGTGCAACGCATGCGGCGAAGGGGGAGCCATGGGCGCGCAGCACGATCATTCGCAAGACCGCGCGGCGCACGAATCCGGGCATGCTCATGGCCATGCGCACGGGCATGGCCATCACCATCACCACCATGCCCCCAGCAGCCACGGCACCGCCTTCGCGCTGGCGGTGACGCTCAATGCCGGGTTCGTGGTGGTCGAAACTGCGGCTGGTTTCATTTCGGGTTCAACCGCGCTGCTCGCCGATGCCGGGCACAATCTGGGTGATGTGCTATCGCTGCTGCTCGCCTGGGGGGCGAGCATTCTGGCCGCGCGGCCGGCCGGGCCGGGCTATACTTATGGCCTCAAATCGAGCTCGATCCTGGCGGCGATCGCCAATGCCGCGCTGCTGTGGGTGGCGCTGGGCGCCATCATGCTCGAGACGGTGCAGCGGCTGTGGCAGCCGAGCGAGGTCAACGGGACGCAGGTGATGATCGTCGCCGGCGCCGGGATTGCGGTCAACCTTGCGTCGGCGCTGCTGTTCGCGAAAGGCAGCAAGGACGATCTCAACCTGCGCGCCGCGTTCCAGCACCTGATGGCCGATGCGGTGGTATCGGCAAGCGTGGTGATCGTCGGGCTGGCGGTGCTGCTGACGGGCCAGACCTGGATCGATCCGCTGGCCAGCATGGCAATCACGGTCGGGCTCGCCTGGGCCAGCTGGGACTTGCTCAAAGAGGCGGTCAAGATGGGGCTGCTGGCGGTGCCGCGGCATATCGACGAGGCGGCGGTGCGCACCTTTCTGGCGGCCCAGCCAGGCGTAACTGCGGTGCACGATCTGCACATTTGGGGGATGAGTACGACCGAATGCGCGCTGACCGCGCATCTGGTGATCCCGGCGGGCGCACCCGGCGATGCGTTCCTGCGCGATCTGGCGGCGCAGCTTGAACAGCGCTTTAAAATACATCACGCCACGATCCAGGTCGAAGCCGCCGCGGACGATTGTGCGCTGCACGCCGGTCATGCCCACTGACCCAGCCCGTCTACGCCAGTCCACCTCCCCCAAGAGGGAAGGATTTCAGCCTGGGCCTTAAGCCGCTTCT
>JANOTT010000048.1:0-12420 GCA_031416535.1 Novosphingobium sp. | reverse complement strand
GGGGTGGTGCTCGCCGCGCTTCATATTCGCGCCAGCACCGTCAGAACCATCGCCCGGCGCACCCGGAACCCGAGCGTTTCGTACAGCGCAATCGCCCCGGTGTTGGCCGCGTGGCTATGCAGAAACGGCACATCGCCGCGCGCGGTGAACCCGGCCATCACCCGGCGGATCAGCGCTCCCGCCAACCCTTGCCCGCGATAATCGGGCCAGGTGCAGACCGCGCTAACCTCGGCGAGGCCCACGGCGGGACGCATCCGCTCACCCGCCATCGCTGCCAGCCTGCCATCGCGCCGCACGCCATAGAACGCACCATAGCGCCGCGTCCTGTCGCCCCACGGTCCCGGCTTGGTACCCAGCGCCAGCGCGGTCATTTCCGCCACATCGTCACCGTCGAGCGACAGGCAGTCAGGGTCATCGGCCCGGACCGCGGCCGGTTTGTCGGCCACCATTTGCATCACCTGCCCGGCCGCGACGACCCGCGTTCCCGGCGGTGCTGGCCATGCTTCGGGTTCAATCACCCAGATCGCGTCATCCGGCCCGCGCAGCAACGCTGCCAAAGCCGCCTGCGCTTCATCCGAAGTGTCGCGCGCCGCCGCAAACGGCCCATAGCCCGGATCGAGCCGCACCGCCGCCGCGCCACCATGCGCCAGCGCCGCCTGCGGCCCGGTCAGCATGTTCCACACCGGACGGTCGAGCGGTGCGAACTCGCTCACACCCCCTCCAGCAGCCGGTCCGCCTGCGCCCGCGCCTCGGCGGTAATCTCTGCGCCCGACAGCATCCGCGCGATCTCTTCCTGGCGGCCGCCGGCATCGAGCAGGTGGACCGAGGTGCGCGTGACCGTGCCCTCACTCGACTTGGCGATGACGTAGTGCTGGCCGCCGCGCGCCGCGACCTGCGGGCTGTGCGTGACCGCGAGCAATTGCCCGCCCCCCCCGGTTCCTTGGCCGGCCAGCCGCGCCAGCCGTTCGCCAATCGCGCTGGCGACCGCGCCGCCGACCCCGCGATCAATCTCGTCGAAGATCACCGTCGCCGCCCCGCCCTGTTCGGCCAGGGCGACCTTCAGCGCGAGGATGAAGCGCGACAGTTCGCCGCCGCTCGCGATTTTGGCCAGCGGGCCGAACGGTGCACCGGGGTTGGTGCTGATCAGGAATTCAACCTTGTCGAGCCCGCTTGGCCCCCACTGCGGCTCGGGCAATTGCACCACGCTGGTCTGGAACTGCGCGGCATCGAGCTTGAGCGGGGCCAGTTCCAGCGCCACCGCTGCATCCAGCTTCAGCGCCGCCGCGCTGCGCTGCGCCGACAGCGCCTCGGCTTTAAGGTGGTATTCCGCTGCCCCCACGGCGACCGCCGTTTCCAGCGCCGCCAGTTCCGCCTCGCCATGCTCGATCCCGTCAAGCGCGGCGCGCATATCGCGCATCTTGTGCGGCAGATCGTCGACTTGGCAGTGGTGCTTGCGCGCCGCCGCACGCAGTTCAAACAGCCGCAGTTCGATCCGGTCGAGCGCGGCGGGATCGTGCGCCAAGGCACTGCCCGCACGCTCGAGCGCGGTTTCGGCCTCGCAGGCTTCGATCACCGCGCGGTCGAGCGCGGCCAAGGCCTCGCCCAGCAAGGGATGCTCGCCCGCGATCCGGTCAAGCCGCCGCGCCGCGCTGCGCAAGCCTGCCAGCGCCGAATCCGATCCGGCCCACAGTTTGGCCAGCTCGGCCAGATCATCGGTCAGCCGCTCTCCCTTTTGCATGGCCGCGCGCGCTTCGGCGAGTTCCAGTTCTTCGCCGGGCACGGGTTCGAGCACCGACAGTTCAGCCAGGTGCGCCAGCAGCAGGTCGCGGTCCTGCGCGGCCTGCGCAATCGCGCCGCGCGCCTGCGCCAGTGCCTCCGCCGCGGCGCGCCACGCGCTCCACGCCGCTGCCACCCCGGCGCTGTCCGCCCCGGCGTAGCGATCGACCAGCGCGCGGTGACCGCGCGGGTTGACCAGCCCGCGATCGTCATGCTGGCCGTGCAGTTCGACCAGATGCGGCGCCAGTTCGCGCAGCAAGGCCGCGCCGACCGGCTGATCGTTGATAAACGCCTTCGAGCCGCCGTCGGCCTTCAAGCGGCGTTTGATCAGCAGCGGCTCACCCGGTTCGACGTCCAGTTCGGCCGCGCTCAGCAGGGTGCGGATCGGCGCGGGCAGCCGGTCAAATTCAAAACTGGCGGTGACGCTGGCCTGGTCTTCCCCGGCACGGACAAGCCCGGTTTCGGCGCGCGCGCCCAGCGCCAGCCCCAGCGCATCGAGCAGGATCGATTTGCCTGCCCCGGTTTCGCCGGTGAGCACGCCCAGCCCCGCACCGAACGTCAGGTCAAGCGCCTCGATCAGGACGATGTTGCGGATGGCGAGCGCGGTCAGCATGTTCGCCGCCTGTTCTAGCGAAGGCTGCACGGCGAGTCACGCAAGGGTTCGTCATCCCGGACTTGAGCCGCGACGACGGGGCTTAAAACTCCACTTTGATCGTCCCGCCAAAGGTGCGCGGATCGCCGGGGCTGCCCACGATCAAGCCGGTGCTGCCCGGTGCGATCTGCAGCAGTTCGAAGTAATGCACATCAAACGCATTGCGGACCCAGCCAAAAAGATTGAGCCCGGCCTTGGTGCGGAACCCCAGCCGCAGGTTGGTCAGCGCATAACCTTCGATCCCGGTGTAGGCCGACGGCGAGGCGCTGGAGGAAAAGTTTGAGCGGTAGTTGCCTTCGACCCCCAGATAGGCCTCGCCGCTCTGCCCCAGCAGCTTGGCCGGGACGTTGGCTTCCGCCCCGTAAGATAGCGCCCAGCTGGAAATGCCGGGCAACGTCTGGCCCGAGATATCGCAAGTTGCCGGGCTGTTGCTCCCGGCTGCGCCCGCTGCGCCAACGGGCCTGCCGCTGCCCCCACCAGAGAGTTCGGGCGGGCATGGCGCATTGGTAAAACGCCGGTACCTGGCATCGGTGTAACCGCCGTTGAGGTAGGCGTTAAAGCGCGGCCCGGGGCGCCACGAGGCATCCCATTCGAACCCTTGCGTGCGCACCAGTCCGGCATTGTCAACATAACCGCGCAAGGCCGAGATGGCACCGCTGTTCACGATCGCCTGATAATCATGGATGTCTGTGCGAAACGCCGCCAGGTTCACGGTGATCGTGCGGTCAGCGAATTGCGTCTTGATCCCGAGCTCGGCGTGGTCGACCCGCTCGGGTTTGACCGTGGCATATTGCAGCAGCGGCGTGCCATCGGCCGCAGCGGGTACTCCGTTGAGGTTGATCCCGCCCGATTTGAAGCTGTGGGCAAAGGTCGCGTAAAGATGAATATCGCTGGTCAGATCGTATTTGGCGGTCAAATCATACGAAGCATTCCACGCGGAATAGCGCGGCGCAAATTCCTCTGGCGCCATCTGCGACAGCTGGTCAATCTGGGTCGGGGTGTTGCCCGGATTGAACGTCACCAGCGCGCCCGCTGCATCGATGACCACCGCGCGATATAGCCCGTTCTTGCGGTCGTAATTAATCCGCACCCCGGGCTGAAGCGTGAACCGGTCAGTCACTTTCCACCCCAGCTGGCCATAAAACGCCAGGCTGATGCTATCCAAGTTGATCGTATTGGTCGAGGTTAGCCCGTTCAGCACCGCCGGGTTGCAAGCGCGCGTGGCGAGCGTGGCGCAGGCTGATGGATTGGCCTGATAGGTCGCGCTGATATTGCCCGGATTAAGCAGCCAGCGGCTCGCGGCCGGCCCAAGCTGCTGCAACCCCTGCGTGCGGATCGTCTGGAGATAGCCAAACAGCCCGGCATTCAGATCCAGCCGCGAACCGCTGTGGCCGAACCGGAATTCCTGCGTGTACTGGTTCTGCCGCGATGGATTTTGCGATTTCGTGGTTACTGGCAAGCCCGTAAAATCGCGGTCGTTCGAAGGCATCCAGTCCCAGAACCGCCACGCCGTGATCGCGGTCAGCGTGCTTTCGCCTAACTCCAATTTGGTCTTCGCCGAAAGGCCGCCGATCTTGTTGCCAGCGTTCAGATCGGCATCGACATCGGTCACCCGCTCGAACGGATTGCGGCGCGCCGGGACATAGCCCTGCGCCGCCGCCAGCGCATTGAACTGGCGGTAGATCGGCCGCTGGGTTGGCGCGGTGCGGACATCGACGGTGGCGCAGCATTCTGGATTCTGCGTGTTGTAATCGCCCGACAATGTGACATCGAGATTGCCGGTTGGCCGCCACAGCAGCTGCACTCGCACGCCCAGATTGCCTTGCTCATTGACCTGGCGCCGGGTGGTAACGTTGAACAGCGTGCCATTGCGGCGGGTCGCCGAAACCGCGATCCGTGCCGCAAGATTACCGGTTAGCGGGCCGGACAGCGCCGCCTTGGCCTGCTTGAATCCCAAATTGCCAAAGCTCAGTTCGGCGCGGCCCTCAAACGCGAAGGTTGGTTGCCGGGTGGCAATGTTGATCGCCCCAGCTGTCGTGTTCTTGCCGTAAAGCGTGCCCTGCGGCCCGCGCAGCACTTCGATCCGCTGCACATCGAGAAAATCGAACGTGGCCGAGGCCACGCGACTGGAATAGACATCGTCGACATAAATCCCCACCCCTTGCTCAATCCCATCGTTGGTTAGGCCAATCGGCGCGCCGATTCCGCGGATATTGATCGAGCTGTTGCGCGGGTTAGACGAATAGAATTGCAGCGTCGGGGTCAGCTGTTGCAACCGCCCGACATTGAACGCTCCGGTGTTGTCGATGTGATCGCCGCCAATCACCGAGATCGCCAGCGGCACCCCTTGCGAGCTTTCTGCCTTGTGCCGCGCAGTAACGATAATCTCGGGCGTATCATCGGCCGCGCCGGTGCCGGCCGAAGTGGTGCTGGCGGGGAGGGTCTGCGCCGCCGCTGGCAGGGCAATCAGCGCAGCAGTCGCCAACACGACAGAGCTGGACAAGGTGGGCATGGCAGGCTTTCAATCAGGCGCAGTCCGGCGTCGCCGAAACCGAGCTTCAGCGCACCCGTTGCGGAATTGCAGGGATTGACGGCGGTAAGCAGCCGTCAGGTCAAGTCGCGGTGATCGATGATGGCCCGGTCAGTGGTGCGAATCGGCTCTGGGCATCGCAAGTCTCCTTGCGGCTCAAACTATCTCTACTGATTTTATAGACAAGATGCGATTTGCTTTACCGCGATGAAGCGCGGCTTTTTCGCGCCACGCCGTTTCACTCCTCGACCCCCTCGAACGAGGGTTGCAAGGCAATCGGATCGGCCAGGCTGATCCGGTCGAGCATTGCGGCCATCTCGTCGCGCAGTGTCAGCATCAGCCCGCGCAGCCGGCACTCCGCCTCGGGCAGGCAATTGGGGCAATGTTCGTGCGCGTTGCGCGCGGCGCACGGGACGAGCGCCAGACTGCCGCGGGTCAGCCGGATGATGTCGCCATAGCGCACATCGACCGGATCGAGCGCCAGCTCATAGCCGCCATCGCGGCCACGGGTTGAATTGACCAGACCGCCGCGCACCAGCTCGGACAGGATCACGGTCAGGAACTTGCGCGGAATATTCTGCGCCTCGGCAATGGCATCAAGCCGCACCGGACCCTGCCGCCAGGTATCGGCCAGATGCTGCAAAGCGCGGATCGAGTAGCGGGTTTTCTGGGAGAGCATACCACGCGCATAACAACGCGCTCATCCCTGAATGTCAACCTGTCTGGTAGAACAAAACTGCCGCAGATGATGGTCGCGATCATCCGCGGCAGTCCGCTCCCCCTTACGTCTGGAGTGACGCAGGGTTCAAAACGTAAAGCGCAGCCCCGCCATGATACTGTCGGTCTTTAGTGCGCTGACTTCGTAACCGCTGTTGGCATCAAACGGAACGTTTGTGCGCGCGACAACCCGGTGGCGGTAATCCCCGGTAAGCGCAAAACCGGGCGACAGCTTGATGGCCACACCCGCGCCCAGTTGAAACGCGAACTTACCCTTCCCTTCGCCGTCGACTTCGAAGCCTGAGATGCCTACGCCGCCCCCGACATATGGGGTGATGCTACTGCCCAGCGGCAGATCAAGCCACAGGTTGCCCATCGCTGACAGTTGGCGCACCCGCGATCCGTCGATCGTGAAGGTATTACCGCTGCCCCCGCACGTTGTGGCTTCGAGATAATCGCACACGTCAACGCGATCGGCCGCGGTCAGATTGGTGGTCGAACCGTTCAGCGACACGAATGTCAGGCTGTTGATCGTGTTTTTGGAATAGGCCACTTCGATGTCGGCACGCACCGAGCCAAAATCGTAACCGATCGCCCCTCCGAACGTGGCCGCGCTCTTGGTATCGAGCTTGGCAGTAGCGGTGTCGCGGGTGCCGGTTCCACCGAAGGTTCCACCAGCGTCATAATAGGTGACGGTTGGATCGCTGAGTGTTGCCACTCCGGCGTTAAACGACACGTAGACGCCTCTGTCATCGTTCGACGACTGTGCGTTGGCCAGCTGCGGCACGGCAACGATCGCGACACCAAGCGCCAACGTTTTAAGCAGTTTCCTCATAACTTTTCCCCATCAAAAAAACCTGTTACTGAGCGATGTTAGCTCAAGGCATCCAGATGTTTAACGGGCAAAACGGGGAGGGATATCAGCCAAATGGCGGAGCCAATTGGCCGACCCATCTGGCCGATATTGACGGAGCAGATGGGGATGGACATTGCCAAGCAGGTGCAACTTAAAGAACTCAGAGGCAACTTGTCATTCGACCTGATAGGGTGGCTTTCTCTGGTTGCAGCAACCATTTATATCGGCATTACATTCTGGCCATTGATTTCAAATGGTCTGCTATCGGCATGGCTCATGTTGCAAACTCTGACCCTGATTGGGTGGGCAGTTTCCATGTTCCGGCGCAACTCAGAGCGCTTGACTGACTCCGCCTATATGCAGCGCTGGCACTGGCACTCCATGGCCGGCGCGGTACAGATTAATGCATTGATCGGGGTGAGCGTGTGGCTGCTGCTACCCGCTGCTCCACCGCAACTCGTCGATACCCTGATCATACTCTATTGCTGGTATATCCTGACCTTCTCGTTGGTATCCAATGAAGGCGTTAACCGGGTGCGGTGGACGCTGTGGTTGGTGGGCGGATCGTTGGCCACCTATCTGCTGCTGTATCCCCCCCACGGCGGCCGGATTGTGGCGGTCGTGGTCTTGTTGATGGGAATAACGTCATCGCTGCTGCAGCGGTTGGTTCGCCAGTCAGTGGTCCGCGCCACAATCCAGCAGATAAAAGCTGAGAAGACGCAGGCACAACTGGCCATCGCCTTGACCGAAGTTTCTGACCAGCGCGATGCGCGCGCCCGGTTTATGGCGTCGATTTCGCACGACCTGCAACAGCCGCTCCAGGCCGCTCAGATGTTATTTGAAATAGCCTGTGATCCGGCCGACGCGAAATCGCGCGGGATTGCCGAGGACGGCCGCGAAGCCTTCGCATCGATGCGCAACCTGATCGAACAGATGCTCGAATTCATGCGGCTGTCCGCACAGCGGCCGGGCGCGGCGGTTCGCTCGGTGGTAACGGTCGACCAAGCGCTGTCAGGGCTGCGTGCGCGTTATCGGTTCCGCGAGGGCGGCGGCGTGCAGCTGCGATGGCTGCCCTGTTCGGTGCAAATTTGCGTCAACCTCGATCATTTCCACCGCGTGATCGGGAACCTCTTGGATAATGCCCTGCGCCATGCCGATGCGCGCCGCATCCTGATCGGCGCCAGGCGCCACGCCGGCTCGATCGATCTCTGGATAATCGATGACGGAGTGGGGATCCCAGGCGAGCTTCGTTCGACCCTGTTCGACCCCTATGTACGCGGATCAAAGCCAGGCGCCGCCGAGGCCGGTTTCGGCCTTGGCCTCGCCTCGGCAAAGGTCCTGGCTGAAGCGATGGGCGCGGCCCTGATAGCTGGGCCGTCCGTTGGTCGCGGCGCGTCATTCAAGTTGACGCTGCCACTGATTGACCAGCATCCGTCCATGCCGCGAGAGGACCTGCCCGAGCCATGCTACGCTGCCTGATCTGCGACGATCACCCCATGGTTCTGGACGCCTTGGGACGGATGATCGAACGGCGCTGGCCCGACGCGGTGGTTGACCGCGCCACGGGCTTTGCTGAAGCCGAAGCCTTGCTCGATCCCGCGCACGCGGTGGCGCTGGTCGATCTGAGCATGCCCGATTCGCCCCCGCTCCCCGGCATCAAGCGGCTGCGCGCCAAGGCTCCGCAAGTGCCGATCGTCGTGTTCAGCGGCACGATGGATGACGCCATGCTGCTCGAAATGATCGCCCTGCGGGTCCAGGGGCTGGTGAGCAAGGTCGAACCGCCGTCGGTCGTGCTGGCGGCGATCGAACTGGTGCTCGCCGGCGGGCAGTATTTTCCCCCGCGAATCGCCGAGATCGCCATGCGCAAACCCGACCTGGTTCCGGCTGCGCCGGTGCGCATCACCGCCCGTCAGAAAGAGGTGCTGCAACTGCTGGCCGCCGGTCGGTCCAATAAGGAAATCGCCATCGCGATGGGCTTGTCCCCGGCCACGGTCAAGACTCACGTCTCGCAGATCATCGCCATCATCGGCGCGACCAACCGGGCCGAAGCGACTGCCCGGGCGATCAACCTTGGCGTGATCTGAGGATACTGCAGCGCCCCGGACGGCCGCTTAAGGGGCTGCTGTTTTACTTTACCGCGACGCCCGGTGCGTGCTTCTGCATCAGCTTGTAAGCCCTCTCGTACCACGCGCTGCCGGGATAGTTGGCGCCCAGCACCGCCGCGTACTTAAGCGCCTCTACGGGCACGCCCAGCGCCAGGTTGGCCTCGACCATGCGGAACAGTGCTTCGGGCGCGTGACTGGTGGTCTGGTACGTCTCGACCACGTTGCGGAAGCGCAGCGAGGCGGCGAGCCATTTGCCCGATTTCTCGTAATAGCGCCCGATCTGCATTTCCTTGCCCGCCAGGTGATCGTTGACCAGATCGATCTTGACCCGGGCATCGGCGGCATAGCGGGTATTGGGATAGCGCCGCGCCAGCTCGTTCAGCGTCTGCAGCGCCTGCAGGGTGATTTTCTGGTCGCGGTCGGTATCGCTGATTTGCTCGTAATAGCTCAGCGCGATCAGGTAATAGGCATAAGGCGCATCGCGGTTGCCCGGATGGATCGAGAGGAACCGCTGCGCGGCCGAGACCGACTTGTTGTAATCTTTTGCCACATAGTACGAAAACGCGCTCATCAGCTGCGCGCGGCGGGCCCACGGCGAATAAGGATGCTGGCGCTCGACCTCATCGAACAGCGCGGCGGCGACCAGCGTATCGCCGCGATCGAGCCGGTCCTTCGCGGCGGCGTAGAGCGTATCGACATCGCGCGCGATAAACGCGGTATCTTTCGGTCCGCCCCCGCGCCCGCCGCAAGCGGCAGTGGTGAGCAGCGCCGCGCAGAGCGAGGCGGACAGGGCGAGCTTCAACGGGGAACGGCTATGCATGCCGGAGCCTATAACCAGAGCGAGCCTGAACGCCAAGTGAAGTTGCAGGGGTTTTGTACCGCGCGTCGCGAACCGGGGCAAAAGCGTGTCGCGTGTCGTCCTCGCGGCGCCTTCGCACGGTTGGGAACAATCGGACCGCGCTGCACCTGGCAGGTTGCTGGCCTGGCAGCGGGTGGGCGCAGAACTGGCGCGGACGCAGACTGCGCCAGGCGTTCGGGGTGCCTCGCTCCCGATCCGAGCCCCGCCGCACCCTTAGAATGCGACGCGCGCCGAAACGCGCAGGTCGCGCCCTGCGAGCGGCGCAAAATCCTTGAGGAAGCTTGCATGCCTGCGCGCCTCGACATTGAAGATGTTGTTTGCCGAAACCACGATGCTCATGCCATTATCCGTGCCGAACGGCTTGAATGTCAGCGATGCATTGACGAGCGTGTAGCCTTTGGTGGGTGTCTCAAACGCGGTCACGCGGGTTTGGCGGTCGGCCCATTCGGCTTCGACCCGGAGCTGGATGACATCCGATTGCGCTTCGAGCCCGCCCAGCACCCTGAGCGGCGGGATCCGCGGCACTGGGCCGACACTGGTGATCCGTGCCCGCACCATATCGGCCAGCGCATCGGCGACGATCTTGAACGTGCCAATGGTTGCAACCTGCGCCGAGCCTTCGACTTCAAATCCGTAGTAGCGGGCATTTGCCTGATAAAACTGGAACACCGGAAGATCGTCCTGAACCGCGCCGGTCTGGGCCTCGTAAATGTAGTTTTTGAACCTGGTGTAATAGAGCGAAGCACCAAAACTGTAGCCCTTGCCCTTGCCGTGAAGGCTGACTTCAACGCCGTCGCTGATTTCCTTTTTGAAGGTGGGATCGCCGATTTCAAAGGTTTGCGTGCCCGCATGCGGGCCGTTCGCGAACAGTTCCTCAGCCGCGGGCGCCCGTTCGGTATGCGCGGCGTTCAGCCCGAACCGGATCCCGCGCGCGAGTTCGTAGCTTGCGCCGAGCGATCCTGAATAGGCATCGAAGCGCAACGCGTATTCGGGATTGCCGATCACCGCGCTGGCATCAGCGTGGAGCCCGGTATGTTCAAACCGGGCGCCGCCTTCGAACTTGATGCCGCCCGTTTTGAACTCTTGCAGGGTGAAAATGCCGAGCTGGCTGGTGGTGTTCTTGGGAACAAACGCCTCGGCCCCGATGACGTTGAAATCGCGGATCGACATTTGCCCGCCCACGGCGCCTTTCCAGCCATTCTGCTCTTGCTGGATCAGCTCCAGCCGCGCTTCGAAGCTGTCATTGAGGAAGGTCGTGCCGATCGCGCCGGTGTCGTCGAGCTCGCTATGCTTGTAATTGGCATGTCCCGCGCGGAACTTGATCTTCGCCAGGAAGCCATCGCCGGTGTTGACTTCGGCGCGCAGATCCTCGCGGGTTTGCTGGACATCGAGCCGCACGTGTTCAGCTTCAACTGCGGGATCGAGCGGGAAGCGGAGCGGGACGCCATAGAGACTGTCATAATGGCTGACCGAAAAGCCCAGCGTGCCGCCATCGGTGATCAGCGCAGCGGCGCCAGCCACTTCCCAGGTTTCCGCAGCGCTATTGGGCAAGCGGCCGCTCAGCGATGCCAGCTCGCGAACAGCAGGATCAGCGCTGGCCAAGGCCTGCGCCCGCAGCGGCGCGGACAGCAGATAACCGCCAGTCTGAAGATCGCCGGTCTTGGTATAGCTGCCATCGACATGGACGACGAACTTGGACGACAGCGGCACGTCGATGGTCGCCATGCCCGAACGTTCGTCGGCGGCGCTGCCATAGGTGCCCAGCGCGTCAAAATGCACCGCTTCATCGGGCACCTTGCGCGGGATCCGGCTGCTCAGCACGTTGACCACCCCGCCGATGGCCGACGACCCGAACAGCAGCGCTGCCGGGCCGCGCAGCACTTCGATCCGGTCGGCGGTAAGCGGGTTGATGATCACCGCATGATCGACCGAGGTGTTGGAAACATCGATGCTGCCAATGCCGTCGGTCAGCACCCGCACCCGTTCGCCCTGGAACCCGCGCAACACCGGGCGTGAGGCATTGGGCCCGAACGCGGTCGAGGAGACGCCGGGCTGGTGCGCCAGCGTCTCGCCGATGGTCGGGCGGATATCGCGGGTCAGCGCAGCGCCCGTCAGGATGGTGGTGCCTGACAGGCGGCTATCGGCGTCCTGCGAAAATGGGGCCGACACCACAATCTCCTCGTCGGCTTCGCTGTGATAGGGATTATCCTTGACCGGCGCATCGCGGGCTCCGGTTGCATCCTTCGCAGCCTGGGCGAAAGCCGGCGAAGCCAGCGCGAGCGAAGCAGCCGAAGACAGTATCAGAACCCTGAGCATGCTATTTCCTTGTGAGTGCTTTGGCGGCCTCGTATATGACACATTACAACATATCAATTCGATTTTGGTCGCAACGGCTGCACCGGGCGCGGGCCCCGCACGCTTCACCCCAGCACACTTCACCCCGGCACGCTTCACCCCAGCACGCTTCACCCCGGCACACTTCACCCGCGTGAGCAAAGCTGAGGCTGGATGTCTGGCCCCGTCCAGAATGCCCGCTCTTTGACCCCGTCCCCAACCAGGATGGGGCTCAGGAGGCCTACTCCTCCCCCATCCGCAGCGCAGCGATGAAGGCCTCCTGCGGGATGCTCACATTCCCGTACTCGCGCATCCGGGCCTTGCCCTTTTTCTGCTTGTCGAGCAGCTTCTTCTTGCGGCTGATGTCGCCGCCATAGCACTTCGCCGTCACGTCCTTGCGCATCGCCTGGATCGTTTCGCGGGCGATCACTTTGCCGCCGATTGCGGCCTGGATCGGGACTTTGAACAGGTGGCGCGGGATCAGGTCTTTGAGCCGTTCGCACATGTGGCGGCCGCGGGCTTCGGCGACGCTGCGGTGGACGATCATGGAGAGCGCATCGACTGGCTCGTTGTTGACCAGGATGCTCATCT
>JANOTT010000047.1:0-21875 GCA_031416535.1 Novosphingobium sp. | reverse complement strand
GGTTGGGGGGGGGGCGCGTGGCCGCTTGGCCGCGCGTCGGCGTTGCGGGTGACATTGGGGTGGTACCCCCATCCCCAACCCTTCCCCAACGGGGAAGGGGGTTAGAAGGTAGGGGGCAAGAAGGGGGGCTAGGCGAGGTCGTCCTCGAACCGATCGTTGCGGTTCGTGGCGCGGGTGAGGGCTTCGGTTATGCGCAGGACCACGCCGTCGGTATTTTGCAGGACTTCGTTGTTCCAGAAGCGGATGACTTGGTAGCCATGGCTTTCGATCATTCTGGTGCGGGCTTCGTCGGTGGCGCTATCGGAATGCTGACCGCCATCGACCTCGATCACCAGCTTCAATCGTCGGCAGGCGAAATCGGCGATGGCACCTCCGATCTGAAACTCCCGCGTGAATTGAACGCCCAGCTGCTTGGCGCGAAGCCGCGACCACAGGCGTTTCGCCGCGTCGGTCGGTTCGCGGCGCAGGCCCTGCGCAACAGGCGTCAGACGCTTAGCTACCACCCAGACACTCCCTCAAAACTCCCTTCCCCGTCGGGGAACGGCTGGGGATGGGGGCTCCACTCATCGATTAAACGCCGAACCCCCATCCAGACCCTTCCCCAATGGGGACGGGCTTTGCCAACTCTGTTAGCGAAGTCTCTATAAATGCCCAAACGCACTGACATCTCCACGATCCTCGTCATTGGCGCTGGTCCGATCATTATCGGGCAGGCTTGCGAGTTTGATTATTCCGGCACGCAGGCGATCAAGGCGCTGAAGGAGGAGGGGTACCGCGTGGTCCTGGTCAACTCCAACCCCGCCACGATCATGACCGACCCGGACATGGCCGATGCCACCTATATCGAGCCGATCACGCCCGAAGTGGTTGCCGCGATAATTGAAAAGGAACGCCCTGACGCGCTGTTGCCGACGATGGGCGGGCAGACCGCGCTGAACACCGCGCTGGCGCTGTTCAATGATGGCACACTCGACAAGTACGGCGTGCAGATGATCGGCGCCGATGCCGATGCGATCGACAAGGCCGAGGACCGCCAGCGGTTCCGCGAGGCGATGGACAAGATCGGGCTGGAGAGCGCGAACAGCGGCGTAGCGCACACTGTCGATGAGGCGTTTGCGGTGCTTGAGCGCACCGGGCTGCCCTCGATCATCCGGCCCAGTTTCACGCTGGGCGGCACCGGCGGCGGGGTGGCCTACAACAAGGCGGAGTTCGAGCAGATCGTCCGCTCCGGCCTCGATGCCTCGCCCACCACCGAGGTTCTGATCGAAGAATCGCTGCTGGGGTGGAAAGAGTTCGAGATGGAGGTCGTGCGCGACCGCAACGACAATTGCATCATCATCTGCGCGATCGAGAACGTCGATCCGATGGGGGTGCATACCGGCGATTCGATTACCGTCGCCCCAGCGTTGACGCTGACCGACAAGGAATATCAGATCATGCGCAACGCCAGCATTGCGGTGCTGCGCGAGATCGGGGTGGAGACCGGCGGATCGAACGTGCAGTTCGCGGTCAATCCCGCCGACGGGCGGCTGATCGTGATCGAGATGAACCCGCGCGTATCGCGCTCGTCCGCGCTCGCTTCCAAGGCGACCGGGTTCCCGATTGCCCGCGTCGCAGCCAAGCTGGCGGTGGGCTATACGCTCGACGAGCTGACAAACGAGATCACCGGGGCCACTCCGGCGAGTTTCGAGCCCAGCATCGATTACGTCGTCACCAAGATCCCGCGGTTTGCGTTCGAGAAGTTCAAGGGCGCCGAGCCGCTGCTGTCGACCGCGATGAAATCGGTCGGCGAGGTGATGGCAATCGGGCGCAACTTCAAGGAATCGATGCAGAAGGCCCTGCGCGGGCTGGAAACCGGGCTCGACGGGTTTAACCGCGTGCTGACGCTGGAAGGGGCCGGGCATGACGAGATTACCGCTGCGCTCTCGCGGCAGACCCCCGACCGGGTGCTAATCATCGCGCAGGCGTTCCGTGAAGGGTTTGCGCTCGAAGAAATCCAGGCGATCACGCACTTCGATCCGTGGTTCCTGCGCCACATTGCCGAAATCATTGCCGAAGAAGCGGTGATTATGGCCGACGGCTTACCCAATGATGCTGCCGGGTTGCGGCGGCTGAAGGCGATGGGCTTTTCCGACCGGCGCCTGGCGGTGCTGGCGGTGCGCGGGATCGGCGTGGCCGGCGGGATGGGTGAAACCAGCGCCAAACGCTCAGGCCTGCTCCACGATGCCCTGCGCGCGATGGCCGGGGCCACCACCGAGGATGAGGTGCGCGCGCTGCGGACCAAGCTGGGGGTGCACCCGGTGTTCAAGCGGATCGATAGCTGCGCCGCTGAATTCGAAGCGGTGACGCCGTATATGTATTCAACCTATGAGGCGCCGCTGTTCGGTGCGCCGGAGTGCGAAGCCGCGCCGTCCGGTCGCCGCAAGATCGTGATCCTTGGCGGCGGACCCAACCGGATCGGGCAGGGGATCGAGTTCGATTATTGCTGCTGCCACGCCTGTTACGCGCTGGAAGAAGCTGGGTTCGAGACGATCATGATCAACTGCAACCCCGAGACGGTGAGCACCGATTACGACACCTCGGACCGGCTGTATTTCGAGCCACTGACCGCCGAAGACGTGCTCGAAATCCTGCGGGTCGAACAGCAGAATGGCGAGCTGGTCGGGGTGATCGTCCAGTTCGGCGGGCAAACCCCGCTCAGCCTGGCACAGGCGCTGGAGGATGCCGGGATTCCGATCCTGGGCACTTCGCCCGATGCGATCGATCTGGCCGAAGACCGCGAGCGCTTTGCCAAGCTGGTCAACGATCTGGGGCTTAAACAGCCGCTCAACGGCATTGCCCGCAGCCGCGATGAAGCGGTCGCGGTGGCCAACCGGATCGGTTATCCGGTGCTGATGCGGCCAAGCTATGTGCTGGGCGGCCGCGCGATGGAAATCGTCGACAGCCAGGCCCAGCTCGATAATTACATCGCCACCGCCGTCTCGGTTTCGGGCGATAGTCCGGTGCTGATCGACCAGTACCTGCGCGATGCGATCGAATGCGATGTCGATGCGCTGTGCGACGGCGAACAGGTGGTCGTCGCCGGCGTGATGCAGCATATCGAGGAAGCCGGAATCCATTCGGGTGACAGTGCCTGCACGCTGCCGCCCTACAACCTGCCGCCTGAAATCATCGCCGAAATGGAGCGCCAGGCCGAGGCGCTGGCCATGGCGTTGGGGGTCAAGGGCCTGATGAACATCCAGTTCGCGATCAAGGGCGAGGATGTTTATCTGATCGAGGTCAACCCGCGCGCCAGCCGCACCGTGCCGTTCGTCGCCAAGGCGATCGGGCAGCCGGTGGCCAAGGTCGCGGCGCGGGTGATGGCGGGCGAGAAATTGTCCACCTTCCCGCCGTTCAAACGCACATTCGATTACATGGCGGTGAAGGAAGCGGTGTTCCCGTTTGCGCGCTTTGCCGGGGTCGATCCGGTGCTCTCGCCCGAAATGAAATCGACCGGTGAGGTGATGGGGATCGATGCGACTTTCCCGATTGCCTTCGCCAAATCACAATTGGGCGCAGGCACGCGGCTGCCCGCAGGCGGTATCGCGTTCGTCTCGGTCAAGGACAGCGACAAGCCGGTGATCCTGCCGGCCGTGCGCCAATTGATCGAGCAGGGCTTCACCGTGATCGCGACCGGCGGCACCCAGCGCTATCTGGCCGAGGCCGGGCTGCCGGTCGAACGGGTCAACAAGGTGGCCGAGGGCCGCCCGCATATTGTCGACAAGATCATCGACGGCGATGTCGCGCTGATTTTTAACACCACCGAGGGCTGGCAGAGCCTGAAAGACTCGCAATCGATCCGCGGTTCGGCGTTGACCGGCAAGGTGCCGTATTACACAACGGCAGCGGCTTCGGTGGCGGCGGCGCAAGCAATTGTTGCCTTGAAGGGCACAAAGCTTGAAGTACGCTCGTTGCAGGATTATTATAGCAGCTGAGCAATCGCGTTTTCCCGACATCGCGACTGGCCTGACCCGCAGCCGCGCTGGCGCGGGGGAGGGTTCCAGTCGCGGCGTAGGGGGCGGCAGGAGGAAAGTCGAAAATGGCAAGTGTCGAAAAACTGCCGATGCTGGCGGAAGGCTATGAACGCCTGATCGGCGAGTTGAAGGCACTGCGCGAAGAGCGGCCGCGGATCGTTGACTCGATCGAGGAAGCCCGCGCGCACGGCGATTTGTCGGAAAACGCCGAGTATCACGCGGCCAAGGAGCGCCAGGGCCAGGTCGAGATGATGATTTCCGACCTGGAGGACAAGGTCAGCCGCTCGCAGATCGTCGATCCGACCACGCTGTCGGGTGAGAAGATTATCTTCGGGGCGACTGTCAGCCTGCTCGACGATGATGACAAGCCGGTGCGCTATCAGATCGTCGGGCCGTATGAGGCCGATGCAAAGATTGGCCGGATCAGCTACAACTCGCCGCTTGGCAAAGCGTTGATCGGGCGCCGTGCGGGGGATGAATTCGAAGTGACCGTGCCTTCGGGCGACCGGTTCTATGCGGTCGAGAAAATCGAATTCGTTTGAGGCTTTGTGGCGCGGAGCCAGCGCGTGGCCTTTTACGCTCAGGCTGAGCTGGTCCAAGCCCGCGCATTGACGGACAGAGTTACCGCTTCAGCATATCCGGCTCAAGCAGGCGGTGCAGGTGTACCACCACGTATTTCATCTCGGCATCGTCCACCGTGCGCCGCGCGGCGCTGCGCCAGGCTTCCTCGGCGCTGGCATAATCCGGAAACACCCCGACGAAGTCCATCGCGTCGAGATCTTCGAATTCGACAGTCTGCGGGTCTTTGACCCGGCCGCCGATTACAAGGTGCAGTTTCTGGTCGCTCATCACGCAATTCCCGGGGAGGATCGATGCGCGCCCATAGTCAGCCTGCGCGGTGGGCGCAAGCGTGCCCAAGTCCTTAGTTGCGCAGCCTGCTGGCCAGCTTCATCGCCTCTCCGGCCAGCCGCATCCCCTGGCTGCGTGCGTTCATGCCGACGCGATTGGCGCGCTGGCGCAGCGGCGCAGTCGTATCATCGAGCTTGGCTAGCCCGTCATGCGCAGCTTCACCGGCGACATCGCGCGCTTGCTTGCTATAAGCCAGGCCCAGTTCGGCCGCGATCGTCGCCACGCCCAGTGCGCGGCGGCCCACTTTGCCAGCAAAGTTGCGCGGCAACAGCGCCGCGATCAGCACACCCACGCCCACACCGGCGGCCATCGCCAGCCACGGATATTCCTTGGCCAAGGACCGGTAGTTCTCGGGCGGTGAGGAATCGGGCAGCGGGTCGCGACGCGTCTTGGCGAGGACTTTGCCGTTGTCGCGCTCGAGCCGGTGTTGCGATGCGGCGATGCGTTTAGCAACGCGTTCACGGCGCAGGTCGGTCTTGCTCACTTTGTTTTACTCCTCGTCCGACCAGTCTTCCTGATCGTTGACGCGTTCGGTTGCAGGCGTGTGACCGAACAGCCGGCCCAGCAATTTGCCCAAGGGGTTACGCAATAACCAAACCAGCAGCAGCGCAATGGTTCCCGCCACAATCGATTTGTTTCCGCGCGCGACCGAAATCGCGGTATGAAGCACCTCGTCCGCCTGCTGAACCGCGCTGTCCTTGATCCGCCCGCCGATCCCGCGCGCGGACAGATCGGCTTTGACTTGCGCGAGCCCGCCTTTGAACAGCCGTCGGGCGGCACTGCGCTGAGCACGGTCTTCGTTGAGGCGACGTTCGGCGCCGGTCATGGCGCGGGATCCTCGCGCTCGAGCGCGGCCGTCATCCGGTTCCAGCGCCTTTTCGCAGCAAGTGCGGCAAGGACAGCACAAACCAGCACCGTCACCACCACGACACCGGTGGCAGTCCATATTCCAAGCAGTTGAGCCAACCCGATCAGCGCGCCGATTACCAGCGCCATCAAGCTGAAAAACACCAGCGCCGCGGCCAGTGCGCCCCAACCGGCGATGGTTTTGATCCCCGCACCGGCCACCGCCGCACGCGATTTGTGGTAGGCCAGCTCGGCTTCGAGCAGGGTCCGACCGTCCTCGACCAGATGCTTTACGTCGTCCACCAGCGAGCGCTCGGCAGCGTCGCTGATGGCAGGTTTGATCAGGGGCGGAGAGACATCGTCCATAGCCTGAAGACAAGACGCATGCGGGCGCGCCGTGTCAATCCGCGTGCATCAATCCTTTGACGATCCGCCGCGGAACATGCGCGCCAGGAAGAACCCGGCAACCGCCGCCATCCCGACCGCGAGGCCGGGGCTTTTGCGCACGAATTGCTTGGCGTCATCGCCCAGCTCGGCCAGATCCTTCGATTCGATCTTGGCGGCAGTTTCCTGCATCGAGCGTGCCGCGGTGCGGGCATAATCGCCGTAACGCGTGCCAAGCTTTGCATCAATCGTGCCGGCGTTTTCCGAGACGATCTTGCCCAGGTTGGCGATCGCGTCGCTGGTTCGGGCCTTGCCTTCCTGCGCCAGCTCGCCGGCTTTGCCCTTGGCCTGTTCGGCCATCGACCTGGCTTCCTCGACCCAGTCTTCGCTTCTGGCGGTAAATTGGTCGCGGTAAACTCCGGCCTTGGCCTGTGCTTCCTGGCCCAGCGCGGTTGCACCGGCGCGGGCTTCATCGATCGCCTTGGCAAACTTGGCCTTGGCATCGACGGGAGCAGCCTTTGCTGCAGCCGGCTTGCGCGGCATCGCAGACTTCCTTGCCGAAGCGGCCTTTTTGGTGGCGGCGGACTTGGGGGCGGTTTCGGCCATGACTGTACCCTTTTTCTTCCTAAGCCCGTAGATCGGGGCGCTTTGTACTATGTGGACATCAATCCCGCAGCCTTCAAGTGGTTCCCGCAAACCGCCGAATAGCGATGCAACTTGCCTGCGCGTGCGGCGCTGCTAAGGCGGCGCGCATCGTTCCGCGCCGGCTGAGGCCAAGCCCATTGAGGACCAGCATGACCACGATCATCGATATCCACGCCCGCGAAATCTTGGATAGCCGCGGTAACCCCACGGTCGAAGTGGACGTGCTGCTCGACGATGGCAGCTTCGGCCGCGCGGCGGTGCCATCGGGTGCATCGACCGGCGCGCACGAAGCGGTCGAATTGCGCGATGGCGACACGTCGCGCTATCTGGGCAAAGGCGTGCTCAAGGCGGTGGAGGCCGTCAATGGCGAGATTACCGACGCGATTCTGGGACTCGATGCCGAGGATCAGCGCGATATCGACACCGCGATGATCGAACTCGACGGGACCGATAACAAGGCCCGGTTGGGCGCCAACGCCATCCTCGGCACCAGTCTGGCGGTGGCCAAGGCTGCGGCCAGCGCGCGCGGGTTGCCGCTCTATTCGTACATCGGCGGGGTCTCAGCCCATGTCCTGCCGGTGCCGATGATGAACATTATCAACGGCGGCGAACACGCCGATAACCCGATCGACTTTCAGGAATTCATGATCGTCCCGGTTGGTGCGCCCAGTTTGGCCGAGGCAGTACGCTGGGGCGCAGAGGTGTTTCACACGCTCAAGCAAGGCCTGCACGACAAAGGCCTGGCGACGGCCGTGGGCGATGAAGGCGGGTTCGCGCCGAACCTGTCCAGCACCCGCGCTGCGCTCGATTTCATTATGGAATCAATTACCAAAGCCGGGTTCAAGCCCGGCACCGAAATGGCGCTGGCGCTGGACTGTGCGGCGACCGAATTTTTCAAGCACGGCAAGTACGAAATCAGCGGCGAAGGGCTGTCGCTCAGCCCGGTCGAAATGGCCGATTATCTGGCGGCACTGGCCCGGGATTACCCGATCCGTTCGATCGAGGACGGCATGAGCGAGGACGATTTCGAGGGCTGGAAGGCGCTGACCGACCAGATCGGTGACAAGATCCAGCTGGTCGGCGACGATTTGTTCGTGACCAACCCCAAGCGGCTGACCATGGGGATCGAAATGGGACTGGCCAATTCGCTGCTGGTCAAGGTCAACCAGATCGGCTCGCTATCCGAAACGCTCGACGCGGTCAGCATCGCGCAGCGCGCGGGTTATACTGCGGTAATGAGCCACCGTTCGGGCGAGACCGAAGACACGACGATCGCCGACCTCGCGGTGGCGACCAACTGCGGCCAGATCAAGACCGGCAGCCTCGCGCGTTCGGACCGGCTGGCCAAGTACAACCAGCTGATCCGGATCGAGGAAGAACTGGGCGATGCAGCGCGTTACGCCGGGGTCGGGGCATTTGGGCGGCTCGCCTGAGCGGCAGTCCCGCAGCGTTAGTCCTTCGGCAGCAGCGGCCTGCACAAGGTCCGCAGCACGCTGCTTAACAAGCGCACCGGCGGGGAACTGACGGTATTCAGGGCGCCTGCGATCCGCTGCCCCAGAGGCGCTCCTGCGCCTTGCCACTCGGACCCGGACGGTGGACCGGTAAAGCCGTAAGCGCCGCTCCATTTGTGTTCTTGGCACAGTGGTCCGAACGCCCCTGAATTGTCCGCCGCATGTCCCAGCAGCTTTGCCCCCAGCGAACCGCCGAGCAAGCGCGGCGCCAGCGCCAGCAGCAACGCGGTTATTCCCAGAGTCAGGATGTGCAGCAGCAGCACCGGCGGCGCAACGTGGCGTTCCAGCAGCGCGCTGACCGCATCGACCAGCTTGCGCCGGAAGCGTCCGCCCTGCGGATCGTACGCCCCCCAGCGCCAGGCAAATTCGAGCCAGACGGGCTCGCTGACCAAACGCTCCGACCATGAGACCGAGATCAGCTGGTGGTTGTCCGGCAGGCTCAGGTCCCAGGCCAGGCCCGGCTCGACGCGGTCGATCAGTCCCAGTTCCAACCCAGCCACCGCCAGCGAGCGTTTAAAATGGACGAGCCTGCGCTCTTGCGGGTGCGCGTAGCTGGCGTGTCCAAACAGCGAGGCGTGGACCCGGATTTGGCCGCTTTCCTCGCGATCGAGCGCTGCCACGGCGGCCGCTCCGACATGCTGATCGCCGCTCTGGTGCTGCGAGAGGAACGCGGCGATCGGTTGCAGCGTGGCGTGATCGATCCGGATCACCGCCAGCTCCCAATCGGCTTCGTGCATCCCGCCCGGCCACAAGCTGAAAGTGGCGTCGGCGCGCAGCGCCCCCAGCAGGCGGGGACGCAGCCGCACCAGCCCGGGGCCGTCGTAAGGATAGAATATCCAGAACTGCAGGTCGGTCTGGCCCAGCACAGGATCGTGGAGCGCGCGGACATAGGCGCGCGCTTGGGCCAGGTTGCCGCGCCGCGGATCGCCTGGCGGGGCAAGCTCGGGCTCCAGCGCCGGACCGGCCAGCGCTGGGTCAAGTGTCAGCCAATAGCGTTGCAATTCATCCGGGCTGGCCGGACCGCGCGGCAGGTCGGCCGCAGCCGGATGCCGGACCAGCACTGCGCCGGTGGCGCCGTCGATCAGCAGGCAGCGCGCAAGGTACCATTCAACGGTGGCGGGGAAGTAGGGCTCTTGCGGATGGAAGCGGATTACCGGGGCGTGGCGGCGGATCATCGCGTGCAGCACGCCCAGCGCCAGAGGCTCGGCCCCGGGCCAACTGGTCAGGCCAGCGAACTGCCCGCGCTCATCCTCTCTTGCAGACATGCGCTATTCCCCCCATGCTCGATCATAAGCCGCAAGCAGAGCGGCGCAAGCTGGCGGTTATTGCAGCTAACCGGCAGCCTGCGCCGGTGCGCGGCAAGGCGGGAACAACCCGCGACAGCGCGGGAGGAACCATGCCTGATTTTCCAAGCCATCCGGCGGACATTACCGCCGCCTGGCTGACCGACCGGCTCAGCGCGGCCGGCGTGATCGCGGCCGGATCAATCACTGCAATCCGTTGGGAGCCGATTGGCACCGGCCAGGTGGGTGACAGCGCGCGGCTGCACCTGACGTACGACCGCGCCGGCGCCGGCCCGGCCAGCGTGGTGGGCAAGTTTCCCGCCGCCGACCAGACCAGCCGGGCCACCGCCACCGCGTTCGGGCTTTACCGCAAGGAAGTGGGCTTTTACCGCGAATTGCACCACGTGCTCGATGTCCGCGTGCCGATCCCGCATGTTGCCGAGAGCGACGCTGACGGGGCCGATTTCATCCTCATTTTCGAAGACCTGCTGCCCGAACGCGGCGGCAACCAGCTCGCTGGCTGCACGCTGGAGGATGCCCGCGCGGCGGTTCGCCAAGCTGCCGCCTTGCACGCGCCAAGCTGGGACAATGCGGCGGTCACCGGGGCCGAATGGCTGAAGGTGAAGCCCGAGGCGATTGCGCTGATCAAGGGGCTGTATGCCAAGGCGCAAACGATTTTCGCCGAGCGCTATAGTGACATTCTGGAGCCCGAATACATGGCGGTGTGCGCCGGGCTGGAGCAAATGCACGACTTGTGGATCGGGCGCGATTCGGGGGTTAAATGCCTGATCCACGGCGATTTCCGGCTCGACAACATGCTGTTCGGGATTCACGCGGGCAGCGAAGCGATTGCGGTGCTCGATTGGCAAACGGTGGCGGTCGGCAATGCGCTGACCGACCTGGGCTATTTCATGGGTTGCGGGATCGGCTCCGAATTGCGCCGCGCGCATGAGGCCGAACTGCTCGCGCTGTATTGCGCCGAAATGACCGCACGCGGGGTGCCGCTGACCGTGCCGCAAATCTGGGACGATTATTGCATCGGCGCGCTGCACGGGGTCTCGACCGCGGTGTTCAGTTCTGCTTATGTCGAGCGCACGCCGCGCGGTGATGACA
Organism: Novosphingobium sp.; assembly: GCA_031416535.1. Taxonomy (GTDB): domain Bacteria; phylum Pseudomonadota; class Alphaproteobacteria; order Sphingomonadales; family Sphingomonadaceae; genus Novosphingobium. Next base: position 11,171 of record JANOTT010000047.1, on the reverse strand, counting down.
ACTTCTTGTCGATGGCGCGCGGCGCCTGCGACCTTGCGCTCGAGCACCATTCGCTCGACATTCTCAAACAGGCTGGCTGATCATGGTGCTTACGCGTGGTGACGATTATCCGTTGCATCAGACCCCCGAACCGATCGCCTATGCCGGGACCGACCGCAATTTCTACGACCGTTATTTCTTCAACGGCTATGCGCCCGATGGCTCGGGTTTTTTCGCGGTGGCATTCGGGATCTATCCGCACCTCAACGTGGCCGACGCGCACTTCTCGGCGATCCGCGACGGGGTACAATACAATCTGCACGCCTCGCGCGAGCTGGGGATGGAACGGATGGACCTGCAGGTCGGCCCGATCCGGATCGAAATTCTTGAGCCGCTGCAAAAGCTGCGGGTCACCGTCGATGGCGAGGGGTTCAAGGCCGAGCTGACGTTCACCGGCCGGGCGTTTCCAATCGAGGAGCCGCGCTTTATTCACCGCATCGGGCCGCGCACTTTCATGGATTATACCCGGCTCACCCAGAACGGTCATTACACCGGCTGGATCGAGATCGACGGGGTGCGGAACGACTGCGCGCCGGGCACCGCTGGCACGCGCGATCGCAGCTGGGGGGTGCGCCCGGTTGGGACCAGCGACCAGCAGCCGCACGGCACCGGGGTGGTGCCGGGGTTCTTCTGGCAATGGACCCCGCTCAATTTTGCCGACCGCAGCGTGTTCTTCCACGTCAATGCCGATGCCAAGGGCCACCAGTGGAACACCCGCGCGGTGATCGCACCCGACGGGGCCAATGCCGCGGCGCTGATCGACACCGATGGCGTAATGGCTGCGCCGCTGGCAGCGGGCACCCGCTGGCCTGAGCGCGGGGTGTTGACCATCGATGGTCCGGACGGCGGCGAGACTCTGACTTTCACGCCGCTGGGGCGGTTCCAGATGCGCGGCCTCGGCTACACCTCGCCCAAATGGGGCCACGGACTGTGGCACGGACCACTTGATGTGGAACGGGAAGACTTTGGGTTAAGCCAATGCAATCCTGCTCAAATGGATAACTTTCACGTCCAGGTGCCATGCCAGGTCACCAGCGACCGTCACGGTGAAGGTATGGGCGTATTCGAGCAGCTAATCATCGGGCCATACGCGCCGATGGGGCTAAAGGAGTTCTTGGATCTTGGCTGACGGCAACAAAAGATCACGGCTTGGTACAGCAGGAATAATAGTGCTTGGCCTGTTCGCCGGGCTTGGCAGCGGGTGGTTCGCGATATCGCAGCGCAGCAGCGGGCAGACTTATTCGGGCTGGTCGGGCAGCAGCGTGACCGGCTCTGTCGATGCGGATCCTTGGACTCGCGCCCGGGTGGCCGTCACGGGACTGCTCGCGCTAAACAAGAGCCAGGCAATCTATTTCGGCCGTAAGTCCGATGATGGCGGCAAACCCTTCCGCGCGGATTGCCGCTATCGGGTCAGCGGCGGGCAGCTCCCGGGAAGCTGGTGGTCGGTCACGGTCTATGCAGCTGACAATTTTCTTCCACTCAACGATGACGACGCGCTGTCATTCGACGCAACCGAGGTGAAAACCGACGAGCAAGGGCAGTGGAGCGCGACTTTGGCGCCCATGCGCCCGTCAGACGGAAGCGCCTGGGCATCGACCCGCAATGGCGGTAATTTCGACATAACGTTGCGGATCTACCAGCCGAGCGTTCAGGCGCAGGCCGATTTCAGTTCCATCCCCATGCCCAAAGTCAGCTTGATCGATTGTGGAGGCGCCGCATGAACCGCCCGCTTAAATTTGCCTTGCTGTTCGTCGGCGCTGCAGTGGTTGGCCACGTCGGCCTTGTCCTTGCGGTGCCGCACGTGATCATGGGTGCAGCGATCAAACGCGCTTCGAAAGGCGGCGCGGTGATCAACGAGTTCCAGTTCGGCCCGCGTACCACCAAAGATTCGCGCTGGGTGGTGCGTCCATCGCCCGATCTCGCCTATTCGACCTGCGTTTATGACCTGGCAGGCGGGCCGTTGCTCGTAACTTCGGCACCCACTGCGGACCACGGTTACAGTTCGTTATCGGTATTCGCAGCGAACACCGATAACATCGCGGTGTTCGACAGCAGCCAGAACCCCGCGGGCATCCGTTTCGTGCTGGCGCATAAAGGGCAGAAGGTACCCGGGGGTGAAAAGGTGGTCTATTCACCATCGGACCGCGGCATCGTGCTAGACCGGCGGCTCGCGCCCAGCGTGCAGCTGTTCGCGCTAGCTGACCAAGCGCGGCGATCAGACAGCTGCGCTCGCGTTGGGATTTAAGACCCGGCGCGGTCGAGGCTTGCCAGTTGTTCAGCACTGAGTGTCAGGCTGGCCATACCGCACAGGTCCTCGACTTGCTTTACGCTGGTTGCGCTGGCGATCGGCGCGCCGATGCCAGGCTGGGCGTTCAGCCAGGCGAGTGCAATCTGCGCGAGCGAAGCCCCGGTATCGGCGGCAATCGCGTCCATCGCCGCCAGCATCGGCGCGCCGGTGACGATCAGCTCTTTCATCCGGGTGCCGCGGATTGATTTGCCCAAGTCGGCCTCGGTCCGGTATTTGCCGGTCAGGAAACCGTTGGCAATACCGTAAAATGGGAACATCTCGACGCTGTGCGTGGTGCAAATTGCCTGCAAATCGGCACCGTAAGTGGCGCGCGAGACCAGGTTATATTCGTTCTGCAGCGCGGTGAACGGCATCGAACCGGCGTCCTTGGCCGCCGCCAGCGCTGCGCTCAAGCGCGCGGCGGTGAAGTTCGACGCGCCGAGCGAGCGGACTTTGTCTGTCGCCCCGCCGAACGCCGCGACAATCTCGGCAATCGGCAGCTCGGGGTAATCCTTGTGCGCGTAATAGAGGTCGATAAAATCCGTCCGTAGCCGTTCGAGCGAGTGATCGAGCGATTGGAGCAGCCGTTCGGGTCCATAAAGTTCGGCCCCGCCTTGCATTCCGGTCTTGGTGTGGATTCGCATGTCCTTGCGCACGCCGCGACTTTCGAGCCAGGCCCCCAGCACAGTTTCGCTCTCGCCGCCCTTGTGTCCCGGCACCCAGGCCGAATAGACATCGGCGGTATCAACCATCCGCCCGCCCGCGGCATAGAACGCATCGAGGATCGCGAAGCTGGTGTCCTCATCAGCGGTCCAGCCGAACACGTTGCCGCCCAACACCAGTGGAATGCCGGCCATGGCTGGATTGTTACTCATGCAAACTTCTCCTTGAGCGCGAGCAAGGCCAGTGCGGCCTTGGCCGCTTCGCCGCCCTTGTTGCCTTGCTTGGGATCGGCGCGGACCAGTGCCTGCGCTTCGTTCTCGACTGTCAGGATGCCGTTGCCGATGGCAAAGCCGTCCATGGTGAGCGCCATGATCCCGCGCGCGCTTTCGCCCGCGACGATCTCGAAATGATAGGTCTCGCCCCGGATCACCACGCCGATGGCGACAAATCCTTCGTACTGGCCGCAAGCCTCGGCCAGCGCGATCGCGCCGGGAATTTCCAGCGCACCGGGAACGGTGATCACTTCGACCTTGTGCCCCGCAGCTTTCAGCGCGGTGCGCGCGCCCTCGATCAGCATATCGTTCAGATGATCGTAAAACCGGGCTTCGATTATCAGGAAATTGGCCATTAATTACTCCGCCGGGATCGGGCGCTCGCCCACGATGTTAAGCCCGTAGCCCTCGATAGCAACGACATTGCGGTGCGAATTGGTCAGCAGGATCAGTTCGTGCACGCCCATGTCGGCCAGAATTTGCGCGCCGATGCCATAGGCGCGCAGGTCCATATCCCGTGCCTCACCGCCGCCCGCCTCGCCGCTTTCCTGCGGACGGATCAGCAGCACAATCAGCCCGGCGCCTTCGCGCCCGATCTCGGCCATGGCGCGCTGCAAGGAACGTTTTTTGGGGCCGGGCTGGCCCAGCATGTCATCGAGGATCGAAACCGTGTGAACCCGGGCGAGGGTGGGTTGCGCCGAATCGACCTGGCCCATTTGCAGCACGAAGCTGTCGCTGCCGTCGATCTTGTTGCGATAGGTGAGCAGCTTCCACAGGCCGCCATAGTCCGAAGTGAACGGTACTTCGGCCACCCGTTCGACCAGGTGATCGTGCTTGCGGCGATATTCGATCAGATCGCGGATCGTGCCCATTTTGAGCCCGTGGCGGCGCGCGAACGGGACGAGGTCGTCCATCCGCGCCATGGTGCCGTCCGCGTTCATGATCTCGCAGATCACGCCCGAGGGGTTGAGCCCCGCCAGCCGCGAGATATCGACCGAAGCTTCGGTGTGCCCAGCGCGGACCAGCACCCCGCCATCGCGCGCGATCAGCGGGAAGACGTGACCGGGGGTGACGATATCGTCGCGCGATTTGGCCGCATCGATCGCCACCGCCACAGTGCGCGCCCGGTCGCCTGCGGAAATGCCGGTAGTGACGCCTTCGCGCGCTTCGATCGAAACGGTGAAGGCGGTTTCGTGCCGGGTGCCGTTGGCGCGGCTCATTAGTTCGAGCCCAAGCTGCTCGGTTCGCCCCTTGGTCAAGGTCAGGCAGATCAGTCCGCGCCCGTGGGTGGCCATGAAGTTGATCGCATCGGGGGTCGCCATCTGCGCCGGGATCACCAGATCGCCCTCGTTCTCGCGGTCCTCATCGTCGACCAGCACGAACATCCGCCCGTTGCGGGCTTCGTCGATGATTTCCTCGATGCTGACCAGCACCGGGGCCTCGTCGTTGTCCGACATGAACTGTTCGAGCTTGCGCATGGTGTCGGCGGTGGGGTTCCAGCCGTCATCGGTGCACTCGCGCAGCGTGTTTGAATGAAGCCCGGCGGCACGCGCGAGGCCGGCGCGCGACATCCCGCCATCGTTGACGAGGCGGCGAACGCGGTCGATCAGGGTGGTGGACATACCGCTGGCTATCACACTGCAATGTGATCTGCCAAGAGCGAAATCACACTAAAATGATCAGTCGCCCTTGAATTCCGGCTTTCGCTTTTCAAGGAAGGCGTCAACCGCCTCGGCATTGTCTTTGGTGGCGTGGGCCACGGCCTGCATCGCGGCGGACATTTCGAGTATGCCGGGGAGGTCCATGCGCTGTGCGTCCCACAGCAGGCGCTTGGCCATCCGCACCGCGAACGACGGGTTACAGGCGATCCGCGCCGCCATGGCATGGGCGGCATCCAGCAGTTCGGCATCGGGCACAACCTTGGAGACCAGCCCGATGGCCAGCGCTTCGTCCGCCCCGATGGTTTCCCCGGTCAAGGTCAGCTCGGCGGCCTTGGAGAACCCGACGATGCGTTGCAGCAGCCAGGCGCCGCCGTCGCCGGGGATGATCCCCAATTTAACGAAGCTCTCGGCAAATTTGGCGCTTTGCGCGGCGACCCGCAGATCGCACATGCAGGCGAGGTCCAGCCCGGCACCGATCGCCGGACCGTTGACCGCCGCGATCACCGGCACCTCAAGCGCGGCGAAGGCCAGTGGCAGCCGCTGGATCCCGCTTTTGTAATTGCGCCGGGTGCGGGCCGGCAGGCTGGCGTTGAGCCCGCCCGAATCGGGCCGCATCGCCTTGAGGTTGCCCCCGGCCGAGAACGCCGTGCCCGCGCCGGTCAGGATTGCGACCCGCACGGCGGGGTCGTCCTCCATCGCGCTCAGCGTAGCCAGCAGCGCCTCGATCAGATCGAGGTCGGACACCGGATTGCGCAGTTCGGGCCGATTGAGCGTGATCGTGGCGATGCCCTGGGCATCGAGACTGTAAAGCACCGGGGCATCCATCAGCATCGCTCTCCTTTTAAGGTCATCCCACCAGCCGCTGGATGAACCAGAAGCTGGCGGTTATCCCGATTGCATAGCTGGCCGCAAGCTTTACCGGGCGCAACGCGGGCGGGGCATAGCGGCGCAGCGCCGCGATCAGACTGAGGCCCAGCGCAATGATCAGCAGTTGCCCGGCCTCGACCCCCAGATTGAAGGTCAGCAGCGCGGTTGGCACATCGCCCTGGGGCAGCCCAATCTCGCGCAGCGCGCCGGCAAAGCCGAACCCGTGGATCAGCCCGAAGCCGAACGCGACCAGCCACGGAATGCGCTCGGACAGCCGCTGCCGGGCCGGGTCCTGCTTGACCACCTCGACCGCCAGAAACACGATCGACAGCGCAATCAGCGCCTCGACCGGAGCCTGCGCCAGCCCGATTACGCCCAGCGTGGTGCCGACCAGCGTCAGCGAGTGGGCTACGGTGAAAGCGGTCGCCGCGCGGACCACCACGCCCACCCGGACGAGCAGCAAGACCAGCGCGAGTACGAACAGCAGGTGATCGTAGCCGGTCAGGATATGTTCGACGCCGAGTACGAAATAACTGCGCGCCACGTCCCACTGGTCAGGCACTGTGGCGACGGTCACTGCCGCCTGGCCGGGGGTCAGCCGCGCGGCCTGAACCGGGCGGCCGAGCGGAGCGATCCGCACCAGCGCATCGGTGAACGCCGCGTCCATCCCGGCCAGGCCGACTTCGCTACCGGCCAGATCCCTGTCGCAGGTCAGCCGGCTCTCGGCGATCAGCGCCGCGCCTTCGAGCCGCGCCACCGGCAGCGACTGGCGGCACTGCGGCGGCACCAGCGGGCGCGTGCGCGTGGCGAGGCCGCCCAGCACCGGGGCTTTCCATACCATCCGCCAGTGCTGCGCATCCTGCTGGGTCAGCTCGAGGTAGCCGGGGCGCAGCTCGTCGGCCCTGGCAGGAGCGGCCAGCACCAGCCCAATCCCGAGCATTGCCAGCAGGAGCAGCAACCGGATCATTTGGGCAGCGCGATCACCACGTCGTAGCCGCGCAGCATCCGGGCATAGTTATCGGCGCGCGCGCGGGCGCTGGCGGCGGCGCGCCAATCGTTGCTGACGCGCTGGCGGACGGTGGCGAGGCTGGGTTTGGTCGGTGCCGCGCGGGACATTACCCGCACCAGATGCAGACCAACTCCCGAGGCGACCGGGCCTTGCCACTGGGCCATCGGTAAACCGCGCATGGCCAATGTGAATTCATCGCCGAACAGCCCCGAAACTTCGCCCGCGCGCGCGCCATCAAGCCGCGCGGGGAGCGGGGCCGGGACCGCACTGACCACGCGGCCCGCGCGCAGGTCGATCAGCCGTGCGTTGGCGGCGGCGCGGTTCTCGGGGGTGTCCGCGCCAAGATAAATTTGCTCGAAACTGGTGCGCGGATCGTCCGAATAGCGCGCCAGGTCGCGGTCGATCAGCGCCTGCAGCTGGGCGTCGCTGGGTTCGGTTGTCTCGGCATCGGCCACCGTCAGGCTTTCCAGCTTGCGCCGCATTCGCCGCACCACCACCTCGTCGCCCTGATCGAGCCCCAGCCGCAGCGCCTCGCGGTAATAGACCTGGTCGGCCACGTGATCGCGGATCATGCCGTCGGTCTCGTCGGGCGTGGGCAAACGGCGGAACGAGCCGTAAAACCGCTCGACCATCGCGCCGACCACCGCCTTGTCGACCACAATCCGCCGCTCACCCAGATCGGGCGCGCGGCCCGACAGCAGCCAGAACACCGCCGATCCGGCGATCAGGAAATGGACCAGCGGCTCGTTCAGCAGCGCGCGGGCCCTGGCTCTCCACTCCATCTCAGACCGGCCACGTCATCTTAAACAGGCCAGTCTCATCTCTCATACAGGCCAGTCTCATACAGGCCAGTCTCATACAGGGTTGTACCAGATGGCCGAGGTGTAGCCGCGTTCCTGCTGCTTGAGCGGGATCGCCGGGTCGAGTTGCAATTGATAGCGCAGCATATCGTATACCACCCAGCTGGGGGTCGGAATCTCCAGCACACGCACATAATAATACGCACGCAAGGCGGGGTCGAATTCGGGATCGGTCCACACGGTCGTCAGATCGGGCGCACCAATGGTGTTGGCGTACGTGGCCTTGGCGACGTCGACCGTATCGCCCACTGCCGGCACCTTGCCGTTTACCGGCTGGCGCTGATCCATCGCGCTCCACAGCACGTCGAACACCTGTTCGTGCGCCTGGCCCGCCTTGTCGACCCAGCCTTTTACCACTTGCACCCGGTCAAGGTTCGCGCCGATCGGGTCTTTCAGCGCCGAGACGATAAAGCTCGGCGAGCCGCTGCCCGGCGTGCTGGGCGGATGCGGTGCAAGCGTGCCGCCCATCGGCACCCCGCGCTGGTATCCAGCTTTGACCCAATCTGACTTGAGATCATCGCCCTTGAAATTCCACCCGCCGAAAAAGCGCACAGTCATGCGCGGACCGGTGGTACCGTAGGTTTCGCGGCGCATCATCGCGTCGAAGATCGCCGCGCGCGAATTTGAAGTGGCCCAGACCGCGGCATAACCACTGGCCAGGTAATTCCAACCAAACCGTCCGGTGTTGCTGCCCAGATTTTGCGGGGTGATGGCGCGGACCGCGCTGGGCTCGACCCCAGGGTGCTTGCCGAAATAGTTGTCCTCGTCGGCGGTGGCGAGCGAGGTGTGCGCGTCACTCGATCCGATCACCCCAAACCGGTAAGGGTTCACACCCGTCCGCTGCTCGATCAGCAAGCCGCGTTTCAGCGCCTCGCGGACATAGCTTCCGGGCTGCATTTCGGGGGTGGCACGCGCCGACAAATCAAGGTTGCCCAGTTCCCACCCGGCGGTGCCATACCCGGCGAATTCGTCGTTGGGCGACATGAACGGATGCGCTTCGCTATCACCTTTGATCTGGGTAATTTCCACCGCTGGCTCATGCGCGGCGCGGCGGCGGGCGTATTCGGCGCTCATCGGTCCGCCCGACGGATCGGTGAACATGAACATCTCGCCGTTCGAAAGGTTCGAATTGTGCGGGATCGCCAGCACTTTGCCGCCGGTCTTGGTCTCATAGGCGTCCATGAAGTCCCATAACCTGTCGGGCACCGTCCCCGCCGAGGCAAGCGGGAGCACGGTCGAAACCCGGTTGCCGCTATCCCGGAAAATCACATTCCGGTGCAGATTGTTGCCGCCGTTCATCAGCGTGTATTCAAAGCCGAGGAAAGCCGAGAACTGGCCCGGCTCGTTATAGCGCTCGACCGTGGCGATATGCTCCAGCCAGTTCGAGCGCAGCCGGGCTGCGGCGTTGGCGGGATTGAGCAGCGACGGCGGCAATTTGTTTTGCGTCTTGGCATCGATCAGCTCGCGGGTGGCCTGGAGCGATCCCTTGGGTCCGGCATGCAGCAGATCGTACCAGCGCAGCAGCAGCGGATCGCTGATGAGCGAGCGCGGCGCGTTATAGAGATCCTTGATCGCCCCGAACCCGTCAGAATGGTCGGTGATCACCAGGAAATCGAGCGGGCGTTTGAGCTGCGCCTTGATCCCGGTCGAAGAGGTCACTTCCTCGCCGCGCGCAAACCGCAATGCGGCTTCGGTATCGAGCCGGTTGCCGAACCCGAACGCGTCGGGCGAATTGGAGGTGTGAAGGTGCGTGTCACCCCAGTAAACCCGCTGGGGATAAGGGGTATTGTCGATTTCTGTCACCCCGGTGACCGTCTGCTTGACCAGCTTGCAGCCCGTCATCAAAGCAGTCGCGCCCAGCAGCATCGCTGCCAGAACAATAGCCTTTCGCACCAGCTTTCCCCCATTTTCGGTTTTCATGCGCAACTTGCCAGCTTGTCCGCACAGGTCAAGCCATCCGCTGAATTTCAGCAGCGTCCAGCCGTTCTGTTCCAGTGCGCAGATGGGGAGAAAACGGGTGCGGTTCGATCTGGTGGTGCTGGGCAGCGGCCCGGCCGGGCGGCGCGCTGCAGTGCAGGCGGCGAAGCTGGGCAAGTCGGTGCTGGTGGTGGACAATCGCGCGCGGGTCGGCGGGGTTTCGGTCCACACCGGCACCATCCCATCCAAGACGTTGCGCGAAACGGCGCTAAACCTTTCCGGCTGGCGCGAACGCGGCTTCTATGGCCGCGCCTACCGGGTCAAGCGCGAGATCAGCGGGGCCGACCTTTCGGCTCGGCTGGGCAAGACTTTGACGCACGAAATCGAGGTTCTGGAACACCAGTTTGCGCGCAACGGTGTGCGCACGATGGTTGGGGCCGCGCGGTTCATCGATCCGCACCACATTGCAGTGCTGGGCGACGGCGCGGCTGAACAGATCGTCGAAGCCGCACGCGTGCTGATTGCGGTCGGCACCGCACCGCACCGGCCGGACGGCATTGCGTTCGATGGCCACACGATCCTCGACAGCGATCAATTCATCCAGAATCCGCGCGTGCCGCGCAGCCTGACGGTGGTCGGGGCCGGCGTGATCGGGCTTGAATATGCCACGATCTTCGGCGCGCTCGATGTGCCGGTTACGCTGGTCGAACCGCGCAACCGCTTGCTCGAATTCATGGACCAGGAAGTGGTCGAACACCTGATCTACCAGCTGCGCGATCATGGCATGCGGCTGCTGCTCGGGGCCGAAGTGGAGCGTGTGAAACTGGATGACGCGGGCGCAGTGTGCGAGCTGGCCGATGGCCGCGTCCTGCGTTCGGACATGGTGCTCTACACCGCCGGGCGGCACGGTGCGACGCACAGCCTTGGGCTTGCCGCGTGCGGGCTGGAGGCGGACGGACGCGGACGGCTGCAGGTCGATCCGATCACCTTCCAGACCAAGGTGCCGCACATCTATGCCGCCGGCGACGTGATCGGCTTTCCCAGCCTCGCCTCAACCTCGATGGAACAGGGCCGGGCGGCGGCCTGCCATGCTTTTGACCAGCCGCTGCCGGGGGGCGGGGCGAACTTTCCAATCGGGATCTATGCGGTGCCCGAACTCTCGTCGGTTGGTCTCTCGGAAGAGGCTGTGCGCGCCCGCGGGCTCGCCTATGAGTGCGGCATTGCGCGGTTCCGTGAAACCTCGCGCGGGCATATCATGGGGGTCGATACGGGGGTCCTCAAGCTGATCTTCGATCTGCCGACACGCCGCCTGCTGGGTGTCCACATCATCGGCGAAGGCGCGACCGAACTGATCCACATTGGCCAGGCGGTGATCGAGCTGGGTGGCGGGATCGACTATTTCATCGATAACAGCTTTAACTATCCGACGCTGGCCGAAGCCTATAAGATCGCGGCGCTCGACGCGTGGAACCGGCTGCGCCATGCGCCGTGCGAGGTAATCGAATTGCGCGGGCGGACGCTCAGCGGTTAAACTTCAGGATTTGAGGGGAGTGGTGGACACACTTGGGTTCGAACCAAGGACCCGCTGATTAAGAG
>JANOTT010000046.1:0-10151 GCA_031416535.1 Novosphingobium sp. | reverse complement strand
CGAACTGCGCGCCGACCTGACTGTAGGTGCCGATCCCCGATGGATCGTCGTCGGCCGCGCCGGTCACCAACCCCGGCCCCAGCACCTCAAGCAGGTTTCGGCGCTCCGGTGCGTCGGTCATACCGGGTTGAGCACGTTGATTGCAGCGTGAACCCGCGCTTCGGCCTCGGGTCGGGGCAGACCGGGTGGGACCGCCGGTGCAATCCGGTAGGTGATCACGCCGGCGCGCTTCCACAGCCGGTGATACAGCGGCCCGGCGTTGACCGCGATCGGCACCACCGGGAGACCCAGCAGCTTATAAATCCCGGCAAACCCTGACTTGAGCGGGGGCCGGGTGCCATGCGCGGTGCGCGAGCCTTCGGGAAAAATTGCCAGCGGGCGGCCCTCGCCACTGATCGTCTTGGCCGCAGTCATCATGTGGCGCAGCGCCCGCGCGCCCTCTTCGCGCTCGACCGTGACCAGCCCGTAGCGATCCCCGGCCAGCCCCCACAGCGGAATCCGCATCAACTCGGCCTTGGCGAAGACCCCGGGAAACGGCAGCACCTGAGGCAGGTCGATCGCCTCAAAAAAGCTTTCGTGCTTCATCGCTGCGAACACCGCGCCGGGCGGCAGTTCGCCCTCGACCCGGATCGTGATGTGCAGGATATGGCGCAGGCACCAGCGGTGGAACAGCGACCAGCTATCGACCGTGGTGCGGAAGGTCTCGCGCGAATTGAGCAGCAACGTAAACACGCAGGCCAGCACGATGAACACGCTGCCACCATAAAAAACCCCGTAGAACAGGAGGCTACGCAGTACCTCCCCGCTTGTCGCGTGTTCGTCGCGGACCATGTCAGCCGGTGACCCGCTGGGCCATCCAGCGCGCGATCAGCTTGTGGTATTCGGTGAACAGGATCCGCATGGTGGGTTTGGTCGGGACCGCATCCTCGATGATCGTCAGCCCGTCTGGCACCGCGTTGCGCAATTCGAGCACCGCGCGGCGCATGTGCCAGTCACTGGTCACCAGCCGGATCCGGGTGATGTGCTGCTCGCGCATCCAGATCGCGGTTTCGCGCGCGTTGGTTTGGGTATCGATCGCCGAGAAACCAAGCGTCACGCAGCAGGCCATCTGCTGCCGGCTAACCTTGAACTGCGCGGCGAATTCGCCCGGTTTGACGTCGCGGTCAACCCCCGAGACAAACAGCTGCGGCGCCCAGCCCTGGCGCAGCACCGCAAGGCCGCGATCGACCCGCCCGGCGCCGCCGGTCAGCACCACCACCGCCTGACTTTGCACGGCCCCGGCCGGACGCGCCAGCAGCACCGCAAAGGCGATGAAGCCCAGCACCCAGGCCAGCAACAGCAACGAGAGAATCCGGCGCAGCATCAAGCCCCCTTACAGCATCTTGTGCAGCGCGCGCACCACCGTCTGGCGCGCGGTGACCATCGCCAGCACCACCCCGGCGACCGGGATCAGCGCCAGCAGCAGCCAATCGGCCCAGCCCAGCGCGCCCGAGGTGACCAACCCGGCGCCCAACGCAGCAAATTGCTGGCCCAGCAGCAGCACCACCACCAGCCCCAGCGCCAGCCCGACCGCGCCGCCGACCCCGGCATCATAGCCGATTGCGCGCTGGAATATGCGCGCAATCTGGGCGTCGGTTCCGCCCAGCAGGTGGACGATTTCGATCGTATCGCGGTTGCTGCCGAGCGCATTGCGCACCGCCAGCAGCACCGCTGCGGCCAGCGCGACGCCGAGCAGGGCGACCAGTGCCAGCGACAGCCAGCGCAGTGTATCGACCGCGCTGAACACCGGTTTGAGCCAGCTTGACTGCGCATCGACCCGCGCCGCCGGGGCCACCTGGCGCAGCAGCCGTCGCAGCCCGCCCAGCGTCTCGCCGGTCACTGCATCGCGCAGCCGCGCATCGACCAGCGCAGGCACCGGAATACCGGCGTCGCCGCTGGCCGAAGCCCCCAGCCACGGCTCGATCAGCTGATCAATCTCGGCCTGCGATACCAGCGTCGCCTCGATCACTCCGGGCGTATCACGCAGCGCGCGCAGCACCGCCTGCGCCTGCCGGTCGCGCTCGGCCGGGTTGGCATCGACCACTTGCACCGTCACCCCGCCCGACAATGCGTCCGAGGCATTGCGCGCGGTGTTGCTGAACGCGAGCCCGGCGGCGGCGGCGATCACCGTCAGCGCCACCATGATCGCGATTACCCATGGCATCGGCCCGGACAAGCGACCTTCGGGCAGCAGGTCGGCCTCGCGGTGGCGGCGCCAGGGGCGCAGAAAGGAGAATGCCATCGGCTCAGCCCGGCTCTTCGGCGCCGGCTACCGCGCGCGGGCGCGGCCGCGGCGGATAGCGCAGCGCGCCCGTAGGATCGGACAGCCGCCCCTTGTCGAGCCGCATGATCAGCGATTCGGGGACTTTCTTGAGCAAGTGCACATCGTGCGTGGCGACAACAACCGTGGTCCCAAGCCGGTTGAGTGCCTCGAACAGCCGCAGCAGCTTGATCGCCATGTCGGGATCGACGTTGCCGGTCGGCTCGTCCGCGATCAGCAGTTCGGGGCGGTGGATCACCGCCCGGGCAATCGCCACGCGCTGCTGCTCGCCGCCCGACAGCTGCGCCGGTTGGGCGTGCATGCGTTCGGTCAGCCCGACCCATTCGAGCATGTCGGCCACCGGCTTGGCCAGGTCGCGCTCGCTCACCCCGGCCACCCGCAGCGGCAGCGCCACATTGTCGAAAGCCGAGAGATGCGCGACCAGCCGGAAATCCTGAAACACCACCCCGAAGCGGCGGCGGAAGCCGGGGAGCCGGTCGCGCGGCAGGGTGATCGCGTCGGTCCCGAACATCCGGATCATCCCGCGCGATGGCCGCTGGGCGAGGTACAGTAGCTTGAGCAGCGAGGTTTTGCCCGCGCCGCTGGCCCCGGTGAGAAAATAGAAACTGCCCGGAAACAGCGTGAACGACACGTCACTGAGCACCTCCCGGTCGGTGCCATAGCGTAGCCCGACGTTGTCGAACTGCACAATTTCCCCTTCGGCGGCATTGGTCATCGTGATCGGGATTGGTCCAGTTTGAGGGCGCGGCGCAAGGCCCGCAGGCTCGCGTGATCGTGATTGGGGGCCTATAGCCGTCAATCCATGTGGACAACAGGGGATTGCCGCGCCAGTCCGCCGCGCCAAGCCTTGCCGTGCCCTTGGCTGCCATGCTTAATGCGCGTGCACCATGATTATCGCCTGTCCCGCCTGCGCCACGCGCTATGTCGTTCCTGACAGCGCAATCGGCGTCGAAGGGCGCACGGTGCGCTGCGCCAAGTGCCGGCATAGCTGGTTTCAAGATGGGCCAGAGCTGGCGGTTCCACTTGCTCCGGTGGCTTTCTCGCCGCCGCCGGCTGCGCCGCCCCCGCCACCAACCCCGGTTGCAGGGCCCGCGCAAGCTGCCTGGCCGGAACCGCAAGCGGAGCCAGCGGCTCCGCCGGCTGATCCTGAGCCGATCGCATCTGAACCGAACGAGCCAGTGCCCAGCGCGGCTGATTGGGACCAGCCCCGGCCCGCGCAGTTGAGCGAGACACCGGCAGTCGCCCCGCAGCCCGGTCCAGAACCCGAACCGCCGATCAGCTTTGCCGCCGACGAGGTTGCCCCGCCCCCGCCCTCGCCCCCACTCTCGCCCCAACCCCCACCCTCGCCCCCATCCCCGCCCAGCGCCGCGCCGCTGCCGGTCGACGAGCCCGAAGCCGACGATGGCTATTCCCGCTTTGCGCACGAACCGTTGTTCCGCCCACGCCGAAATCCCGCGCGGATGTGGACGATCGCCGCTGCGCTGTTCGCGGTGGTGGCGCTGGGTGCGGTTGCTGCCACCGCGTGGTTCGGCCTGCCCAACTGGATGCCGTTTGCGCATCCGCTGTTCGCCGAGGACCAGCCGGGGCTGAAGCTCGACTTTCCGGCCAAGATGCAAGGCCAGCGGCCGTTGTCCGATCAGACCTGGTTTTTCGAGGCCAACGGCACGGTGACCAATGTGGCGCAAAGCGCGCGCAGTGTGCCCACGATCCTGGCGGTGCTGAAGGATGCCCGCGGCCGGATCGTGTTCAGCGCCGAATTGCACTCGCCCAAACGGGTGCTGGCACCGGGCGAAAGCGTCTCGATCAACGAGGCGCTGGTGTCGGTCCCCAAGGCGGCGATCAAGGCCGAATACGGCTGGAAGCCGGGCAGCTGATCATTCGAAGCCAATACTGACGCGGCCCTCGGCGCTGGTCAGGCGCTGGCGTTTCAGCGCCAGCGGCCCAGCGTCCGCGCGGTTGGTTTCGGCCTGCAGGATTTCCACCGTCGCCGCCGCGCTGACTTGCGCGCCGCGCGGTGCTGGCGCATCCGCTGCCGGGGCGGCGAGCGCCAATGCCTGGCTGGCTAACAAGATGATCACGCTTCCCATCGCGCATGGTAAACGCGATGTTTACTTTTGCCGCAACCGTCCCCTCGGCGCCGTCCCCGCGCGGGACAGCGCGAGGCGAGAAGTTAACCCGACTTTCCGCGCTTGCCCCGCCAGCACCGCTTTGCTAATGGCCCGCTCCTACCCCCCCGGGATGGCCGCCGATCTTTCGTGCCGCCCGATGATTTAGCGGTCGTGGCGGAACTGGTAGACGCGCAACGTTGAGGTCGTTGTGGGCGAAAGCCCGTGGAAGTTCGAGTCTTCTCGACCGCACCAAACAGTCCATGAAAACTATCCCGAGAGGGACCTCAGGCTGTCTTGGCTCGCCAATTGGCGCAGTTCTGCGGGGTATCGCGGCCGTACCAAAATCTGGTGTAGTCAGAGACCGCCTATTTCAATGCAACATTGGCGGTGCAATCCGGCCCCGTCTCCGGCGCCAGAATCCTGACTGCAGTTGATATCGGGAGTTTGGGTTCAGCTGAACCCGAGCATCGCTCGCTGGTCAGACCAGGCAAACGGCAGGTCGGTGTCCTGCAGGCTGCGCGCCGTCAACGTCGGCGGCTGCCGCCCTTCGACGATGGCAGTTACGATGTCGGGCGCGAGGCATCCGAGCGCCGCTAGCTTGCCTAGCCGTGTCCGGCACCGGCCATGGTCGGCTGCGATCGTTGCAATGGGTCGATCAGGATTAGCAAGGATCAATTGCCTTGCCTGATTCGCCTCGGCGATCAGCGCGACCAGCTTATCAGAGCGCGTTGCCTGCACGATTGAGATCGGTTGTTGTGCAGGAATGATCAAACGGAGCTGGTGGCCGTGCCTGACCCTGGTTGCAGGCAGGGTCAGGACCATCGACCTGTTCTCCATATCCGGATCGGTTTCAAGTCCCATCGCGCTCGCCAGCGCGATCTTGTCGACGATGAGATCGATCGCCTCTTCGCAAAGATCGATGCGCGTAATCACTTGATTGACTAGCTCATGTCGCGCTTGAGCCGAGCCGCTTCGCAGCGTTGCAGCTGCCAGATCAGCCTTTGCCAGCATCTGCTGGATGACCTCGGCAGATGTGCCTCCTGCCAAATCGCAGAGGAACTGCTGGTCATTAAGCTGCTCAGACAGCCGATCACAGACCAGCCGCTCGAGATCATGCGCCGACACCCGCCATGCCGGGGCATCGTCGAGCTGGTCGCTCCGCGTGACATAGTAGCGATAACGCTTGCCTGGCTTGGTCGCATGGCTCGGGGTCATCACCCTGCACTCGCCGTCGAACACCAGTCCGACCAGCAGGCTGGGCTGCTGGCTCTTGAGTCGGCGCGAAGTGCCCGAGGCATTGGCCTTGAACTTATCCTGCACTTGGTCCCACAGCTCGGTGAGGATGATCGGCTGGTGCTCGCCGTCGAAGAAGTCACCCTTGTGGACCATTTGCCCGAGATAAATCCGGTTTGACAGCAGGTGATAGAGCGTGCCGCGGCGGAAGACGCAGCCGCCCTTGTGCGGTCCGCTAGTTCGGCTCTGAACCTTGGTGCGATGGCCTTGACGGTTGAGCTCGTCAGCGAGTTCGACAACCGAGTTCAGCTCGAGGTAGCGCTGGTAGATATGCTGGACGAGTTCGGCTTCGGTCTGGTTGATCACCAGCTTGCGGTTATCGACCTCGTAGCCCAGCGGCACCGGCCCGCCCATCCACATGCCCTTGCGCTTGGAGGCCGCGATCTTGTCGCGGATCCGCTCGCCGGTTACCTCGCGCTCGAACTGGGCAAACGACAGCAGCATGTTGAGCGTGAGCCGACCCATGCTGGTGGTGGTATTGAACGACTGGGTGATCGAGACGAAGCTCGCCTCGGCCTTGTCGAGGACATCGACGATCTTGGCGAAGTCCGCGAGGCTGCGCGTGAGCCGGTCGATCTTGTAGACCAGGATAATATCGACCTTGCCCGCGGCGATATCGGCGAGCAGCCGGACCAGGCCGGGCCGCCGCATATTGCCGCCTGAGGACCCGCCATCGTCGTAGCGATCCGGCACTACGGTCCAGCCTTCATGGCGCTGGCTCAGCGCATAGGCAGCGCAGGCTTCGTACTGGGCATCAAGGCTATTAAATTCCTGTAATAGTCCGTCTTCAGTCGATTTTCGGGTGTAAACCGCACAGCGAAACGTCTTTTCAGCCATTGCGCCGTAATCCGAAAAAGCGCGGTCCCGACCAGTGCGCGCCTGTCACCTCGCGGGCGATCTCGCTCAGCGAGCGGTAGGTGCGATCTTTCCAAACAAAGCCACCATCGGTGACCTCGACCGCAATGGTCTGACCGTTCCACTCGCGAATCAGGCGGGTGCCGGAGCTCAAGGTCACCGCCGGACGCGGTCCTTCCAGCATTTCCCTGTTCGGGTGTGCGACGGCCCTTTCCAGTTCCCGCGCGACCAGCAAGGGCAGCTTGCCGTGACGTTTCTCCTGCAGTCGCTGGGCGAGCAACCGGCGCATCAGGCTGGTTGGAACGTTGGGCGCGCTGTCCGCTCCAGACGCCACCCATCGCACACGCAGTAGCGCTGGCGACATAGTCTCCAGCGCTACCAGGTCTTTATCTAGCCGTGTCATTTCTCTGATGCTGCCGCAACTGTGTAGCGGGTCTCGCCCTCGATCTTGCTGCGAGTCACCTCATGGCCTTTCTTGCGAATGCCGGTCAGCGCAGCGCGGGTGGTATGCGGCAGCCAGCCAGTCGCCTCGACCATTTCCGCGAGCGTGGTGCCGCCTGCCCGGCGGAGGAGTTCGAGCACCAAGTCCTGCTTGGTGGTTCGCTTCGGCGCCGCGGGCGATGCGATTGATGTTGGCACTTCAGTTGGTGCGAGAATCGCATCCGCAGCTGCTTCGGCCGGACGGGCCATGCGGCGCGCCTTCTTGATGATGGTCATACGAGTGGCCCTTTCGGTCAAGGACCAGCACCTTGCTGCTCCCACCACTCCAAGCCCTGCCGATCGCATCGGTCAGAGCAGCAGCCGGTCATGCCAGCCGCGTTTGATGAACCGAACAATGCTCGGTGTACGTAACAAGTCCAGTTGAATGTCTACTTTGTAGGACGTTTCTGACAGTCCGCTAATAGCGAGACGGTTGCAACCAACGACCACTCGTTCACATGGCTCTGTCAGAGGAAACGCACTCACTGGCGGGTGAAGCGGCGACTGGCTAGGAGCGCGCGATGCCGCGCCCTCGAAAACCAGCCAGCCCGTTCCGCTACTTCAACTCCTCGCCCGAGGTGATCCGCCTGGTGGTGATGATGTATGTGAAGTACCCACTCAGCCTCAGGAACGTCGAGGACCTGCTGTTCGAGCGAGGGATCGACATCTGCCACGAGACGGTGCGGATGTGGTGGAACCGGTTTGGTCCGCTGTTCGCCGGCGACATCCGCCGGCAGCGCGTCTCGCGCATGCGCGGCTTCCGGCAGTGGCGCTGGCACCTCGACGAGATGTACGTGAAGCTGAATGGCGAGATGGTCTACCTGTGGCGCGCAGTCGACCAGGAGGGCGAGATCCTCGAGAGCTTCGTGACGAAGAAGCGCGACAAGGAAGCGGCGCTGACCTTCATGAAGAAGGCGCTGAAGCGCCACGGCTCGCCTGAGAAGATCACCACCGACGGTCTACGCTCATACCGCGCTGCGATGAATGAGCTCGGCAATGCCGACAAGCAGGAGATTGGCCGCTGGGCCAACAACCGGGTCGAGAACAGCCACCTGTCGTTCCGACGACGAGAGCGGGCGATGCTTCGGTTCCGACAAATGAAGTCGCTACAGAAGTTCGCCTCGGTCCATGCCAACGTCCACAACCACTTCAACCAGGAACGCCACCTCGTCGATCGCCAGACTTACAAGGAACGCCGCTCGGCCGCTCTGGCCGAGTGGCAATCTCTCATGGCCTGAAGCCGCGCACCCAAAGCTACAGCTCCGCCAAGCGGAGACGAGTTGCGATTAGACTGACAGCACCGGAAAAATACTAGGGTCCGGACCCAATAGACGGATTCCCCTTGCGTCCAAACAGTGATTCAATTCCTCGGCGAAGGAGGCGTTGGCAATGGCGGATTTCTTTTGGTTTTCGGATGAGCAGTGGTCGCGGATCGAGCCGCCGCTGCCCACCGGTTTGCGCGGAGTGACGTGACCCCCGACTTTCACCCAGTTCCGATTAGAGCCTCGGCATCGTTGTTGCCCACGTGGGCGGGTGAAGCAAGGGGCTGCGTAGCGTAATCGTTTGTTAATTCGCATTATAGTAATAATCGTGAATAGCCAGTTGGCGAAAAACGGAATATACCAAAAATATTCTTAGATTTAATGAAGTCGAGCAAAACTCTGAGATTATTGAGCGCATCTGACCTAGGTGACCGCATGTACTAAACTCTTGGTGTCAGGCCATGCGGTCACCTTGTCAGATCGTGTAGCGCCAAGTTTTCAAAACCGATAATTCAACCCTACACGAATGCTGGTTTGGTTCGAAGTTGTATTCAGTTGCGGCGGGATGCCATAAGGTGTGGTCCAGCAAACGCCTGCATTCGGTCCATCTAGGTTTGCGAAGCAGGCCGAGGTCGTTTGAAAGCGCATATTGAGAACTTCGGCTTTCGCGCTGAATGCGGCGAACTGAAATTCGACGCCTGCGCCGACAATCGGACCGCTCGTCGTACCGCTCCAGGCCGCTGCGAAGTTGGTTGAATGTGCTGGACGGAAGACTGGCATGCCTCGACCCTCGGCGCTATATTTTGCTTTGGCTAAACCAATTCCGCCAGTGACGTATAGCAGCGTGCGACCGCTGGCCAAGCCCGCCCTGGCTCGAATCGATGATTGCCGTGATACGTCCGATCGAAACGTAATTGTGCCAACCGACGACGTCGGAAGACCGGCACCCGCGATGAGACTGCGGTCATGTCCAGTCCCGATGTCACCTACCGCGCCGACAACGAATGAGTCAGCAACTTGAATGTCATAGCCGGCAGTGAAGCCACCACCGACTTGGTTTCCTTGTACAGTAACCTTGGCGCACGCGGTCCAGCATCCAAAATCCTCGAAACCGGTTTCGTGGTTCGAGACCTCGGCATAAGCACCGACATACGGACCGGACCAATTCTCCTGCGCCCAAACCGGCGTCGCAACTCCCGTCGCTAGTATAAACCCACTAAGAAAGACAATGTTTTTCATACTTCCTCCTTCAGCGACGACAGAGCGTGGTGCGTCGCAAAAAGAATAATTAATGAGACGGAATTTAGATAAAACGAATATGCTAATCAGCATCAATACTAAGGAAGGAGCTGTCAGGGTACTGTCAAACTGAGCTGCTGCCGGTTTCATGGACACCAAGTTAAGGTGTTTTTGGAAATGGAGGACGAAGATGGAACGACGCAAGTTCAGCCGGGAGTTCAAGATTGAGGCGGTGAAGCTGGTTCGGGAGCGTGGGGTAAAAGTGGCGCAGGCCGCCCGCGATCTGGACGTGCATGCGACAGTTTTGCGCAGTTGGGTTAGGGAGTTTGCCGGGGATCCGCGTGAGGCCTTTCCCGGCAACGGCCAAATGAAGCCCGAGCAGTTGGAGATTGAGCGGCTGCGCCGCGAGATTGTGAAGCTGAAAGCGGAGCGCGACATCCTAAAAAAAGCCGCGGCCTATTTGCCCTACGGTCGACTACGTCTCGCGAGGGACTCGATATGAAGTTCGGGTTCATCGCGAAGCACCGAGCGATATGGCCGGCATCTTGGCTTTGCGAGGCGCTCGGAGTCTCGCGCAGTGGCTTCCATGCCTGG
>JANOTT010000045.1:0-10207 GCA_031416535.1 Novosphingobium sp. | reverse complement strand
TTTAATTTCAGCTTGAGGCCGCGCGGCGGGATGGAATGCGAGCGGCGCATTGTGGGCCGCGTTACAACCTAAGGGGTTAAGGTTATGAACCTGCCAAAGATCGATATTTCCGCGCTGCCCGACCTTGATACCATCACCGGTGTATTCGGCAGTCTGGCGCACGCCGCGCATGTCCAGAGCTCGGACGATACGCTGATCATCATGATGGTGTTCGTTTACGAATTCATCCAGGGCAACTGAGCGGGCACGGTCCCGATGTTGCTACGACCGGAACTGCAGGCGCTGCGGAGCGATGATACTCCGCAGCGCCAGGCGCAGGCCGCGCTCCACCAGCTGGGCGCGCGGTGGCGCGCCAGCGGCGGCGGCGCCGGGCTTGACAAGGCGCTGGCAGCCTATGCCCGCGGCGAGCCGCTGGCGCACCTGCCGCCGCTGGCGCGGCTGTTTACGCCGGGCGATCCGGCGGCGCTGCGGCTGACCTGCGATCTGATCGACCGGCTGGCCGCTGCGCTGGCCGCCGCGCCGTGGGGGCAAGTCCCGCTGCGCCACAAACTTGATGACACGGCCGCCACGCTGGTGCTGGCCGGTGCCGGCAATGCCGCGCTGGTGCTGCAGGCGATCGACGGGGCCGGGCTCAGGCGCCGCCCGGGCGCGCTCACCGCGAGCTTTTCGCCGGGCGAAACCCATGATCACGTTCTGGCCGGCGGCGCGCAAGCCCGGCTGATCGAACTGCGCGGCGAAACGGGCGCGCATGCCGATCTGGCGGTCACCCCGTGCCGTCTTGCGGCCGGAGCCGTCGCGCGGCGCAGCGGGGCGCACCAGTCGCTGCTGATCGATGCCGCAGACACCACGCTGGTCACGCTTAAACTTCAGCGCCGGCCGCCGAGCGGCTCGGTGACCCGTGAATTCCGGCTGGCCGACGGCACACTGGCGCATCAGGCGGCGGGCAACCCGCGCGAAAGCCGCTTCGAGCTGGCGGCGGCTTTGCTCGGGCGGATGGGGCGCAGCGATGCCGCGCCGCTGCTCGCGGCGATGGCCGAGGAACACGGCGGGCAATCGCTGCGCTGGCAATCGCTCAAGGAATGCCTCGGGCTCGATAGCGGCGCGGGGTTTGCGGCGCTGAGCCGGATCGCGGCGCGCACCGGCGATCCGCTGGCCGCCCCGGCCGCAGCGCTGCGCACGCAGTTGCTCACAAGCTACCCGCAACTGGCCGGAGCCATGCCATGCCCCGCGTAATCGAACTCGCCGACCCGTACGTCGCTTCGCTCGACGAAGCCGCCGCGGCGATTTCCGAACAGGGTTTCGACCCGCACGACGAAGACAGCCTCGCCAACGCCGCGCGGTGGCTGCGGCGGCTGGGCAACAACCCGGACTTTCTGGGCGATCTGCTGATCGAGCAACTGGCGCAGCGCCACCGCGAGGAATTGCCCGGCAATGCCTACAGCCCGCAAGTGGTCATGCTGGTCCCGCCCGGCGGCAGCTTTTTCATGCGCGCCAACATCTGGCCCTCGGCCGACGAGCACATGGTCCGCGCCAGCGGCGATGCGGCCTTTGCCATCGGGCTGCCGCACGATCACAATTTCAGCTTCCTGACGCTGGGCTATTTCGGGCCGGGCTATTGGAGCGACTATTACGAATACGATTACGAACAGGTGGTGGGCTACCGCGGCGAGCCGGTGCCATCGCTGCGGTTCATCGAGCGGTCGCGGCTCGAGCTGGGCAAGCTGATGCTGTACCGCGCGCATCTGGATGTTCACGCCCAGCTGCCGGCCGATGCGCTCTCAGTCTCGCTCAATGTGATGCACACCCAAGGCGCACAGGGCTGGCTTGATCAGTACAAATTCGACCTCGACCGGCGCGAGATTGCGGCGCAGCTCTCGCCCGCGCCGAGCGCGGCGTTTCTCAAGGTGGCGACCGCGCTGGGCAGCGACGAAGCGCTCGATCTGGCGCACCGTTTTGCCCTGCGGCACCCCAGCGATGCGATGCGGCTGGCGGCGTGGGACGCGCTGGCCGCGCGCGAGGCGGAGGCGGCGATGCGCGATGCCGTGTGGCGCGAGGCCGAAGGCGCGGGCAGCCGGCTGGTGGCGATGGAGGCGCGGGCGCGCCGCGCCGAGCTGGCGTCGGCCTAGCGTCAGGCCCTAGTCAAATCCGCCGGTCAGCGCGTCGATCGCAGCTTGCAGGATCACCGCCGCCGCCGCCGCATCGATCCGGTGCGCGCGCTTGGCCCGGCTGATGTCTTGCGCGATCAATGCGCCCTCGGCGCTGGCGGTGGACCAGCGTTCGTCCCACAGCAGGATCGGCCAGCCCAGCACCGACAGGTTGCGCGCGTAAGCCCGGCTCGACTGGCTGCGCGGGCCTTCGCTGCTGTCCATGTTGAGCGGCAATCCGATCACGATCCCGAGCACACCGCGCTGCGCAATCAGCTCGGCCAGCGCGGTCCTGTCGGCGCCGAATTTTCCGCGCTTGAGCGTCTTGCCGGGCGAGGCGAAGCGCCAGCCGGCGTCGCAAAACGCGGTGCCGATGGTCTGCGTCCCCAGATCGAGCGCCACCAGCGGCCCACCCTGGGGCAAGGCGGCACGGAAGGCCCCCGCCTGATCGGTGATCAGTGCGCCGTCTGCCATGCCGCCGCCCGCCGCCCAAAATCACGCCGCAGGTTCGACCAGAACAGCGCATAATCATAAATATGGTAATTGCCGCCGGGCAGCACGAACGGGCCCATGTCCGGCCCCGGACCGATCCGCAGCGTGCCGTCGGCGTGGCACGCCGCGCCAGCCAGTCCAGGCCTGATCGTAGCCTGTTCCAGCTTGAGGTCGGGGACGATACCGCCAAGGTTGACCGAAGCCGGGGCGGTGCCGCCGATCCCGCCGGTCAGCGGGTTGGAGCACAGGTAATCGGGCGCCGCGGCGGGCGCTCCGGGCGGGCGGGCGAAGCGTTCGTAGGCATTGCGCATCGTCGCCGGATCGGCCTTTTCTGCGAATGAGAGGTAGCTGATCACGCAGCCGGTTTGCTGTGCATCGGTGCAGGCCGGCAGACCCATACCCGGCAGGTCGCGCCGGGTATCGACCACCCAGCCGATGACATAGGCTGCCACGATCCGCCCGGCGAGCGGTGTGCCGGCGATCTTTTCCCTGAGCAGCCGCTTGATGATGAAGCTGCCCTGGCTGTGCCCGGCAAGCACAATCCCGCGCCTGGGCGGCTGCGCTGCGACAAATGCCGCAAACGCTTCGGCGACGTCGGCATAGGCCAGATCGTGCGCCTGGCGCGCGGCTGGCAGGTCCGAAAGGAACGCGCCCAAGGTTGCCTGGCGGTAGCGCGGCGCCCACACCTGCGCCGCCTGAGCAAACACGCTGGCATTGGCGCGCACCATCGTTTCGCCGATCTTGCGGGCTTGCGGATCATCCAGCGGGGCGTTCCAGTGCGCCTTTTTGAGATAGCTGGTCGGGTGGACGAAGAACACCGCGACATCGTAGCGCGCCGCCTCGGGGAGCAGGCCTTTGGGCTGCCATGTAACCGGATCGGGACCGGGCCGCCCAGGGCGGGCGAACCACAGCGCCGGGTCATCATAGGCGTTGGCCTTGAGCGCGGGCTGCGCTTCGAACCCGCCCGACGGGGTCATCGCGGTCCGGGTCATCGCGTCGGGATAGAATGACAGCGCCAGCCGTGCGCCGACCACAATCACGATCACCAGGGCCACCAGGTACAGGAATTTGCGCGCCACCCGTCAGCCGCCTTCGTTGCGCTGCGATTGCCGTTCGAGCGCGACCTTGATCATCACCACCAGCGGATCGGCCAGCATCAGCCCGATGATCCCGAACAGCGTACCCATGATCAGCTGCATGCCCAGCACCAGCGCCGGGGCGAGGTCGGCGGTGCGCTTGGCCACCATCGGCACGACCACGTTGCCATCGAGGATTTGCACCCCCAGATAGACGGCGATGCAGTAAAGTCCGCTGCTGGTGCTGTCAGAAAAGCCGACCAGGATCATCAAGACGCCCGAAATCGGCGCGCCGATATTGGGGAGGAAGGCCAGCAGTCCGGTCAGCAGGCCAAGCAAGCCGGCCATCGGCACGCCCCAGATCGCCAGCAGCAGCCACGTGGTGACACCTTCCAGCGCCATCCCCAGCAGCCGCCCGGCAAGCAGTCGGCGCATCGACTTGCCCATCGCGGTGGCGGTGGTCTCGAACCGGGTACGTTCGCTCTGCGGCAACAACCAGGCGAAGCCGCGCCGGTACAGCTGCGGTTCGGCCGCGATATAGATGCCCAGCACGACGATCCCGAAAAAGGTGGTCATCCAGCCGATCAGCCCGCCCACCGCGCTGGTCACCTCGCCGACCGAACCCGCCAATTTTTCGACCACCCCTTCCATCGACTTGATGTTCAGCGCCGCCCCATGCGCCTGCAGCCAGTTCAGGACCTTGAACGCCTGGGCCTGGACCACCGACGGCAGCTGTGCCGCCTGAGCGGCCATTTGCGTGCCGGCAAACATCGCGGTCCAGCCCAGAAACACGATTGTGACAGTCACCACTATCGCCACCCGCCAGCCGCGCGCGATTGGCAGAATGCGGCCCAACAGCCGCACCCCGCCGTCGATCATCGCAGCGAACACCATTCCGCCGAAGATGATCAAAAGCGGTTCGGCCAAATAGACCGTCAGCGCCAGCCCAGCCGCCAGTCCGATCCACACCGCCGCGCGCTTGGCTTCTTTAAGCAGCACCGGATCGCTGATGTCGGTTGGCCCGGCGTGTTCATTGACATCGGCATCGGCGTCCGCCTCGGCCTTGGCGCGCTCGGCGCGGCGGCTGCGAACGCGCTTTGGCGGGGGTGCTGGTTGCGCCGTGGGCGTGGAGCTGGCTTGGGCCATTACTTGTCTTTCGTCAGGTGCACCGCCCGCAAGCTGGTCCATGACCGGCCCGAGCGCAAGGCCTGCCACCAGCTCAGCGGGTTGACCGTCTGGCTGCCATCGAGCGAGAATGTAACGAATTCCGCGCGTCCGCCGACGTCCGACAGCGGCACCGGCCCGCCCAGCCCATCGGACAGGATCGGGACCCGGCTGTCAGCCGAATGATCGCGGTTATCGCCCATCAGGAAGACGTGACCGGCGGGCACGCGCAGCTCAGGCATGTCGTCGAACGGGTTGCCGGGGGTGTCTTTGATGATCAGGTAGGTCGCGCCATTGGGCAACACTTCGCGCAGCGTCGGCAGGTCGAGCACCATGCGGCCCGAAGGTAGCCGCTCTGGCGCGATCAGGAAATCGTCATAGCACCACTGCTGGATTTGGCGCTCGCCGCACATCAGCTTGGGATCGGCGTCGAGCAGGAACCCTGGCTCGACCTGCTGCGGCACCGGCTGGCCGTTGAGGATGATCTGCCCGGCGACCAACGCAATCCGGTCACCGGGCAGCGCGACCACCCGCTTGATCAGGTCATCAGTTCGGTTTTTCGGCACCGCGATCACGATATCGCCATAGTTTGGCGTGCCCGGCAGCACCCGCCAGATCCCGCGCGGCAGCACGTGAAAGCTGGCCGAAGCCCAGTTCCAGCCAAACGGGAATTTCGAGACCACCAGGCGGTCACCGACCAGCAGGTTGGGCATCATCGAGATCGACGGGATATAGAACGGCTTGGCGATGAAACTGTGGAAGGTCAGGACCGCGAGCAGCATCCAGACGAGCCCGCGCAGTTCGCCCAGCCAGTCGACCGGATCGCCGCTGGGCGTAGGCTCGGGGACACCGTACTGGGTGGTCCCTGTTACGGCGTCCCCGTTTACGGACTCAAGCGGGGACACCGAATGTGGTGTCCCCGCGTCAGCCCCTGCCGCAGTCTTTTCGTCAGTTTCAGTCACAATTTGCGCGCCTCGATGATCACAAAGGCCTGCGCCCAAGGGTGGTCATCCGTTAGGGTGAGATGGATCACCGCATCATGCCCGGCGGGCGTGATCGCGGCAAGGCGGGCCGCAGCGCCGCCGGTGAGAGCAAGGGTGGGCGCGCCGCTGCTGGCATTGACGACGCCGATGTCCCGCATAAACACTCCGGCCTTGAATCCGGTTCCAACCGCTTTGGAAAAAGCTTCCTTGGCGGCAAAGCGCTTGGCCAGCGTGCCGGCCTTGGTGAACGGGCGCCGGGCCGCCTTGGCCCGCTCGACTTCGGTGAAGACCCGCTGTTCGAACCGCTCACCAAACCGGTTAAGCGATTTCTGGATGCGTTCGATGTTGCACAGGTCGGAGCCGATGGAGAGGATCATCTGGCCGCATCCATCAGGTCGCGCATTCGCAGCACGGCAGCTTCGAGCCCGGTGAAAATCGCTTCGCCGACCAGGTAATGCCCGATGTTGAGCTCGGCCAGTTGCGGGATCGCGGCGATCGGCTGAACATTGTCATAGGTCAGCCCGTGCCCGGCGTGCGGCTCGATCCCGTTCTTGGCGGCGAGCGCGGCCATGTCCGCCAGGCGGCGCAGCTGCGCCGCCACCTGTTCGCCTGCGGCGTGGGCATATTCGCCGGTGTGCAGTTCGACCACCGGCACGCGCAGCCGCAGGGCGGCTTCGATCTGGCGTTCATCGGGCGCGATGAACAGGCTCACGCGGATTCCCGCATCGGCCAGCCGCGCGACGATCGGCGCGAGCCGGTTGTGCTGCCCGGCGGCATCGAGCCCGCCCTCGGTGGTGCGCTCCTCGCGCCGTTCCGGCACGATGCAGGCGGCGTGCGGTCGGTGGCGCAGCGCGATCGCCAGCATCTCGTCGGTTGCGGCCATTTCCAGGTTGAGCGGCAGGTCGGTTGCGGCCTGGATCCGGGCGATGTCCTCGTCGCGGATATGGCGGCGGTCTTCGCGCAAGTGCGCGGTAATCCCGTCGCCGCCGCAGGCCGCGACGATCTGCGCCGCGCGCACCGGATCGGGATGATCGCCGCCGCGCGCGTTGCGGATCGTCGCGACGTGATCGATGTTGACGCCAAGGCGCAGGCGCTGGGGCGGCATGGCTCAGGCTTTCGCCCGGCTGCCCGGCTTGACCGCTTCGCTCGCGGCCAGTTCCGGTGGCAATTCGTCGGCGGCATAGGTCGGGAAGTTGATGGCGATCAGCGCGAAGAACGGCACCCCCAGATCGGCCGCCCCGGCCGAGCGATCGATCAGCGCGGCGGCAGCGATGACATTGCCGCCGGCTTCTTCGATGGCCCGAATCGCCTCGCGGCTGGACAGCCCGGTGGTGACGACGTCTTCGACCATCAGCACCTTGTCGCCTGGATCGAGCGTAAAGCCGCGGCGCAGTTCGAAGATCCCGGCGGGACGTTCAACGAACATCGCCTCAACCCCCAAGGCGCGGCCCATTTCATGCCCGATAATCACGCCGCCCATCGCCGGAGCGATTACCTTGGCGATATCCTTGCGCAGTTCGCGCGGGATCCGTGCGGCCAGCGCCGAAGCCAGCCGGGCCGCGCGCAACGGGTCCATCAGCACGCGGGCGCACTGCAAATAATGCGCGCTGTGGCGGCCTGAAGAGAGCAGGAAATGGCCCTCAAGCAGGGCTTTGCTGGCACGAAACTCGGCCAGCACATCTTCATCCTGCATGGTCGTATCGAGCCTTTCGCATGATTTGCCGAGCGCAAACGAAGTCCGCGGGGGACCCTCGCAAAAAATCCCCCTAGAGGCGCTTGAGGTGCCCGTAAAGCGCGCGTATAGGCCCCCCAGAATTAGACAACTCCCATTGGGGCGAAGGGGAGCACCGCAAGGCTTCGCCTCGACCTGACTAGCGAAAGCAAGTGGAACGATGACAATCGGCGAAAGCGCCCGCCACGCGGGTCAAGCAATCAAGGCAATCGCTCCATTGCGGGCTTTGGCACTGGCTGCGACGCTGGCTTTGCTGGCCGCGCCCGGTGCAGCGCTCGCGGCCCCGGCCTCGGCCCCCGCTGCCCCGGCAACGGCCGCGGCCGTTGCTGCTCCGGCGGCGGTTCCGGCTGCGACAGCGGCGAATGACAAGGCCAAGGTGGCCGCTCCTGCCGCCGCCGCACCTGCTGCGCCCGCGATCGATCCCAACGATCCGCACTTCAAGGTTGCGCCGGGCGGCTACACGCCGCTGAAGCCGGTCGAAGGCGTCGGTATGCCGATTCCCGGCGGAATCAACTTGCAGGACCAGTATTCGCCGACCGGGCACAAAGCCTTTGCCATGCACACCTGGCTGATCTGGGTGATGTTCGGGATTGCCGGATTCGTGCTGATATTGCTGCTGATCGTGGTTGTGCGGTTCAACAGCCGCGCCAATCCGGTGGCGTCCAAGACCGCGCACAACACGCTGCTCGAAGTGGCCTGGACCGCCGTGCCGATCGTTATTCTGGTGGCGATAACAATTCCTTCGGTCAATCTCCTGCGTGCCCAGTTCAGGCCTGCGCCGAAGAATGCGCTGACCATCAAGGCGACCGGCAACCAGTGGCTGTGGACGTATCAGTATCCCGACAATGGCGGGGTTGAGGTGATCTCGAACATGCTCAAGGAGCCGGGCGACGTCCAGCCGGGTGAACGCGCCCGCACCGATGCCGATGGTCCCCAGCAGCTCGCGGTGGATAACCGCATGGTTGTGCCGGTGGGCGAGGACATCCGCCTGCAGACCACCGGCGCCGATGTGATTCACGCTTTTGCGGTGCCGTCGCTGTGGTTCAAGCTCGACGCGGTGCCCGGGCGGCTTAACGAAAAGGTCCTGCGGGTTGATCAGCCGGGGGTCTATTTCGGCCAGTGCTCGGAACTGTGCGGGATCAGGCACGGTTACATGCCGATCGTGGTCGAAGCGCTGCCACGCGATAAATTCAACGCCTGGGTGATCGCTCAGGGCGGCAAGATCGACGGGGCACCCGATGCTGCGCCGGCTGTCGCTGCGACCGTACCAACCACTACTGCTCCAGCCGCCAAGCCGGCTGCCTGAGCTTACCAGTCTAGAAGGACAGAGGTTCTAACCCATGGGCACCACCGCCGACCACATCGAGGCTCACGCCGACGATCACGGGCATCTTGATCACAAGCCGGGCTTTTTTGCCCGCTGGTTCATGTCGACCAACCACAAGGACATCGGCACGCTGTACCTGATCTTCGCGATCGGTGCCGGCATTATCGGCGGTGCAATCTCAGGGCTGATGCGGCTCGAACTGGCGCATCCGGGCATCCAGTATCTGGGCGCGATCGCCTCGTTCCTGGGCGAAGCGAACCCCAGCTTCGATAGCCAGCTGCACCTGTGGAACGTGCTGATCACCGCGCACGGGCTGATCATGGTGTTCTTCATGGTCATGCCCGCGTTGATCGGGGGTTTTGGCAACTGGTTCGTGCCGTTGATGATCGGCGCGCCCGACATGGCCTTCCCGCGGATGAACAACATCTCGTTCTGGATGACCGTGGCGGGGTTCTGCTCGCTGATGATTTCGGCCTTTGTGCCGGGCGATAGCACTGGCAACGGCGCCGGGATCGGCTGGACTGCCTATGCCCCGCTGTCGACCTATGGCGCGCAGGGTCCGGCGACCGACTTTGCGATCTTCTCGCTCCATCTGGCCGGCGCGGCCTCGATCATGGGCGCGATCAACTTCATCACCACCATCTTCAATATGCGCGCGCCGGGGATGACCCTGCACAAGATGCCGCTGTTCGTGTGGTCGGTGCTGGTGACCGCGTTCCTGCTGTTGCTGGCGCTGCCGGTGCTGGCGGCGGCGATCACCATGCTGATCACCGATCGCAATTTCAACACCACCTTCTTCGATTACAAGGGCGGCGGCGATCCGGTGCTGTTCCAGCATCTGTTCTGGTTCTTCGGTCACCCCGAAGTGTACATCATGATCCTGCCGGGCTTCGGCATCATCAGCCAGATCGTCTCGACCTTCTCGAAAAAGCCGGTGTTCGGCTATCTCGGCATGGCTTATGCGATGGTCGCGATCGGCGTGGTCGGGTTCGTCGTGTGGGCGCACCACATGTACACCACCGGGATGAGCCTCGACACCAAGATGTACTTTACGCTCGCCACGATGGTGATCGCGGTGCCCACCGGCATCAAGATCTTCAGCTGGATCGCGACGATGTGGGGCGGCTCGATCGAGTTTAAAAGCCCGTTGGTCTGGGCGATGGGCTTCATCTTCCTGTTCACCGTGGGCGGCGTCACCGGGGTCTATCTGGCCAACGGCGGGATCGACGATGTGGTGCAGGACACCTATTTCGTGGTCGCGCACTTCCACTACGTGCTGTCGCTGGGTG
>JANOTT010000044.1:0-14095 GCA_031416535.1 Novosphingobium sp. | reverse complement strand
CACGCGGTCCGGCAGCCCGGTCGGACGCGCCGCTACTGGGCACCCGGGGGGGGGCCCCGCGCGCCCCCCCGCCCCTTGGCCTGAAGCAGTCCGATGTCCCGCATATTCGACTTTACCCACGCAATCCTGCGCCGCCCCGGGGTGAACGTGGTTAAAGGATTGCGCGCGGGCGGCGGTGCCGATCCTGCTCTGACTGGCATCCTGCGCGAGCATGCCGCCTATGCCGCTGCGCTGGCGGCGGCGGGGCTCGGCGTGACGATGCTCGATCCGCTTGAGGACTATCCTGACGCTATCTTTGTTGAGGACCCGGCGCTGGTCTTTCCCGAGGCTGCGATATTGCTTAATCCCGGTGCGCCAAGCCGCGCGGGCGAGGGAGCGTCTTTGCGCCCCGCGCTGGCGGCACAGTTCGGGCAGGTGCTGGAACTGGACGAAGGCCATGCCGATGGCGGCGATGTGCTGGTCCTGCCCGGGCGGATCCTGATCGGCCTTTCGGCGCGCACTGACCGGACCGGGGCCGAAGCGCTGGCCGGCCTGCTCGAAGGGCTCGGGCGGCGCGCGCAAGTGGTCGAGACCCCGCGCGGGGTGCTCCACCTGAAAACCGCCAGTTCGCTGATCGACGAGAAAACCGTGCTGGCCGCTCCGGCGCTGGCGGCAACCGGCGTGTTCGCCGGCCTGCGGGTGCTGGAAGTTCCGCCGGGCGAGGAAGCCGGTGCCAACGTGCTGCGCGTCAACGACGCGCTGATCGTGGGCGCAGGCTTCCCGCGTTTGCACGATCTGCTCGATGGTTATGGTGCCCGGCTGGTCCCGCTCGCAAACACCGAGATCGCCAAGATCGACGCCGGGTTCACCTGCATGTCGCTCCGGTGGTAGCCATCGCGCCTTTCGCAGGTGCAGCATTCACCACTTGACTCTGCCTCGTCATCGGGCAGTCATCATGCTCGTGAGCAGGATGGATCCCGATGGCTGAAAGCGCCCCGTGTTTTGACGAGATGCTGAGCGCCGATGGCAGCGTGCGCGGTGCCTATTCCAACTATAGCGACTGGTATAACCGGCAGGACCCCGGGCTGATGCGGCGCAAGGGGCAGGAAGCCGAAAGCTTTTTCCGCAAGACCGGGATCACCTTCAACGTCTATGGCGACGATGCCGGCGAGGAGCGGCTGATCCCGTTCGACATGATCCCGCGGATCATCTCCGCGGGTGAGTGGCGCAAGGTGGTGAAGGGGATCGAGCAGCGGGTGCGCGCGCTCAACGCGTTTCTGCACGATATCTACCACCGTCAGGAAATTATCCGCGCGGGCCGCGTGCCGCAAAGCCTGATCTCCAGAAACGCTGCATTTCTGCCGCAGATGATGGGACTGATCCCACCCGGCGGGGTCTACACCCATATTGTCGGGATCGATCTGGTGCGCACCGGGCCCGAGGAATTCATGGTGCTCGAAGACAATGCCCGCACGCCCTCGGGGGTCTCCTACATGCTGGAGAACCGCGAGACGATGATGGCGATGTTCCCCGAACTGTTCACCGCGATGGACGTGCGCCCGGTGCAGGATTACCCGCGCCGGCTGGCCGAAAGCCTGGCCGCCTGCGCCCCCAGCTGTGCCGGGGACAATGCGGATGGGCGACCGGTAGTGGCGGTGCTGACCCCCGGAATCTACAATTCGGCTTATTTCGAACACGCCTTCCTGGCCGACCAGATGGGCGCCGAACTGGTCGAAGGCAGCGACCTGCGGGTGGTTGACGGGCGGGTCGCGATGCGCACCACGCGCGGCTTTCAGCCGATCGACGTGCTCTACCGGCGGGTCGATGACGATTACCTCGATCCGCTCAGCTTCAATCCATCAAGCCGGCTGGGCGTGCCCGGGATCATGGACATCTACCGCGCGGGCAAGATCACCATCGCCAATGCGCCCGGCACCGGGATCGCCGACGACAAGGCGATCTATTCGTTCATGCCCGAGATTGTCGAGTTCTACACCGGCGAGAAACCGCTGCTCGCCAATGTCCCGACCTGGCGCTGCAGCGAGCCCGACAGTCTGGCCTATGTGCTCGACAATCTGGCCGATCTGGTGGTCAAGGAAGTCCACGGTTCGGGCGGCTATGGCATGCTGATCGGGCCGACCTCGTCGAAAAAGGAGATATCCGCCTTTGCCGCCAAGCTGCGCGCGCGGCCCGATAATTATATCGCCCAGCCGACGCTGGCGCTGTCGACTGTGCCGATCCTGGTCAAGGCCGGGCTCGCGCCGCGCCATGTCGATCTGCGCCCGTTCGTGCTGGTGTCGCCCGATGGGATCCGCATTACGCCGGGCGGGCTGACCCGGGTGGCAATCAAGCAGGGTTCGCTGGTGGTCAATTCCTCGCAAGGCGGCGGGACCAAGGATACCTGGGTGCTGCAGGACTGATGCCCGGGATCGCACCATGCTAGGGCGCACCGCATCATGCTAGGGCGCACCGCCAATGGCGTGTTCTGGATGGGCCGCTATCTTGAGCGGGCCGAGAACACCGCGCGGCTGATCGAGGCGGGGTTCCGCATGGCGCTGACCCGCGATCTGGTGACCAGCCAGGAAGAATGGCGCTCGGTCGTATCAACGGTGGGCCACACTAAGCAGTACGAGCTGTTCAACGCCACCTACACCGGAATTCAGGTGTGGAATTTCCTGCTGCGCGACAAGCACAATCCCGGCTCGGTGCTGGCGATGATCGAGGGCGCGCGGACCAGCGCCCGCGCGGTCCGCACCGCCTTGACCCGTGAGGTGTGGGAGGCGGTCAACGAAAGCTGGATGGTGCTCGGCGAAGCGCTGTCCCGCCCGGTGCGCGAGGCATCGCTGGGCCAGGTGCTGAGCGTGATCCGCCGCCAGGCGATGCTGGTGCGCGGGGCGATCGACGGATCGATGCTGCGCAGCGAAAACTTCAATTTCTTCCGGATCGGCACGTTCATCGAACGCGGTGACAACACTGCGCGCATCCTCGACGTCAAATATTACGTGCTGTTGCCCTCGCTCGCCTGGGTCGGCTCGCGGCTCGACAATGTGCAATGGGAAAGCGTGCTGCGCTCGGTCTCGGGCGAGCGCGCCTACCGCTGGCTCAATTCCGGTTCGATCGATCCCAGAGGGATTGCGGAGTTCCTGCTGCTCGATCAGCGGTTTCCGCGCAGCCTTAACTTCTGCATCGACAATTTGCGCACCAACCTGGCTAGCCTGGCGCACCAATACGGCCATGAAAGCAGCGCGCACGAGGTGCTGCGCGGGGTCAGCACGCGGTTTCACGAAAGCAGCATCGAGACGATCTTCGAGGCCGGACTGCACCAGTTCATCCAGGAGTTCATTGGCCGCAACCGCCAGGTCGCGCAGGCGATCGAGCACGATTACAGGTTCTACGCCTGATGCGTCTGTCGGTCGAACACACCACCCGCTACGAATTCTCGCAGCCGGTCGCGCACGGGTTGCAGCGGTTGCGGCTGACCCCCAAGAACACGCAAGGCCAGCAGGTGCTCGATTGGGAGATGAAGCTGGTCGGGGCGCGGATCGAGGTTGAATACGACGATCACAATCATAACCGCACCGCGCTGATCTCGGTCGAGCCGGGCACGCGGGTGGTCGAGGTGCAGTGCGCCGGGACGATCGCCACCGCCGACAATGCCGGGGTGATCGGGCAGCATTCGGGACATATGCCGCTGTGGGCGTTCCTCGCGCAGTCGAACCTGACCCGTCCGGGCAGCAAAATGCGCGCGATCGTTGCCGCGCTCGAGACGCCGCGCGGCCAGACGCTGCGGCTGCTGCACGAATTGTCGGAGCGGGTGCTCGATCAGGTCGTCTATGCCACCGGCGAGACCGCGGTGCATACCACCGCCGAAGAAGCCGCTGCGCTGGGCAAAGGGGTGTGCCAGGACCACGTGCACATCTTCATCGGCGCCGCACGCGCGCTGGGGGTGCCGGCGCGCTATGTCTCGGGCTACTTGATGATCAACGACCGGATCGAGCAGGAAGCCGGGCACGCCTGGGCCGAGGCGCACATCGATGCGCTCGGCTGGGTCGGGTTCGATGTTTCGAACCGGATCAGCCCGGACGAGCGCTATGTCCGGGTTGCCACCGGGCGCGATTACAGCGAAGCCGCGCCGGTCACCGGGCTGTCATATGGAGCGGGGGAAACTGTGCTCGAAGTGCGGCTGGCGGTTGAACAGCAGCGCATCGAACAGTAGGCCCGGGTGCCAGGGGGATTCGCTGCGTGACCTATTGTGTCGGAATGCTGCTCGACAAGGGCCTGGTGCTGATGAGCGACACCCGCACCAATTCGGGCGTCGATAACATCTCGATCTTTCGCAAGATGAATTCGTGGTCGGTCCCGGGCGAGCGGATGATCGCGGTGATGACGGCGGGCAACCTGGCCACCACGCAGGGCGTGATCAGCCAGCTGGAAGAGCGCAACAAGGCGGTGTCCGAACGCCACAATTCGCTGCTCGAAGCGCAGTCGATGTTCCAGGTCGCGACTATCGTGGGCAAATTGCTGCGCGAGACAATCGCCCAGTGCCGCAACGAAAATGGCGAGGAAGCCTCGACCCCGTCGTTTACCGCCTCAATGATTGTCGCGGGCCAGATCAAGGGCATGGAGCCGCGGCTGTTCCTCATCTACCCCGAAGGCAATTTCATCGAAGCCGGGTTCGACACCCCGTTCTTCCAGATCGGTGAGACCAAATACGGCCGCCCGATCATCCTGCGCGGCTATCACCGCGACATGAGCTTCGAGGATGCGATCAAGTTGCTGATGGTCAGCTTCGATTCGACGATCAAGGCCAATTTGTCGGTCGGGCTGCCGCTCGACCTGTTGGTGCTCGAGCGCGACACTTTCGAGCCCACGCACAAGCGCCGGATTGAGGTCGACGATCCCTATTACCGCGCGATTTCGGTGGGCTGGAGCGAATCGCTCAAACTGGCCTTCGAATCGCTGCCCGATTACACTTTCTATCAGGCCAAAGACGCCTGAGCGCCCGGCCTATTTGCAAAAGGCCTGGCCGCTCAGCTCCAGATGCAGGTGATCGCGGTGTGCGGCGTTGTAGGCCGGGGTCAGCACGGTGCCGAAGCGCTTGCACGCACTTTGCCGGATTGCCACGAAGAAGCGTTGCACCTGCGGGGGCTTGTCGGCCCAGTCTCCGGTCACGGTGATCCGCCGCCCGTCGGCCAGCACAAACCCCGATACGTCGATGGCATTGCCGGTGGCATGGGCGCTGCGGCGCGGCGAGCCCGCGATATTGCGGCAGCTGTAGCTGCCCATGGTCTCGATCTTGGCCAGCGGCGAGCCGAGGATCTGCTGCGCCGCGCGGTCAACCCCGTAGCGCGCCCATCCGGCAAAGCTGTCGACCAAGGGACAGGTCATCGGCCCCAGCCCGGCCAGTGCCAGGCTGGCGCGGTCGCTTTTGAGCGCGGACAGCCGGACCGCGCCGACCGCCGAGCAACCGGCACCGTAATATTGATCGGGCAAGGGCGTGAAGGCTGCGCTTTTGGAGCCGAGATCGGCGAGGCAGGCGCGGACTTCGGGCCGCGGGGAAACCACTGCGGCCGAACGCGTCACAGTTGCTGCGCGCGGCGTGTGCGCCGAAGGGATCGCCTGGCAGGCGCTGCACAGGCTGACCAGCAGCCCGATGATGATTCTACCCCGCATGCCCCGAAAGCTGCCATGCCTATGGTTAACAAGCTTTTACCGACACCCGATTTTATTGCGGGTCAGCGATGAACTGCGGCGCGCGCGGCTTGACTTGCAGCAGTGCGTCCCTAAGTGCAGCGCCGGGCCACGCGGTCCCAACGCCGCGCGAGCTCTCTGCAAGGAGAGACTACAATGACTGTACCAATGCCAACGCGCAAACCCGCGCGTCCGTTCTTTTCTTCCGGTCCCTGCGCCAAGCCGCCGGGCTGGACCCCCCACAGCCTCGCCACCGCATCGCTGGGCCGCTCGCACCGGGCCAAGATCGGCAAGACGCGCCTGCAATACTGCATTGAGCTGATGCGCGACGTGCTCGGGCTGCCCGCTACGCACCGCATCGGGATCGTCCCGGGATCGGATACCGGCGCGTTCGAAATGGCGATGTGGACAATGCTCGGCGCGCGCGGCGTGACCGCGCTGGCGTGGGAAAGTTTTGGCGAGGGCTGGGTGACCGACGCGGTCAAGCAGCTCAAGCTCGATCCCACGGTGATCCGCGCCGATTACGGCCAGCTGCCCGATCTGGCGCAAGTCGACTGGAACGATGACGTGCTGTTTACCTGGAACGGCACCACTTCGGGTGTTCGCGTGCCCAATGCCGACTGGATCCCCGCTGACCGCGCCGGCCTCAGCTTTGCCGATGCCACCAGCGCGGTGTTTGCCTATGACATCGATTGGGCCAAGATCGATGTCGCCACGTTCTCGTGGCAAAAGGTGCTGGGCGGCGAGGGCGGCCACGGGGTGCTGATCCTGGGCCCGCGCGCGGTCGAGCGGCTCGAAAGCTACGCCCCCGCCTGGCCGCTGCCCAAGGTTTTCCGGCTCACCTCGAAGGGCGCGCTGACAGAGGGCCTGTTCAAGGGCGAGACGATTAATACCCCCTCGATGCTCGCGGTCGAAGACGCGATCTTTGCGCTCGAATGGGGCGTTTCGGTGGGAGGCCTCAAGGGCCTCCAACAGCGCTCGGACGCCAATGCGGCGGCGCTGCAACAGATCGTGGCGGAGCGCGACTGGCTCGGCAATCTTGCTGCCGATCCGGCCACCCGGTCGAAAACCTCGGTCTGCCTGACGGTCGCCGGCGCGGACGAAGCGATGATCAAGGCGATGGCCGGTGCGCTCGAGCAAGCGGGCGCGGCCTATGACATCGCGGGTTATCGCGATGCCCCGCCGGGCTTGCGCATCTGGTGCGGCGCCACCGTCGATGCCGCCGATATCGAAGCACTCGGCCCGTGGCTCGACTGGGCCTACGCCGCGCACCACCCCTAATAATTTAGGGACAGTCCCCGAATTACCCCTTCACCCAATCGGCAAAAATTTGGGGACTGTCCCTAAATTATTGCGGGAGTTACTAGATGACCAAGCCCCGCGTACTCATTTCGGACCAGATGGACCCCAACGCCGCCGCGATCTTTCGCGAGCGCGGCTGCGAGGTCGATGAAATCACCGGCGAAACCCCCGAACAGCTGATCGCCCGGATTGGCGATTACGATGGCCTGGCGATCCGCAGCTCGACCAAAGTCACCAAGGCGATCCTCGCTGCTGCGCCCAATCTCAAGGTGATCGGCCGCGCCGGGATCGGGGTCGACAATATCGATATCCCGGCCGCCTCGGCGCAGGGCGTGGTGGTGATGAACACCCCGTTCGGCAATTCGATCACGACTGCCGAGCACGCGATTGCGCTGATGTTCGCGCTCGCGCGGCAACTGCCCGAGGCCAATGCCCAGACCCAGGCCGGGCTGTGGCCCAAAAACGGGTTCATGGGTGTCGAGGTTACCGGCAAGACACTGGGCCTGATCGGCGCGGGCAACATCGGCTCGATCGTCGCCGCCCGCGCGCTGGGGCTGCGGATGAAAGTCATCGCCTTCGATCCGTTCCTCACGCCCGAGCGGGCGATCGAGATGGGCGTGGAGAAGGTCGATCTCGATATGCTGCTGGCCCGCGCCGACTTTATCACGCTGCACACCCCGCTGACCGACCAGACCCGCGGAATTCTGGGGCGCGAAGCGTTGGCCAAGACCAAAAAAGGCGTGCGGATCATCAATTGCGCGCGCGGCGGGCTGATCGACGAAGTGGCGCTGAAGGAGGCGCTGGATTCGGGCCAGGTTGCAGGGGCGGCGCTCGATGTGTTCGAAACCGAACCGGCCAAGGCATCGCCGTTGTTCGGCACGCCCAACTTCATCTGCACCCCGCATCTGGGCGCCTCGACCAACGAAGCGCAGGTCAACGTCGCGCTGCAAGTCGCCGAACAGATAGCCGACTATCTGGTCAACGGCGGGGTCACCAATGCGCTCAACGTGCCCAGCCTGTCAGCCGAAGAAGCGCCCAAACTCAAGCCCTATATGGCGCTGGCCGAACAGCTGGGCGGCTTGGTGGGCCAGCTGACCACCGGGGCGATCCCGCGAATCTCGATCCACGCCGAGGGCGCGGCGGCCGAGCTTAACATCAAGCCGATCGTCGCGGCGGTGCTGGCCGGGTTCCTGCGCGTGCAGTCGGACACGGTCAACATGGTCAACGCCCCGTTCCTGGCCAAGGAACGCGGGATGGAAGTGCGCGAGGTCAAGACCGAGAAGGCCGGCGATTATCACACGCTGATCCGGGTTTCGGTCAAGACCGACGCGGGCGAGCGCTCGGTTGCGGGCACGCTGTTCTCCAACGCCGAACCGCGGCTGGTCGAACTGTTCGGGATCAAGGTCGAGGCCGAACTGTCGGGCCCGATGCTGTATATCGTCAACGAAGACGCACCCGGCTTCATCGGCCGGATCGGGACGCTGCTGGGCGAAAACGCGATCAATATCGGCACCTTCAACCTTGGCCGCCGCGATGCCGGCGGCGAGGCGGTGCTGCTGCTCAGCGTGGATAGCCGGGTGCCGGCCGCGGTGCTCGATGCGGCGCGGGCTATTCCTGGCGTCAAGCGGGTGATGGCACTGGCGTTTTAAGGGAAGACATTGGGTTCACGTAGAGAACGCAGAGAAGCAGATAGAGGCGCAGAGTTGTAGTGGTTTTGGCCAAGCCGTGCTCCAATCGAAATTTCGGACTTGCCGTCGCTTTTGCGGAAAATAGAAGCCTGCGGCGATCGCAACTTCTCTGCGGCTTTGTTTCTGCTCCGCGCCTTTGCGTGAACCCCTTTCTGTTCAATTCGACAGGCCGCAAACTCACCGCTAAGGGCGCACCAATGGATTATGACCGCGATCTGCTGCCCGAGGGACTGGAGGACCGGCTGCCGCCCAGCGCGGCGGCGGCGGCGCGCGTCACCCGCGCGGTGCTCGATTGCCTCGACGGGC
Source organism: Novosphingobium sp. (assembly GCA_031416535.1). Classification (GTDB taxonomy): domain Bacteria; phylum Pseudomonadota; class Alphaproteobacteria; order Sphingomonadales; family Sphingomonadaceae; genus Novosphingobium. The sequence goes on along the minus strand of JANOTT010000044.1, from coordinate 5,129 downwards.
ACGGCTATGACCGGGTCCAGCCGCCCACGCTCGAGTTCGAGAAGTCGCTGGCCAGCCGGATGGCGGGGATCAGTCCGCGCCGGATGTTCCGGTTTGTCGATCCCGCCAGCTTGCGCACACTGGCGCTGCGCAGCGACCTCACCCCGCAACTCGGCCGGATCGCCTCGACCAGCCTCGCCAGTGCGGCCCGGCCGCTGCGGCTGTGCTATGCGGGCCAGGTGGTCACGATCAAGGGCGACGGGCTCGATCCCACCCGCGAGCGCCTGCAGCTGGGCGCCGAGCTGATCGGCGATGACAGCGTGGCGGCGGCAGGCGAAGTGGTCGCCGCGGCGATCGAAGCGCTCAGCGCGGCTGGCGCGACCGGGCTGTCGGTGGATTTCACTTTGCCCGATCTGGTCGATACGCTCGCGGCCAAGGCGATGCCGCTGGCGGCGGACAAGATCGCAGCGGTCCGGCGTGAGCTCGATGCCAAGGATGCCGGCGGACTGGTCGCGGCGGGCGGCGGGGAATATTTGCCGCTGCTAACCGCAATCGGACCGTTCGAAACCGCGATTGAACGGCTCGCGGCAATCGATGCTGGCGGCGCCTTGGCCAGCCGCATCGCTGCCCTGCGAGAAATCGCGGCGCGGGTGCAGGGCAAGGCCCGCCTCACACTCGATCCAAGCGAGCGCCACGGCTTCGAATACCAGACCTGGTTCGGCTTCATGATCTATGCCGATGGCGTGCCCGGATCGCTGGGGCGCGGCGGCAGTTACCAGATCACCCCCAGCGCTGAACCGGCGATCGGCTTTTCGCTCTATCCGGATCGGCTGATCGACGCTCTGGCCGCCGCCGAACCCAGGCGCGACCTGCTGTTTTTGCCGCTCGGCCACGATTGCACCCACGCCGAGCGCCTGCGCGCGATTGGCTGGCGCACCGTGGCGGCGCTGGGCGAGGACTGCGAGGCCGAGGCGCTGGGCTGCACGCACCGGCTTGAGGATGGGGAAGCGGTGCGGGCCTGATCGCCCGCGCCGGTAAAACAAAGAATCGCCCGAACCGACAAAAACTGCACCGACGAACTGTTCAAAAAGCAGGATCGGCTGAATATGCACCTCACCGCGAAATCAAACGCTGAATAAATACGATAGAAAAATCGCAATGTTATAGTCTGTGAGTTTGGAACTAAATTTCGAATATTTTCGACTCAGCACCAAAAATTGCTCGCCTTGACTTAAAAGACGACAGTCAAGCTTATTTCGGGCGCTGCGGCTTGCCATAATTGGTAAATGACGAAAACATTCACCAGCTCGCCCCGGGCATTGATGGCGATTGCCGCTGTCCTTGCCGCCGTATCCACCCCGGCCTTGTCGCAGGACATGTCCGTGCCGACAGGCGCCGATCCGGCCCCCCTCGCAGCGCCCGATCCGGCCCCGATCGTGATCCCGCCGGTTCAGCCCGCGCCGACCATGACCAGCGCCCCGGTGGTGCAGGCGGTCCCGGCGGCGCCGGTAATCGAGCCAAGTGCGGCCGCCACCTCGGCCGCGCCGAACAATCGCCGGGCGTCGCCGTCGGCTGCGGCCAAACCGGTGCGGGCTGGCTCGAACCGGGTTGAAACCGCTGCTCCCCTCGCGGCTAGTGTCGGCATTCCGGTCGCTGTCGCAGGTCTGCCGGTTAGTCAGGCAGCCGCTCCGGCGCTGCCGGTTGGACCCGTGCCCGTCGCCGCGTCGCTCCAGCCTGCTGCCGCGAATGACAGCATGCTGAGCAGTGCGGCGCTGGCCGGGATCGGGCTGGGCGGGTTGGCATTGGTTGGCTTGCTTGGCGCGGGTGCGCTGCGCCGCCGCCGCCAGTTGGACGGCTCGTTCGAAGCTTTGCCAGAGCCAGATCCGGTCGCCGCCGCACCGCCGCCAGCGCGCACGCCGGTGAGTGAGCCATTGCCCGAGCCCGCGGTGCGCTACGCCTTCGCCTCCTCGGAGGCGCCCGCCACCGCTGCGCTGTTCGGAACCCAGCCAGTGCCCGCCAATCGGCCGCAGATTCCAGTCGGCCCGCTGCGGACGGGCGCGGCGATGGTCACACTGTTCAACGGCCTGGTCGCGGCCGCGCCCGATGCAGAAAATCCGTTTGTCGGGGTGAAGCGCCGCGGCCGCCGGGTCCGTTGGCTGCTGCGCCAACACGAATACCGGCTGCGCGAGCCGCAAGATCAAGGGTTCGATTTCCGCAGCTTCACCCCTTCACCGCAGCCAAACCGCGAATTGGTAAACGCCTGAACCGGATATAATTCCCCGGCAACGCATCAGGCAACGCCACCGGCAACGACCGAGCCCGGCCTTCTTCCTCCCCTGGGAAGGCCGGGCTCGACCTGGTCTGCGCAGCGCCGCGCGGGTCCGAACAGGTGCTTCAGCCCGCTATCGGCCACCAGGATCGCGGAAAAAAGGCCTTAATCAACGAACGCCGCGCTAGACTGAGCCGCGATCAAACCGGCGTATTGGCGGGCGCTGCGATTTTGTCGGTAAAGGCCGATTGCCCCGCCGCGCAGCATGGCCTAGGGCGCGGCACGGATTTGACGCCTGCTTAAAGGATTCTCCGTGGCCAATGTTACCGTGATCGGCGCCCAGTGGGGCGATGAGGGCAAAGGCAAGATTGTCGATTGGCTGGCCAGCCGCGCCGATGCCGTGGTGCGGTTTCAAGGCGGGCACAATGCCGGGCACACGCTGGTGGTCGGCGATCAGGTGTACAAGCTCAGCCTGCTGCCCTCGGGCATTGTCACCGGCACGCTGTCAGTAATCGGCAATGGCGTGGTGCTCGATCCGTGGCACTTCCGCGATGAGGTCGCCAAGCTGCGCGGGCAGGGGGTCGAGATCAACCCGCAGAACCTGCAAGTTGCTGAAAACGCACCGCTGATCCTGCCGTTTCACCGCGATCTGGATGGCCTGCGCGAAGATGCCAGCGGATCGGGCAAGATCGGCACCACCCGGCGCGGGATCGGTCCCGCCTATGAGGACAAGGTCGGCCGCCGCGCGATCCGGGTCTGCGATCTGGCGCACCTCGATCACCTCGGCCCGCAGCTTGACCGGATCTGCGCGCATCACGATGCCTTGCGCGGCGGGTTCGGCCAGCCGCCGATCGACCGCGCGCGGCTGCTGGGCGATCTGGCGGAAATCGCCGATTTCGTGCTGCCTTATGCCAAGCCAGTATGGCGCACGCTCAACCAGGCCAGAAAGGCCGGCAAGCGCATCCTGTTCGAAGGCGCGCAAGGCGTGCTGCTCGATGTCGATCACGGCACCTATCCGTTTGTCACCAGTTCGAACACCGTCAGCGGCACCGCCGCCAGCGGCTCGGGCCTCGGCCCCAGCGCGGCCGGGTTCGTGCTCGGCATCGTCAAGGCCTATACCACGCGCGTCGGCTCGGGCCCGTTCCCGACCGAGCTGGAAGACGCGATCGGCCAGAAACTGGGCGAGCGCGGCCATGACTTCGGCACCGTTACCGGGCGCAAGCGCCGCTGCGGCTGGTTCGATGCGGTGCTGACGCGGCAATCATGCGCGATCAGCGGCGTCACCGGCATCGCGCTGACCAAAGTCGATGTGCTCGACGGGTTCGAGACGGTGAAGATCTGCGTGGGTTATAAATTGCGCGGGCAGGCGCTGGACTATTTCCCCAGCCATTCCGCCGATCAGGCCGCGGTCGAACCGGTTTACGAGGAAATGGCAGGCTGGAGCGGGACCACCGCCGGCGCGCGCTCGTGGGCCGAGCTCCCCGCGCAGGCGATCAAATACATCCAGCGCGTGCAGGAACTGATCGAAACCCCGGTGGCTTTGGTCAGCACCAGCCCCCAGCGCGAGGACACGATCCTGGTGCGCGATCCGTTTGTGGACTGAACGGGTGCCCGCGCGCCGCACTCTGTTGCTCGGCGTCGTGGCCCTGGCCGGAGCCGGCTGGCTGTGGACGCAGCGCCCGGTCCGCGCACAGCCCAGCTTTTCCCTGCCGCCGATCGAGCGGCTGGTGGTGGAAAAGGGCGCGCGGCGGATGCTTGCCTATGCCGGCGGACGGCTGGTCCACACCTTCGAGCAGATTCAACTCGGTGATGCTCCGGTCGGCCCGAAGCAATTTGAGGGCGACGAAAAGACCCCTGAAGGCAGCTTTACGATCGACTACCGCAATCCGCACAGCGCCTATCACCGCTCGCTGCATATTTCCTACCCCGATGCGGCGGCGAGCGATTTTGCTGCGCGCGCCGGACGCAGCCCGGGCGGCGATATCTTCATCCACGGCCAGCCCAACCAATTGCCGTTCGGGCGGATGAGCGGTGATTGGACTGACGGCTGCATTGCGGTTTCGAACGACGAGATCGAAGCCTTGTGGCTGGCGGTCGGCGATGGCACGCAAATTGAAATCCGGCCTTAGCCAAGCCGACTATTCTTGACATAGGCTCTGTTTGTTCTACTCTTGTTCAGTATTGCAGGAGTCGGAACACCATGGCCCAGTCAAATTTTGCTTATCTCGCCCCTTCGCACGATGCCGCCGGGGTGCCGCTGGCCCTATCCATATTTGCCGACCGGGCGCATTTGCGCGGGCAGATTGGCGACGATGCGCAGATGGCCGGATTGCGGCTGGCGCAAGTCGGCGAAATAGCCTTGTTGCTCACCGGCGATGCGCGGCCGCTGGGCGATGTGGTGATAGTCGATTGCCCGGGTAACGCTGCGGCCACGCTGGCCGCGCTGGCGCGGCTCGATATGCGCGCGGCGCAGGCCGGGGCGGCGGTGGTGGTCTCGACCAGTCTGGCCGCGCTCGATGATGTGTTCGGCTGCCTCGATCAGTCGGGCGCGCAAATCCTGGTCGAACCCAGCCGGGCAGAACGCGTGCTGGCGCTGGGCCGGGCCCTGGCCGAACACAGCGGCGCCCGCGTGCGCGAATTGTCGGACGAAGACCGGCTGGCGCTGTTGCGGCTGACCGAGCAGGTTAGCCAGATCGCCCTGCGACTCGACAAGCTGGGACTGGACAAAATGGGCGCACCGGCCGCGTCCGAACCCGGCGCGCATGACAGCGTGTTCCGCTTTGAAAGCCCGCGCCTGGGGTTTGCCAGCACGGAGGAGGACGATGCGTCGGCGCGGTTGGTTCGCGCGGCGCGCCCGGCGTTGCCCGATCCGCGGCTGGTG
>JANOTT010000043.1:0-9156 GCA_031416535.1 Novosphingobium sp. | reverse complement strand
GATTGACCCGCTTTCCGTTTACGTCAATGGAAAGTCCATGTCCTTGCCCCAGACCCTCGCCGCCGCGCGGCCCATCGATGGCGGTTTTTCCGCGACGATCCCTGAAAACTGGATGCAGGGGCGGACCAGCTACGGCGGGTTTTCGGCGGCAATGGCGCTCGCTGCGGCGCAGCGGCTGGTGCCAGATTTGCCGCCGCTGCGCTCGGCCACGATCAATTTTGTCGGGCCGCTCGCGGGCGAGGTCGAGGTGCGCGCGCGGTTGCTCCGCCAAGGCCGTAACGCCAGCTGGATCAGCGCCGAAGTGACCAGCGCGGCGGGGGTCGGGCTGACCGCAACCTTCGTGTTCATGGGCCCGGTCGAGAGCAGTACGCTGCACCTCCACAACCTGCCCGCGCCCGCCGGAGTGATCGCCGCCGCCGATGCCGTTCCGTTCCCCGAAGGGCGCGGGCCGACCTTTGCCGCACAATTCGACCGCCGGTTCGCAATGCAGAAGTCCGCCGACAAGCAGCCCGAGCTGACCTGGTGGGTAAGGTTGCAAGATACCGACGGCCTCGATCCGATGGTCGCGCTGCTGCTCATCGCCGATGCGCTCCCGCCGGGCGTGATGCCGCTGATGGAAGCGTGGTCACCGGTCAGCTCGATGACTTGGCTGGTCAACCTGCTCACCCCGCTGCCGCAAACCCGCGACGGGTGGTATCTGCTGCGCGCGGCGGGCAATTATGCCGAAAAGGGCTGCTCGAGCCAGGATATGGCGATCTGGAACGCCGATGGCGAGGCGGTGGCGGTGGGGATGCAGGCGATTGCGATCTTCGGTTAGCGCGCCAACTCACCGTCGAGAAACGCAGCGACGTCTGCCAGCGCGACGTCCTTCGCCAGAAACGCTTCGCCAAGGCTTTTGAGCAGCACGAAGGGCAGCGTGCCTGCGTCCATTTTCTTGTCGTTGAGCATGTGCGCGGTTAGCATTTGCCCATCGCAGCTTAGGCCCAGTCCGGCAATCTCGCTGGGCATGCCGACTGCGGCAAAGTGGCGCGCAACGTGTTCGGCGCTGGCGCGGGGGAGCAGGCTGCGGGTGGCCGAAAACCGCGCGGCGAGGACCATGCCCAGCGCCACCGCCTCGCCGTGGAGCAGTCGGTCCGAAAAACCGGTCTGCGCTTCGAGAGCGTGGCCGAACGTATGGCCCAGGTTAAGCAAGGCCCGCAGCCCCAGCGTCTCGCGCTCGTCCGCCGCGACGATCCGGGCCTTGGCCGCCACCGAATAAGCCACCGCGTATTCGCGCAGCGCCGCGTCGCCCGCCAGCATTGCCGCGCCGTTGGTATCGCACCAGCCGAAGAACGCTGCGTCGCCGAGCAGCCCGTATTTGACCACCTCGGCGTAGCCCGCCTTGAGCTCGCGTTCGGGCAGCGTGTCGAGCACCGCCAGATCAGCCAGCACCAGCGCGGGTTGATGAAACGCGCCGATCAGGTTCTTGCCGGCCGGGGTGTTGATCGCGGTCTTGCCGCCAACGCTCGAATCGACTTGCGCGAGCAAGGTCGTCGGCAGCTGGATGAACTGGCATCCACGCTTCAGCACCGCTGCGGCAAACCCGGTCAGATCGCCGATAACTCCGCCGCCCAGCGCCAGGACGCAATCGCCGCGTTCCACTTCCTCGGCCAGCAGCCAGTCGGTGGTGGCCGCGAGCTGCGCCCAGCTCTTGCTCGCTTCGCCCGCTGGCAGAATCCGCCACGCGGCTTCGTGTCCGCCTTCGTGTAGAGCGTGTTCGACTGTCTGCCCCCAGGCAGCGTGGACATTGGCGTCGGTTATCACGGGCACGCGGCGCTTGCGCAGCCGCGGGCTGCATTGTTGCGGCAGATCAGCGAGCAAGCCCGCCGCGATCCGCACTTCGTAAGGACGGCCAGCCACATTGACGGGAATTACAGCCATTCATCCAGGCCTTTCAGAATATCGCTGATCGCACGGGTATGCGGGCCGTGGCCGCTTGTCACATGGATCGGCGCCTCGGCATAGGCGCTTTCCCGCTCTGCTTTGAGCCGGGTGAGGACTTCGCGCGGATCGCCATTTTGCAACAAGGGCCGATTGGCGTTGCGCTTGACCCGCTCGAGCAGCACCTCGATGTCGCTGTCGAGCCAGACTGCGACGGCCTTGCTGAGGATCAGCGCGCGGGTTTCAGGATTGACGAAAGCCCCGCCGCCAGTGGCGATCACCCCGCGCCCGCTTTGGACCAGCCGCGCAATCACCCGGCGCTCGCCATCGCGGAAGTAGGCCTCGCCGAATTGCTCGAACATCTCGGGAATCGACTTTTGTGCGGCGTGGACGATTTCTTCGTCGGCATCGCTGAATGGCAGGTGCAGGACCGTTGCCAGCCGCCGCCCGACGCTCGATTTGCCCACGCCCATCAACCCGACCAGCACCAGTGGACGGTCGATCCGCCGCGCCAATGCGGCGATTTTGTCGGGGGATAGCTCAAGCTCCATTGCGGCCCCGGCTATAGATAGGCTAACCGGCAGTGCAAGGCTCGGGCTGTTTCGGGCAAGGTTTGAGCGAAGAGGTCGCGCGTGGCGGTGGAATTTCGCAAAAGCTTGGTGATCGCGGGCGTGGGCATGGCGTTGCTGTGTGCACTGCTTGGCTGGGCCTGGCTAGACGGCGGTGCGCGCCCGCTCAGCGCGCAGACTGAGCCCGCGATGTTGCCGCAGGTCGGCCGATGAAGCGCGCACTGTTGCTCTCGGCCGGGGCGCTGCTTTCTCTCAGTTCGGCGCTGGCGATCGCGCAGGATTCGCCCGAATCGTTGCTTCCGCCGGGGTTTGAAAAGCCCAGAGCCAGTCCGCCCAAGCCCGCCGCTCCGCCCACTTCAACCGGGTCGAACCCGGTGGTCCAGCCGATCCCTGCAGGCAGCAGCAGTGCGCCCGGCAGTGCCAGCACGAAGCCGGCCGCGCTCACGTTACCGTCGGGTGCGCGGATCCCGACGCTGCGCGAACTGGAGGCAATGAGCCCCGACCAGCTAGATGAGCTGCTCGGGCTCAAGCCCAAGTTCGATATGCCACCGGCGGTACAGCGGGCAATGACGCAGGTCGGCATTCTGGCCGAGGACGAGGGCGGGATGCCCGCCGGATCGGTTCGGGGGCAAAATCCGCAGCTGGTCATGGCGGTGCTCGATGGCAACAACGGCCAGTTGGTCTCACGCTGGGGGCACATCCTGCTGCGGCGTGCACTGGCTTCGCGGCTCGATGCGCCGGAAGGCATGAACCCTGCCGACTTCGCAGCGGGCCGCGCCGCGTTGCTGGTGCGGATGGGCGAGGGCGCGGCGGCGCGCGAACTGGTCCAGGACGTCGATGCGGGAAATTACACGACCGCTCTGGCCCAGGCGGCGATGGATGCATATGCTTTCACCGCCGATATTACCGGGATCTGTCCGGTCACGGCAGTGATGGGCTCTGTGCGCAAGGATGCCGACTGGCGTGTGTTGCGCGCGATCTGCTCCTCGTTTCAGGGTGACGGTGCATCGGGTCTGGCGCAGCTCGATCACCTGATCGGCAAGGGTGGCTGGCCCAAGATCGACGTGCTGCTGGCACAGCGATACGCCGGCTCGGCAGGGCGCGCGCGGCGGGCGGTCAAGATCGAATGGGATGGGGTCAGCGACATGAACCCGTGGCGCTACGCCCTGACCATCGCGGTCGGCCTGACCCCGCCCGATGCGCTGATGAACGATTTGCCCAGGCGTTATGCCTACGTCGCGGCGACCGCGCCGATGCTGGCCTTGGAAGCGCGCGCTGCCGGGGCCGACCGTGCCGGGGCGGCCGGGATCCTCTCGAGCGCGGCGATGGTCGATCTCTACAGCCAGATCTATGCGCAGGACGATATCACGGGCGATTGGTCCAAGACTGCCGAAACGCTGCGCACCGCCTATATTGCCGACCAGCCGGGCGATCGGTTGACCGCAATCCGCGCGCTGTGGGATGGCGGGGCGGATGAGGAGGCGCGTTATTCGCGCCAGGTGCTGACCGCTTATGCTGCCGCGCGGTTGCCGGTATTGGGCGATTATGCCGCGCAGGCGCCCGATCTGATCGCGTCGATGCTGGCCGCCGGGCTCGACCAGAACGCACTACGCTGGTCGGCGCAGGCTGATACCGGCTCGCTCGCCTGGGGGCAGCTGGCGGTGGCCGCATCGGCGCGATCGGCCCCGGTCTCCGGCTCCGCGCTGTCGAGTTTTTACGGCAACGACACCAGCAGCAGTTATCGCAAATCGAAGTTTCTGCTGGCTGGCCTCGCTGGGCTGGGCCGGGTTGAAGCCAACGTGGCGGCGGATTTTTCCGGCAAGCTGGGCATCGAGCTTAACCGGCAGACCAAGTGGAGCCGGCTGATCGATCAGGCCGCCGATGTAAACAACCGCGAACTGGTGGTGCTACTGGCTGGCCTAGGAATGCAGGGCAGCGGGTGGGACAAGATGACCAGTCTCCACCTCTACCACATCGTCTTGGCGCTGAACCGCGTGGGCCTTGGCGCCGAAGCGCGGATGATAGCGGCCGAAGCGGTGGCACGGGGCTAGCGCATCCCCGCCGCGATCGACCAGTTCCTCGCCATGCTGGCCGCCGAACGCGGCGCAGCGGTCAACACGTTGCTGGCTTATCGCCGCGATCTGGCAGGCGCCGAACAAGCGATCGGCGATCTGGTCAGTGCCGATCAAGCGGCGTTTGCCTCGCTCGGCGCGGCCTGGGCCGGGCTCGCTCCGTCCAGCCTGGCTCGCAAATGTTCGGCGTTGCGGCAATTCTGCGGCTTCATGCTCGAGGAAGGCTGGCGCAATGACGATCCCTCGCCCGCGTTGCCGCGTCCGCGTAGCCGCCGCCCCTTGCCGCGGTTGCTCGGCCACCGCGAGGTGTCGGCGCTGTTCGAATGCGCCGAGGCCGAAGCAGCGGAAGGCCACAGCGCGGCCATACGCCTGTTGGCGCTGCTTGAGCTGCTGTACGGATCGGGACTTCGCGCGACCGAGCTGGTCTCGTTGCCGTTAAGTGCGGTGCCGCGCGATGCCCCGCTCCTGACGGTGACCGGCAAGGGCGGGCAGCAGCGCATGGTCCCGGTCAGCACGCGGGCGCGGCAGGCTATGTCGCGCTGGCTGGAGCTGCGCGGCGGCGGCGGCAAGCACCTGTTTCCATCCAGCGCCAAGCAAGGTCACCTCACCCGGGTGCGACTGTTCCAACTGCTGCGGGAGCTGGCCGCACGCGCCGGGCTCGATCCCGAAAAGGTCAGCCCGCACGTGCTGCGCCATGCCTTTGCCACCCACCTGCTTGAAGGCGGGGCGGACCTGCGGGTGCTGCAGGTGCTGCTCGGCCATACCGATATTGCCACCACGCAGATCTATACCCATGTTGACAGCGCGCGGCTGGTTGCCTTGGTCAACGCTCGCCATCCTCTTGCCGTGCGCGCCGCAGACGGCTAGCGCAGCGCGATGATTTCGTATCTTGAATTTGAAAAGCCGGTTGCGGCGCTCGAAGCCCGGATCGCCGAACTACGCGAGACCGCCAAGGTCGGCGACGTCGATATTACCTCGGAGATCGAGCGGCTCGAAAAGAAAAGCGCGCAGCTGCTGGCCAGCACCTATGCCGCACTGACTCCGTGGCAAAAGACTCAGGTGGCGCGTCATCCGATGCGGCCGCATTTTGTTGATTATGTCGCTTTGGCCTTCAGCGAATTCATGCCGCTGGGCGGTGATCGCTATTTCGGCAATGACCAGGCAATCATCGGCGGTTTTGCCAGATTGGGTACCCGCCGGGTGATGCTGATCGGGCACGAAAAGGGCCATGATACCCAAAGCCGGATCAAGCACAATTTTGGCATGGGCAAGCCCGAAGGCTACCGCAAGGCGATCCGCTTGATGGAACTGGCCGGGCGGTTCGGGCTGCCGGTGGTGACCCTGGTCGATACCTCGGGCGCGTTTCCCGGGGTCGAGGCGGAAGAACGCGGTCAGGCCGAGGCGATTGCGCGTTCGACCCAAGCCTGCCTGGCCTTGCCAGTGCCGATGGTGGCGATCATCGTGGGCGAGGGCGGCTCGGGCGGAGCGGTTGCGCTGGCCAGCGCCGAGCGGGTGCTGATGTTCGAGCATGCGGTCTATTCGGTGATTTCGCCCGAGGCCGGCGCGTCGATCCTGTGGCGCACTGCGGACAAGGCGCAGGAAATGGCCGAAGCGATGAAAACGACCGCGCAGGATTTGCTCGCGCTGGGCGTAATCGACCGGATTGTGCGCGAGCCGGTCGGCGGAGCGCACCGCGAACCAGCAGTGGCGGCGCACAGTCTGGCCGAGGCAATCGGTCAGGAACTGGACGAGTTAATGGAGCTTTCGCCCGATCAGCTGCGGGCTGCGCGCGAGGAACGGTTTCTCCGGATCGGCGACAGTTAGGCGAGAATACGCTGCTGTCAGGGATCGTTCAGCCGACTTGGCAGTTAATGCGACAACCACCGTTTAACTTTCGAGCAGAGGACGCGCTATGCCATTTGGCCGCACCACCCGTTACATGATCGCAACCGCCTTGGTTTTGACCGCGGTTCCGCCGAGCGGCTTGACCGCCCAGACCACCTCCACCGCGGCCGCGATCAGCGCCAGAGACAAGTCCGAGGGGGCCAAGGTTCACCCACAGCTGGTCGCCGAATATGGCGGCGCGATGACCGGGCCGCAGGCTGATTATGTCGCCAGCATCGGCAAGAAGGTCGCGGTGAAAACGGGGATGAGCAACAGCTCGAACGATTTCACCATCACTCTGCTCGACAGCTCGATCAACAACGCGTTCGCGATTCCTGGCGGCTATATCTACACCACCCGCCAGCTGGTCGGATTGATGAACAACGAAGCCGAGCTGGGCGGCGTGCTCGGGCACGAAGCCGCCCATGTTGCCCTTCGCCACAGCGCTAAGCGGCAAAGCAACTCGACCAAAAATCAGGTCGTCGGAATTCTCGGCGCATTGCTGTCGGGCGTGTTTTTGGGCAACAGTCAAGTCGGCCAGCTGCTGCAAAAAGGCTTTTTGCAAGGTTCGCAGCTGCTCACCTTAAGCTTTTCGCGCAAACAAGAGAGTGAGGCTGACACTTTCGGAATCAGGTACCTGAAGGCTGCCGGCTATGATCCGCGCGCGATGTCAACCGTGCTGCTGAGCCTGGCCAACCAGAACGCGCTCGATGCCAGGCTGCTGGGGACCAGCGAACAGGTGCCGGCTTGGGCCTCGACTCACCCCGATCCAGCATCGCGGGTGCGCACCACCGCCAATCAGGCCGGGGCCGGCGGCATCGGTGTCACCAACCGCGACATGTTTCTCACCAGGATCAGCGGGTTGATCTATGGCGATTCGCCGGCGCAGGGCTATGCCGAAGGGCGCAGTTTCAGGCATCCGATCGAAAAGCTGGCGTTTGAGGCGCCAACCGGGTTCTATCTGGTCAATGGCACCCGCGCGGTTGCGATTGGTGGCCAGTCGGGCAAGGGGCAGTTCACCACTGCCGCGTTCAACGGCAATCTCGATAGCTATGTCGCTGGGCAGTTCGCCACGCTGGCGCAGGCCAACCAGGCGCAGCTTAATCCCTCGGCAATCCAGCGCACTACGGTCAACGGTATTCCGGCGGCCTATGCCTCGGCGCGGGTTACCTCGGGCAATAGCCAGGTCGATGTGACAGTATTCGCTTATCAATGGAGCTCCAGTCAGGCTTACCACTTCCTGACGATTACCCAAGCCGGGCAGAATCCGTTCGATCCGATGTTCGGCTCGATGCGTCGGCTGAGCGACGCGCAGGCCGCAACTCTCAAGCCACGGGGCCTGCAGGTCGTCACTGTAAGAACCGGCGACACCGTGCAGTCGCTGGCGGCGCGCATGGCTTACACCGACGCGCCGCTCGAGCGGTTCCGGGTGCTCAACGGCCTGACCGCCAACGCGCAGCTGAGCGCGGGTCAGAAGGTCAAGGTCGTCACCTATTGAGCCGCGGTCTGCTGCTCTGACGCCGCACGAACCAGGCACACAAACGAAAAGGGCGGCAGGTTTCCCTGCCGCCCCGTATTCGTACACCCGAAGGTGCGGTCACACTTCTACCGTGCCTTAGGCGGCCGGTGTGGTGTTGGCGCCGGCCATCGCCGACGAAGTGGTGTTGAACGTGGTCTGCAGTTCGTTGCCCAGACCCTGCATCGCAGTGATGGCAGCAACGGCGATCAGAGCAGCGATCAGGCCATATTCGATGGCAGTGGCGCCAGCTTCGTCGCGGATCAGCTTGTTGATGAACTTCATGTTTAGTCTCCTGTTGCAGTCTTCAGTGTACCCGGCTCGTTCCCTGTCACCCGGATTGAGCAACTGCCGGACTAAGGGAAATATCTTGCCAAATGTTTAACCCCCGGTGGCTCCGGCAACGGCGTTATGGGTCGCAGTCGAAACGTTGTTCCAGGTCGCTTGGGTTTCGCTGGCAAAATTCTGAAGCGCGGTCAGCATCGCTAAAACGATCAGCGCGCAGATCAGGCCCATTTCGATCGCCGACGTGCCCTGCTCGTCGCGGATCAATGCTGTAATGAGTATCTTCATGACCCCCTTCTCCGCATTATTGGCAGGTAAGGTTCAAATATCGGGTGCAGTGCTAACAAATGGTTTACTTCGGGCGGATGATTGAAAAGAATCCCGACAATGCTTGATGTCGTTGCGCTCGCGCTGATCGACCCGAGCCGCCGGGTATTGCTGCAGCGGCGCTGCGCCGATCGCCAGCACGGCGGGCTGTGGGAATTTCCCGGCGGCAAGCTGGAGCCGGGCGAATCCGCCATCGCGGGGCTGCTGCGCGAGATCGAGGAAGAGCTTGGGCTGCGGCTGGCAGAGGCGGCGCTTGAGTGGCTAGCCCGGGCCGAAGATCCCGCCGCCGGGATTGTCATCAGTCTTTACACTTGCTGCCAGTGGGCGGGTGAGCCGGTTTGCCTGGATGCTGCCGCGCTGGGCTGGTTCGCGCCGGATGAGATCTCAGCGTTGGCGATGCCGCCGCTTGACGTGCCGCTCGCACAGGCGCTCCAGGCCGTGCTGAAAAGCGCGAATTAGCGGCTTGCCAAGCCGCGGCGAGGTCCGTATGTGCGCCATTCCAACGCGCCCGTAGCTCAGCTGGATAGAGCATCAGACTACGAATCTGAGGGCCGGACGTTCGAATCGTTCCGGGCGCACCATT
>JANOTT010000042.1:0-1701 GCA_031416535.1 Novosphingobium sp. | reverse complement strand
TCGCGGCGCTTACCCGCTGGTCGCCACCGCGCTGCTGGCCGCGCTGTTCGTGCTGGTAACACTGCGACCCGGATCGAGCACCGCCGCCGCGCCGCTGGTGCGCCGGCTGGTAACGCTGTGGATTGCGCAGAACCTGCTGCTCGTCGCCAGCGCGGGCTTGCGCACCTGGGACTATATCGAGGCCTATTCGCTGACCGTCCTGCGGCTGTCGGCGCTGCTGTGGATGGGCTTGGTCGCGGTGGGGCTGGTGCTGGTGCTGTGGCGGATGCTGCACGGCAGAAGCGCGAGCTGGCTGATCAACGCCAACCTTGCTGCTGCGGGAGTGCTGCTGACGGGCGTGGCCTTCGTCGATCTCGGCGCGGTGTCGGCGCGGTGGAATGTGGCCCACGCCAAGGAGATCGACGGCGACGGTGCGGGGCTTGACCTGTGTTATCTGGACGCTCTGGGGACTTCGGCCCTTCCAGCGCTGATCGAACTTGATCGACGCCGGTTGCCCGGAGAGCTTGGCGAAAACATCAATTCGCTGCGTGGCGGGACCACCGAGAGCCTTGAATGGCGCGTCGGGCACGGAGGTTGGAGTGGCTTGGCGATACGCCGTCTTGCCGAAGCCAAGAGCTTTGCAGCACTTACGCCTTCTCACAAACCTTCAGCCGGATGGGATTGCCGCGATGAACGCGATTGACCTCGCCCCGCTAACCGCGCCAAACAGCGCCATGCCCCGTACCGTCCTGGTGGTCGACGATGACCCGCATATCCGCGCGCTCCTCGTGTTCGCGTTCGAGAAGGCCGGGATGGCGGTGCGCGAGGCTGGCGACGGCGAGGAAGCACTGGCCGAGGTTGCGCGCGCGGCCCCCGATCTGGTCGTGCTCGATATCAACATGCCCCGCATGGACGGGCTCGAAGTGTGCCGCCGCCTGCGCGCCACCTCCGAAGTCCCTGTCCTGTTCCTGTCGAGCCGCGACGAGGAGTTCGACCGGGTGCTGGGGATCGAGCTGGGTGCCGACGACTATGTGGTCAAGCCCTTCTCCCCGCGCGAAGTGGTCGCCCGCGCCAATGCGATCCTGCGCCGCTCGGCCCCGCGCGCTGTTCCGCCCGCCGCCGCCGCCACCCGCGACCACGGCCTCCTCACCCTCGATGCCGAGGGCTGGACCGCGCACTGGGCCGGGGCCGAAGTCCCGCTCACCGTTTCCGAGTTCAACCTGCTCAAGGCGCTCGCCGCAGCAGTTTCGGGTTCTCAGGGCCGGATCCTCAGCCGCGACCAGCTGATCGACCAGATCCACGGGCCCGGCTTTGCCATCACCGACCGCACGATCGACAGCCACATCCGCAACCTGCGCCGCAAGTTCGCCGCGGCGGGCGGGCATGACGTGGTCGAGACCAAGGCCGGGGTCGGCTACCGGCTCGGCGGCTGCACCGGCGGCCCCGGAGCGTCCAAATCCGGCGACTGATCGCCTCGGCGCGGGCGCCTGCGCGCCGCCTGTGGCCAGTGCCGCGGCTGCGCTGGCTCTTGTCCGGGGCGCTGCTGTTCGCCGCCGCCCTGCCCGCAATCGCCGCGCTGGTCTTGCGCGCCACCGCGCACAGCCGCTGGAGCCTGATGGTGCTGATCGCGGTCGGCGCGGCGGTGATCTTCGCCCTGTTGCTGCTGATCGCCGGCATCCTGGCGCGGGCGATCGTGGTCCCGGTCGAGCGGCTCTCGGCGGC
>JANOTT010000041.1:0-13316 GCA_031416535.1 Novosphingobium sp. | reverse complement strand
GCCTGCGGATAGCCGCGATCGGCCTCCATCTTGACCGCGTGGACCAGATCGGGAAACTTGATCGCGTCCTGGATGAAGAACACCGGGATATTGTTGCCGACCAGATCCCAGTTGCCGCTATCGGTGTAGAGCTTGACCGCGAAGCCGCGTACATCGCGCGGGGTATCGACCGACCCGGCGCCGCCCGCCACGGTCGAAAACCGCGTGAACACCGGGCACGAATTGCCGACCTGCTGGAACAGCGAGGCCTTGGTCAGCTCGGGGATCGCCGCGGTGCATTCGAACACCCCGTGCGCGGCCGAGCCGCGCGCGTGGACGATCCGTTCGGGGATCCGTTCGTGATCGAAGTGGAAGATCTTTTCGCGCAGCACAAAGTCTTCGAGCAGCGACGGCCCGCGTTCCCCCGCGCGCAGGCTATTCTGATTGTCCGCCACCCGCATTCCGCTGTTGGTGGTCAGATGCGCGAGCGTGTCGGTGTGGTTGGCGTCATGCGCCACCTGCTGATGCGTCTCGCCCGCATTGCCCAGATGCTCGGCTGGCACGGCCATCCCGCTGCCGGGGGCGTGATCGTGCAAGGCATTGGTGGTGGCGGGCGAGGCGGCTGGTTTTTTCGGCATGTCGAACGGCTCCCGGTGCGTGGCGCGTGCTGCTGAGGGTGACGGCCACTGCGGCGCGGCTGCGCCCGGCGTACCGGCCCTCCCCCGCCAACGCAGCAACGCGCGGCGCGTTCCGGCAAGCGCCTGAATTAATGCGACAAGCGGTGCCCGGCTCGCGTTCGGCGCGCGCTCAGGACATCACAGCGCAAAGGCCGGCCGCGCCGCCAGCCGTTCGCGCCAGGCCTGGGTCGCGGGGCGGCCTTCGTTCACCTCGACCTTGACCCAGCCGGCAAAGTCGAGCGCGACCCCGGCGGTGATGTCGGCCAGGCTGAACCGATCGGTTGCGACCCAAGTGCGCCCCGCCATGTGCGCTTCGAACCGGTCAAGAAAATGCACCAGCCGCTCGCGTCCGCGCGCCGCCAGTTCGGGGATCTGGGCGTAATCGTTGGGTCCGGGCAGCGCGCGGCCAACCATGCCCTTGGAGGTGTTGCGCAGCACTTCGGCGATCGCCATGAAGCATTCGCCCTCAATCTTCGAATTCCAGCTGGCGACCGCGGCCTTTTCAAGCGGGGTGCGGCCAAGCAGCGGCGGCTGCGGATGCGCCGCTTCGGCCCAGGCGGCAATTGCGGCGTTATCGGTCAGCACCGAACCATCCTCCAGCGCCAGCGCGGGGACGGTGCACGCCGGATTGACCGCGCGAAAGGCATCCGACAGTTGCTCGCCCGCCGCCAGATCGACGATCCGCACGGCATGCGCGATGCCCTTCTCGGCCAGCAAAATCCGCGCCCGCCGCGGACTGGGGGCGCGCAGGTAATCGTAGAAGGTGGGCATGGGGGGATGGCTCCGTGGATGCAGCGGGGAGCGTAGCACTATTGTGGGGGGTTGCCAGGCCGTACACAGCGAATTTGTCAGCGTGCAGACGGCGATTTGCGACTTTCCTGCCAGGCAGCCCCCGCCGCTTGCGCAAGCCCGACGTCAGCGGCGGTTCTTTTCAAGCCACGTGCCAATTTGCGCGATTTCCGCCTTCTGCGCGGCGATAACGGTGTTCGCCAGCGCGCGCGCCGCTGGGTCGGTGCCGTTCGCCAATTCGACGGTCGCCATTTCGATCGCTGATTGATGATGACCGCGCATCTGCAGCATGAAATCGGTATCTGCATCGCCGGTGAACGCCGGCATCTTGTCCATCATCACCGTCAGCGCCGATTTGTAACCTTTTGTGGCGGCCGAATCACCGGCCATCGCCATCCCCATGTTGGCTGCCGGCTCGGGCTTGGGCGGCGAATCCGGCTGCGGCGGTGAACACGCTGCCAAGGACACCAGAATCAGCGGCGACAACCAGATTAAGCGGACCACGCAGATACTCCTTCGCTATTCCAACGCATGCATCGCGCCAACGTTCCCCGAGCCATGCGTGCTGCGATCCCCGCCTGCAGCGGTTTGCGTGTTTGCCCCAAACCGATCAGCGGTATAAGCTGTTGCAGGGGATTCAACGGCGATTGAGCCTGGCTCGATATCCGGCCAATCGGAGTTGGAGCCATTGGCGGTAAGCCGGCTGGCTTAGGGTATTCATGCAATCGTCGAAGCGGGCTAAGCCGCAAAAACCGTCACTGGTCGGCTCGTTTCAGCCCGGACCGGAGTTGGTTGAGGCCCTGTCAAAACAGGGCTGTCCGCAGCTGAATGAGCCGCCTGACCGCTTTGTGACGTACCCTAAAGGAAAGTTGCATTCGATAATCAGGTGCAGTAGCCCAATTGATAATATACCGAGATGCAATCCGGTAATTTGACTTCAGAATTCGATTTAGTTTGAATGATATCTACCTAATTCCACACCAAGGGGGCCAAAATGGGAACAACCAGCAAGATCAAATTGATCGGTGCGACGTCACTGCAAACTGCCATTTTTGCGGCTACGCTCATCGGTTTGACCTGTTCGTCCGCGGCGCTGGCACAATCCGCAGGCGCGGCGACACCGCCCGCAGACTGCGTTGAAAAGGATGCGAACGGCAATTGTGCGAGCGATGACTCCGCTCAGATCGTGGTGACGGGTTCACGCATTTCGCGCCGTGAAATCGAGTCTTCGTCGCCGTTGCAGATCATTGATGACAAAATGCTCGATGCGCGCGGTTTCCAAACTGTGGCGCAAGCGCTGAACGAGCTGCCGACCTTTGGCGTGCCTGGCGCTTCGCCGATCGGGTTCAACCAGTCCGGGTTCGGTGCCGGTCAGAGCTTCGTCGACTTTCTTGGTCTGGGATCGCAGCGGACCTTGACCTTGGTCAACAGCCGGCGATTTGTCTCGTCCAACACGGGTTCGATTTTTGGGCCGACCGGCAGCGGCGGCACCCAGGTTGACCTGAACACAATCCCGACCAAGCTGATTCAGCGGGTCGAAACCGTCGCGGCAATCGGCGCGCCGATTTATGGTTCGGACGCGGTCGCTGGAACGATCAATATTCTGCTCAAAAAAGATTACGAGGGCATCAACATCGATGTTCAGAATGGCATCGCTTCGCGCGGAGATGCTTCCGATCAGCGTATCCGCATGCTCGCGGGCAAAAACTTCGCTGGTGGGCGCGGTAACTTCACGCTCGCGGGAGAATATAACAAGTCCAAGGGCCTGTTCTTCACCGACCGCGCCCAAACAGCCTTCGACAACCGGTTCGACTCGGCAGCTTCCGGCAGTGGCCCGCAAGTGATCTACCGTGATCTGCGCGTGCCCGCGGTTGATCCTTCGGGGATTCCGATGGTGACCGACTTCATAATTCTCAGCCCGCAGCAGTCTAGTGTCTTCGGCGTTCCAGGCTCGCTCGGGGTCACCAACGCGGCCGGCGAAACCTTGCGGTTTGCACCAAACGGCTCGCTTATTCCGGTAGATTTCGGCTCGACCGTTGGTGATGCCAATGGTTTTTCTGTCTTCACCGCTGGCGGTAACGGATATTCGCTGGGCACGGTCCAAAACCTGCTTACCGATCTTGAGCGGTACAGCGTCAACGGCAATCTCAGCTTCGATCTGACCGACGATATCCACTTCTTCGGCGAGGCTTGGTACAGCGTCAGCAAGGGCCGCAATCTGGCCAGCCAACCAGTCTACAACTCCGCGCTGTTCGATTCCGCCGGCAGTCGCGATGGCAATCTGATCATCAACCTGAGCAACCCGTTTTTGTCGCCTGCCGCCCGCGCCACAATCCAGAATTCGATCGCCACCAGCCCTTACTCGGATTCGCCCACGCAAGATTATTTCTATCTCGCGCGGGCCAGCACCGATCTCTCCTCAGGGGTATCGACCGGCAAATCGGAAGTCATGCGCTTCGTCGGCGGGTTCGATGGTACATTGCATGTCCTGCCTGGCCGCGACTGGAAGTTCGAAGCCTATTTCAATTATGGCCGCGCCAACGTCACCAGCAAGAACCCGGAACTCAATCAGCAGAACTTTCTGAATGCGTTGAATTCTACCGCCAGCGGCGGGCAAATTGTCTGCGCGCCCGGCTTTACCAATTCGCCGGTGGCAACGATCAGCTCCACGTGCGCGCCGATCAACCCGTTCGGCCAGCAGATTTCGCAGGCCGCGCGCGACTACGTCACGACCATTGCAAGGCCGCGCACACTCAACCACCAGTACGACGCAGTTGCGTCGGTGGCGGGTCCACTGTTCAAGCTGCCCGGCGGCGACTTCTCGTTCTCGCTGGGCTATGAGCATCGCAAAGAGGATTCAGCCTTCGATCCAGGCGTGTTCTACTTTGGCAGCGGCACTGGCGGTTCTGACAGCCGGGGCAGCTATGGCCGGTCGGTGCCGATCGATCCGGTGACCGGCAGCTATCACACCAACGAAATCTTCGGTGAGCTCAGCGCCGATCTGATCTCGGCTGACAATGGTGTCCCGCTGATCCGCGAGTTATCGTTCCAGGCCGCTGGCCGGTATATCTGGAACTCCAAATTCGGCAACGACCCGACCTACACCTTTCAAGGCCGGTGGGCACCGATCAAGGATATGACCTTCCGCGCGGCATATACGCGGGCAGTTCGGGCACCGTCTATTACCGAAGCCTTTAATCCGACGTCCAGTTCGTTTGGCTTTGCGACCGATGTATGCGACCAGTCGCTGGTCAACCAGGGTCCCGATCCAACGCGGCGCCGTGCGAATTGTAGTGCGGCTGGCGTGCCAACTGCGTTTCGTTCCTTGTCAAACCAGCGCTCGTTCCCGAATTTCACCTTCGGCAACCCCGCGCTGCAGAATGAAAAGGCCGACAGCTACAGCGGCGGGGTCGTTTTGACGCCGCGCTTTATTCCCGGCCTCAACGCCACAGTCGATTAACTCGATAACAACAACAAGGATGCGATTAACGCATTTAGCAACAGCGCCGTGGTTGCAGCGTGCTATGATTCTACCAGCTATCCAGCCAATCCGTTCTGCGCGCTGGTCACCCGCGATCCCGGCACGCACCAGCTTTCGAACCTTGGCACGACCTATTTCAACTCGGCCAAGGTCAAATATAAGGGGATCATTGCCCAGCTCAACTATCGTCGTGCGGCACCGTTTCTTGGCAATGACAGTTCGCTCGGCCTGAATGTTTCCTACCAGTATCTCGATACCCGCACCGATCAGGCGAGCGCCGGTGCGATGCCAAACCAGATTGATAACTCGGTGGGCTATTCACGGCACAAGGGCGTCGCTTCGTTTAGTTACAATACGTCGAAATTCGATGGCCAAGTACAGGTCAACTACATCGGGTCGGCGTTTATTGATCCAAATACCACCGCCAATTTCTTCTCGATACCGAAGGTCAAGCCCTTTACCAATGTGAATGTCTCAATGTCCTACAAGGTGACACCGCAGTTCACGATTCACGCGGATGTCGACAACGTGTTCGATGCTAAGGCACCGTTCCCCTATCCGGCCAGCGGGGGAACCGCTACGTACTTCCAAGGGATACTGGGGACGTATTTCCGGATCGGAGCAGGCGTTCACTTCTGATCCTTGGTGCTTAGGTCAAGCTATCTGAACAGCAGCGGGCCCCGTAATCATCGGGGCCCGCTCGTTTTTTATCAGGTTCCGCCGCATCGCACGGATGACGGCGAGACGGCGTGGCGACACCAAAAACTGCTTGACCCAATTCCGTAATGTTATACTATCTCTTTAATCAAGGCGTCGCCGTTCTGCGACTCGGCAACCGGGCCAGCGGCGGCGCTCCACCACAGGAGACGGTGCCATGGCCTATGCCGATACCAATTCGACCAATCGCAAACTGGGAGCCGGCGCCGCAGTGCTGGCGCTTGAAGCGGGGCTCGCCTGGGCGATCATCACCGGGCTGGCAATGACGATCAATCGCGTGCCGCAAACCCGCACCACCACTTTCGTCATTCCGCCCGATAGCCCGATCACGCCGCCCCCACCGCAGCCGCAGCCTTCGGCGCAGGCGGAGCGGCGCGCGCCGCGCCCGGTGGTCGAGCCGCTCTACGATTTCGGCCCGGCCGCGCTGCCGACGTTTGTCGCCGCGGATCCGCTGGGCAGCGGCGAGGCCGGCACGGTGGAATTCCCGCGCGTCCAGCCCACCCCCATCCCTGCGCCCAGCTTCGCGCCCAAATCGGCCCGGCCCAAGGGCACGACCGGCAACTGGGTGACCACCAACGATTACCCGACCAGCGATCTGCGGCAGGAACACGAAGGCTCGACCAGGTACCGGCTGACGATCGACACCGCCGGCAAAGTCAGCAATTGCGCGGTGGTGGCCAGCAGCGGTTTTGCCGGGCTCGATCAGGCGACCTGCGCCAACCTGACCCGGCGCGGCCAGTTCGAGCCCGCCACCGACGACAGCGGCAGCCGCGCGCCGGGCAGCTACACCGGAACCGTGACCTGGCGGCTGCCGCAGGATTGAGGCTGCGGCACTTCCAGCGCCCCGCCTGGCCCGACCGGGCGGGGCAACTGGCGTGACCTAGCAAACCCGATTTTAACCCGGATCGGCTAACTGACGGGACTATGTCGGCCACTGCTTTTCCGCCTGAAGCGCTCGCGCTATTTGCCGCAAGCTATCCGCACGCGCCGGCCAAGCTGTGCCACGCCCTGCTCGGTCATCCGCTGCTAAGCCTCGATGCGCTGGCTGACCTGGCCGGAGCGCTCCCGGCCCAGAGCATCGAATACAACCCCGGCGCGCTGCCGATCGGGATCGATCCGGCGGATATTCCCCAGCCCGCCATCGGCGTGGTCGAGGCGATCCGCACGATCGATCAGTCGGCCTGCTGGGTGGTGCTCAAGCGGATCGAACAGGTTCCGGCCTATGCCGCGCTATTGGCCGAAGTGCTGGCCGAACTGGCGCATATCGTCACCCCGCGCACCGGGACGATGTTGCAGCTTGAAGGCTTCGTGTTCATCTCCTCGCCAGATTCAGTGACCCCGTTTCACTTCGATCCCGAGCACAATGTGCTGCTGCAACTGCGCGGGGAGAAGACGATGACGCTGTTCCCCGGCGTGGACGAGACGGTGTTTCCCGATGCGGTGCAGGAGCATTTTCACCTCGGCCAGCATCACCGCAACCTGCCGTGGCGCGATGAATTTTCCGCGCTTGGACTGCCGATCACGATCACCCCGGGGGAGGCGATCCACGTTCCGGTCAAGACCCCGCACTGGGTCCAGAACGGGGCTGCGCCGTCGATCTCGCTGTCGCTGACCTGGCGCTCGGAATGGTCCTATGCCGAAGCCGATGCACGCGCGTTCAACCATCTGCTGCGCGCAATAGGCCTGCGCCCGGCGCGGCCGGCCGCGTACCCGGCGCGCAACCTGGCCAAATCGCTGGCGTGGCGGGCGCTACGCAAGGTGCGCGGCGCGCGCTTGAGCACCAACGGATGACCGCGCTCTACATCACGATCGACACCGAATACTCGTTCGGCATGGCGCGGCGGATGGGCGGCGGCGGGCGTGCGGAAAATTTCGCCAGCGCGATCATCGGCGCCACGCCGAGTGGGCCGCGCGGCATCCATTACCAGCTGGACCGGTTCGACGCGCACGGCATCAAGGCGGTGTTCTTCGTCGATCCGATGCCCGCGTTGATCTGGGGCACCGAAGCGATCGCCGACGTGGTCGGGCCAATTGCGGCGCGCGGGCACGATGTCCAGCTCCACCTGCACACCGAATGGCTGGAGCTTGCGGGCAGCGCCAACCCGCTCGGCACGCAGACCGGCGGCAACCTGCGCGACTTCGGGTTCGAGCAGCAATGCACGCTGATCGGTTATGCGCGGCGCGTGCTGATCGCGGCGGGGGCGCCCGCGCCGGTGGCCTTCCGCGCGGGCAATTATGGTGCCAACGATGATACCTTGCGCGCGCTGGCCGAGCTTGGGATTGCCTTCGATACCAGCCACTGCCCGGGAATTGCGCTCAGCGATTGCCACATCTCGCTTGGCGCGGATGATCGCCAGGTCCAGCGCCACTGCGGCACGATCGAAGTCCCGATCGGCTGCATCGCTGCGCCCGGCGGCGCGCTGCGGCATTTCCAGCTAACCGCGCTGACCGACGCTGAACTGCTCGCTGCGCTGCGCCATGCGGTGCGCGAGCGCCAGCAGCAGGTGACGCTGGTTTCGCACAGTTTCGAACTGCTCAGCCGCGATCGCCAGCGCGCCAACCGGATCGTCGAGCGCCGGTTCGAGCGGCTGTGCGCCGGGCTGGCGCATGTGGCCGGACTGACCAGCGCAACTTACGCGCAGCGCCCGCCCCAAATCGAACTCACTGCCCCCGCCCCGCTGCCGCATTCGCCGCTGCGCACGTTGCGCCGCATGGCCGAACAGGCGCTGGGCAACGCGCTCTACGGGGCGAAATGACCGATCCGTTCGCGCCCCGGTTTGGCACCTGGCGCGGGGCGCTGCGGCTGGGGCTGGCCTATGCCGAAGTGGCCAGCGGGCGCGCGCGCGCGGTCGCGCCGGATCCGGCGCAAATCCGCCGGCTGGTGTTCGTCTGCCACGGCAACATCTGCCGCAGCGCCTTTGCCGATGGTCTGGCGCGGCGCGCGGGGCTGAATGCGGCAAGCTTCGGACTTTCGACCAGCAGCGGCAAACCGGCCTGGCCGCTGGTGCAGGCGCGCTCGCTGGCGCGCGGGCTCGACTTGGCCGACCACCGGACCACCCGGATCGAGGACTATGCGCCGCGCCCGGGCGATTACCTGCTGGGGATGGAAGTGCGCCATTTGCAAAAATTGGCGGCCAATCCCAAAACCGCCGGACTGCCGCGCGGGCTGCTTGGCAGCTATGCCAGCCCGCCGGTGCCGCACCTGCACGATCCCTATCAGCTCGATCCTGCCTATATGGATATGTGCCTGACCCGGATCGAGCGCGCCGTGGCCGGGCTGATCACGCGCTTTCCCGCCGCCGCAGCCGTTTGACGATCCCCGCCAGATCGCCCAGCATCGGCCCCGGATCGCGCAGCGACCAGACATAATAGCGCACCCTTGGATCGAGGAAATCGAGCCAGAACTGGGCCAGCGCGGCCAGCCGCTGGGTTATCGGTAACGCACTATCGCGCAATACCAGCACGGTGCGCTTGGCATCGGGAATGACATAACGCGCGCGGCGCTGGCGGCCTGACCCTTTACCCGGCCCGCGTTCACCCAGCACCCCGCAGCGATAGGCCTCCCACGCAAAGTGCGCGCCGCAGTGCCAGGCGAGCGGGAGCGAGCCCCAAAACCGTCCGTTGATCTCCATCAGCCAGTATATGCCGGTGGCAGGATCGAAGCGGTATTCGACCATCGCCGGACCATGCCAGCCTAATGCTGCGAGCAGCGCTTCGGACCGGGCCAGCTGTTCGGCATGCTGGCTCAGCGGCACCGAGGCGCACAAGCTCGAGACTCCGCCGCTGGGCGGAAATTCGCGCAGACGGCGGTGCTGAAAGCGCAAGCTCGCCGCGCCGCCGACCATGTGCAGCATCTGCCCCAGCCCATAGCCGGGGCAATACTGCTGGACCAGCGGCCATTGGCGCAGCGCGTCATACCGCGCCAGGATTGCCAGAAGTTCCCCAGCCTCGGCGGCGTATTCGACCTTCTCCAGAGCAATTCCAGCCTCGGTCAGCGCCGCCTGCACCGCGTTCGGGTCGGCCCATTTGATCGCCACCGGAAAAGCGATCTGCGCCGCGCGCGCGGCGTGATTTTCACCCCGGTCAGGCTGCCAGGCGCGCGGTACCGCAATCCCGAGTTCGGCGGCGGTGGCCAGCGTCTGCGCCTTGTCGAGCACCGATGCGAGCATCGCGGCGTCGGGGCTGAGCACCCGGCAATCTCCGAGCGCACCGTGCAGCGCCGCCAGTTCGAGCAGATGCCCCTCGGATACCGCCAGCACCGCGCCAAGCCCGCGCGCAGCGGCAAATTCGGGCAGCCAGGCAACCAGCGGGCGGGTTTCGCGCACAAATTCGCGGGCGAAGCGCGAGAACCGCCCCAGCGCCCGGTCGCTGCGGCCATGCGCGATCACCGGCACGCCGCGCGCGCCCAGTTCGCGCACCACGGTCAGCCCGATCGGACTGTCGGCCCCCAGGACCAGCACCGGTTTGGCCAGCGCGGCCAAGTCAGCGATTGCCTGCTGCGCCCTTGGCAGCAGGCCGCGCGCCTGCGGCCTTGGTCCGTTCGGCGGCGGCTTCGGCTTCGTCCTCGCGGCGGGCCTGGTCCTTTTCGGCGGCGGTCGGTTCGTAATCGGACGGCAGGCGCAGATAGACCCCGCTCGAGGCCAGTTCGGTCATCTGGGCTCGGGCGCGCGCGGCGCGGGCGGCGGGCAATTCGCCGGCCAGCGCCTTGGTCTCGGCCACCACGGTCACTTTGGCGCCGTCACGCTCGACCGTGCGGCGGAACCGGTAGAGATCACCCACGGTCTGATCGATCGCCTCGCCCTGAATCCGGAAGCCATGGCCGCCGCCGGGCAGGATGATGGTTTCGCGGTAAGTCCACCAGTCGGGATAGTCGAAGGCATAGGGCGCGTCGGGGCTGAGTTCGCCCTCGCGCGCGATATTGAAGCGCCAACCCAGCCGCGAGCGGTCCATTTCGTACCAGCGCGTGCCCTGCTCGCGGGTCCATTCCAGCGTCGCGCTGCCGGTCATGGAGATGACGAAATCGCCGGTGGCCGGATCGTCGGCGGTGACGATCTTGCCCGGCGCGACGAAATCGTAGGTGGCGCGCCACAACTTGCGCAGTTCGCGCTGGCGGTCAGCCTGGGCATAACCGGCGTAAGTCTGGCGCATGTCCGAACCCGAACGGCCGTGAAAGCGCATCTCGCCGCTGGCCAGCGCGGGCACGTCGACCCCGCGTGAGGCGTCGAGCGTCAGGCTGACCACCTGAATCGGGCGATCGGGCGCAGCGGGGATAATCGACACCAGCGGCGATCCCGCACCCGTGACCGGCAACCCGACATGATAATTGGGCGCCTCGAGCCGGTCGAGCCGGTCATCGCCCAGCCGCGTGCCATCGAGCCAGTAGCTTTGCCCCGCGATCTGCACCTCGACAATCGAATGATCGAAAGCGGTCATCGTCGGCAGCCGGGTGGCAACCAGATCGCCCTGCTTGGTATTCACCAGCACCGGGCGCGCCGCGATGCCCAATTCGCCAAGCACCGCGACCAGCAACACGGTCTTGGCCTTGCAATCGCCGAACCGGCGCAGCCAGGTCTGATCGGCGCTGGCCGGGACAAAGCCGCCGTTGTCCATGCCAAGATACAGGTAGCGGATCTGCTGCTGGACCAGCACCAGCGCCAGTTCGGCGCGGCGCCGGGGATCGCTGGTCTGGGCCGCAATCCGCGCCGCCTCGGCCTTGATCGGACTGTCGGGCGCGAGCACCACCGCTGCGGTATAGAGCGGCGCAAAGGTGCGCGACACCCCCTGCCAGTCGGTAAATTCGGTGATCTCGACCGCGTTGACCAGCTTGAACCGCGATGGTGCGCCTTCGGGGCCGAGCGGGGCGGTGCCGTTGTACAGATCGGCCACCAGTTCGCTGCCCTGCGCGGTCTTTCTCAGCTTGGGCTGGATGATGCCGGGAAACGCCCGCCACTGCATCTGCTTGTCCTTGTCCCACAGCATCCGCACCCGGAACCGCCCGAAATTCACCCCGTCGGATGGCCCGGCGACAGATTGGCTGTGCCCGGCCATCGCCGGATCGTGATTATCGATCGAATAGGACAATTCGACCACATCGCCAACGCGCAGATCTTCGGGCTGGAGCGTGGCGGTCAGCCGCCCGTCGAGCATCGCGTTTTCAAGCCCGCCTTCGCGCTGGATCACCTTGATCGCGCTGCCATCGCCCAGCAGGTCGATCGGCTGGCCGCCGCGCAGGATGCGGTAACGGTGGATCGTCACCGCTTCGAGCGCCGGGTCCCAGTTCACTTGCAAGGCGCTGCCATCGAGCCCTTGCGCCGAGCCGATCTGCCAGGCGGCGGCGTAATAGGTCACGTCGCCCTGTTTGGCGAACCGCACCTGGATATCGCCGAGCAACTGGATCGTCGCCGCGCCGGCCGAATCGGTGGGCGGCTTGGGCAAGGCGGCGACATCGACCCAGGCCAGCGGCGCGCCAATCCTGGGGCGCGGCAGGGTGGGATCGCCGGGTTTGCTGGCGCGTGCGTTATCGCTCGAGCCAGCCTGCGCAGCGGGGGGCGGCGCGCCGGGCAGCACGCCCGCCGGCGCTTTGGCCAGCACGAGCGCGGGGCAAGCGAGCAGCGTCACGGCAAAGTGCGACAATTTCATCCCGTATCCCCCCCGGCCCCGCTGTTCTGGCCCGCCAGCCGGTGACCTTAGCGTGCAAGCGTTACGGATTTCCCACGCGCTGTCGAGTGGGGGAATTACGGCGTCGCGGGCATTACGCGGGCGAGAAACGCGATCACCGCGGCGTTGAATTCATCGTTCTTGTCGCCCGCCACCATGTGCCCGGCGCCGCGAATGTCGGCAATTTCGAGCGCGGGAATGCGGCGGCGCAGGTCGGCCACCCCGTCCTCGGTGACAATATCGGACTTCATCCCGCGCACCAGCAGGGTCGGCACCCGGTCGGTCCAGTCGGCGCGGTCAAGCAGGTCGAGCATATAACTCGGGTCGGCGCGGGTGTTGGTCATCATCCGCTGATCCCAGTGCCAGCGATAGCGCCCGTCTTCGCCCAGCCGCAGGTTCTTGCTCAGCCCCGACAGGTCCTTGGGCCGGGGCCGGTCGGGATAATAAGCCGAAATCGCATCGGCCGCCTCGGCATGGCTGGCGAACCCGTCACCGTGCGCGGTCATGAAGCTCTGAATTTTCGCCACCCCCACTGGCGACATCTTGGGGACAATATCGACCAGCACCAGCGCCGCCACCTCAAACCCCAGCGAGGCCGCGATCAGCGCGGTGATCCCGCCGAGCGACGCGCCGACCAGCGCGACCGGGCGGCTGCCCTGCCCGGCCACCGCGATCAGATCACGGGCGCGGGTCTCGATCCCGTAATCGCCATCGGGCGACCAGTCGCTGTCACCGTGCCCGCGCAGATCGTAATTGATCGCGAAGTATCCGGCCAAGGCCAGTTGTTGCTCGCACTTGTCCCACGAATGCCGGGTCTGCCCGCCGCCATGCCCCAGCACCACCGTTGGCGCACCGCGCGGCCCGGCCACATCAGCGGTCAAGCTCAGCCCGCCGGCGATGGGTATGCGGATGGTTTCAGGCTGCATCGCGCAGAGACATGCCGGGGCGCTGCGCACGGGTCAATGATAAATTTAATCGGCCGGTTAAACTGGTGCGCAGGTGTATGGCTGGCAACA
>JANOTT010000040.1:0-2652 GCA_031416535.1 Novosphingobium sp. | reverse complement strand
CCGCGCGCCTCGCCATATTTGCGCAAGAACGCGGCATAGAGTCCGGCGTCGAAATGGTAAGCGTATGGCACTTCGGGGATGCCCGGCCCTTTGGCCGTGGTCGACATCCGCCCGGTCCGCGCCGCAACCTCGTTGGCGCTGTAATGCGCCATCGGTTTGGCCAGACCGAGCGCCCGCCCGCGCGCCCAGTAGTGGCGGAACGGCAGCAGCCCGAGCTGCTGGCCGACCTCGCCGAAATTGTGGAAATAGCTTTCGCCCGGCCGGTGCCAGCCATCGAACTGGATCGCCAGTTTGAACGAGCCTTTTGTGGCGCGCAAAAACTCCGCCTCGTCGATTTCGAGCGCATCGTTGAAGCGCCGGATTGGCGGGATCGTTGCCTCGCCCACTCCGACCGTGCCGATTGTCTCGCTTTCGATCAATGTGATCGAATAACCCGGCGGGGCAAAGCGGGCCAAGGCCGCTGCGCTCATCCATCCGGCGGTGCCGCCGCCAACAATCACAATCCGCATTGCAGGTTCAGTCATGGCTTTCCCCTTGCCGCGTCGCGCACTCATGACGCCGCGCGGTGCAGAAGAGACAGCGAAACACGTGGCAGTTCAAGCAGGTCGGGGGCCTGCGCCGGGACACGATGTTTCCCAAGCACAGGCCGCCCGCTCATGACTGCATCAGAACTTGTAGGTAAAGCCGGCCAGGAACCGGCGCCCATAGCGCTGATAATCGAGCACCTGCCGCGGATCGTTGTTGGCATAAGTGAAGAACGGCTCATTGGTGAGGTTCTGCCCCTGCACATAGAGCGACAGCCCCTCGAGCGCGCTGCCCGGCTGGAAGTCATAGCCGATCTGGCCATCGATGATGGTTTCCGGCGCGGCGCGGCGGCGAGTGCGGTTGGCCGCAAAACCCGACACTTCGCCCACGAAAGTTGACCGATACCGCACCGAACCGCGCAGGTTGAACCCGCCCTTTTCGTAGAACAGCGTGCCATTGGCGACCCACTTGGAATAACCTGGAAGATCTTCCGACTTGGCCCCAGGCGTGGGCTGGATCTTGGTCTCGGTGTAGCTGACCCCGCCAGTCATGCCAAAGCCGTCGAGCGCGGAAACCACTTCGCCGAACGGCAATGTGGCAGCCAGTTCGGCCCCATAGATCGAACCGCCCTTGCCGTTGACCGGCACGTTGATCACCGCATTGGGCGAGAACGTGATGCCAGTCCCGGCCGAAGCGAGCGCCAGGGTCGAGGTCGGGATCACCACGTCTTGATTGTAGATGTAGCTCTTCAGGTCTTTGTAAAAGAGCTGCAGCCCGATGAAGCCCTTGGTCCCGAAGTACTTTTCGAAGGTCAGGTCAGCCGCGTTGGCGCGCCACGGTTCAAGGTCGGGATTGCCCGAGCCGCCGGTGACATTGGCGACCGTGCCGACGATCTGGTAACCGTAGCTGGCCGAAGCGCGCATATCGTCGAGCCGCGGACGGATCATTTCGCGCGCTGCCGCCATGCGGATCACGAAGTCGCCGGGCATGCGCAGCGACAGGTTGAGGCTGGGCAGCACGTCGACATAGTCATGCTTGGCGAGCCGAACCGCGGTGCCGATATTGGGTGAACCGTTGGCATTCTGGCCCAGATAGACCGCACTGGCGCCGGTCGAATCCTGGGTGGTCGAGATGATCTGCGCCCCGAAGTTCCCGGTCAGCAGCGAGGCGCCCAGCTCGGTCTTGATATTGGCCTGGAGATAGCCGGTCATCAGCTGCTCGCCGACCCGGTAGCTCTTGACCACCACGTCACCGTAAGGGTTGGGCACCAGTTTGTAGATCCCGGCATTGATCAACGCGAGCGGATCGTAGCTGATCACCGGTCCCAGCCCAAGGTAAGTGAGATTGGTGGTGCCAAGACGGAACTCGGTCGGCACCGGCACACTGATGTTGCCCGTGGTATTGGCAGCCAGCCCGATGAAAAATTCATCCGGCACCAGCGACTTGGTGCGGTCGGTGTAATTAAGCCCGAAGACCACGCTTTCGATGGCTCCATCGAAGTGGCGGCCCAGTTCGCCGTGTAACTGGTACAGCTTATCATTGACGATGCGGTTGTTGTAATACCCGTCCTGGCCGCCGTCGATGCGGGTGCCGTTGGTGGCCACCTGGGTGCCGCCCCAGCCTTGCGGGCTGGTCAACAGAATCGTGCTGTAGTCGCCATAGTTGATGTTGTGCGTAAAGGTGCTCCCGGTTGTCCCCGAATTGAACCCGATCGTGTCGGTCGCGCCGACCCCGGCACGGCCGGTCCCCGAATAGCTTTCGATCGCCAGTTCGTTGCGATCGGTTTCGGAATAGGCGGCGTCGAACATCGCGTCCCAGCCGTCGTCACCCTTGTACGCGGTGTTCCAGCCGAACGAATAGAGCTTGGCATGACGCTGGAACGCATCGTTGCGCAGCACGCCCTTGACGCCTGAGAACGAACCCTGCGTGATCAGGCCGCCCGATGCGGTGTAGCCCGGCTGGAGCGACGCGCTCGACCATTGCAGGGGAAGTTCGATCCCGCGCTTGATGTTGTCGTCCTTGAAGTCCGAATAGAACATATCGAGGCTGCTGGTCAGGTTCGGAGTGGCGCGGATTTCCAGCGTGCCCTGCAGCCCCAGCCGCTTGAGCCGGCTCGAGGTGTTGTAG
>JANOTT010000039.1:0-5869 GCA_031416535.1 Novosphingobium sp. | reverse complement strand
TTGCGCTGCCATCCGCTTTGGCCGCATTGCAAAGCGAGCTTGCCGAAACCCGGCTCCGGTTGGCCGAGGCCGAACGGATTGTGGCGGCGCTGCCCAAGAACGATCGGTTTTATCGGGCCATGTTCGAACAATCAGTGGTGGGCATGGCGCGCGTGTCGGCAGCCACCGGCCGGTTTGAGCAAGTAAACAGTGCTTTGTGCGATCTCGTGGGATATTCCATGGAAGAAATGGCGCAGTTTGCGCCCGGCGATATCACGTTCGCTGACGAGCGCGCTGCCGATGCCGCGGCGATCGCAGCGATGCGTCGTGGCGAAACCGATACGTACGATCTACAAAAGCGGTATGTGCACAAGGATGGTCGGCTGATCTGGGTCCATGCCCGGGCGACGCTCGTTCGGGATGCACAAGGGAACCCGGAGGGAACCTTCTCGATCATCGAAGACATAACTGGCCGCAAGGCGACCGAGGCGGCACTGCGCGAAAGCGAGGAATTCAACCGGACGGTGCTCGAGGCGAGTCCCGATTGCCTCAAGGTGATCGATGCCGCAGGCCGAATTGAATATATCAATGAAAACGGAGCTTGCCTGCTCGAAATCGATGATTGCGCGACGGTGCTTGGTCAGAACTGGGAAATGCTGTGGCCGGCATCCGAGCATGATGCCGTCCGCAATGGGATAGCGGCAGGATTGGCGGGTAATTCGGTGAAATTCACGGTGGCGTCACCCACTGCCAAAGGGACGCTTAAAGTATGGGAGGTCGCGATTGCGCCGGTGCCGGTAGCCGACGGCAAGCCGACCAAGCTGATCGCCGCGTCGCGCGATGTGACCGAATTGCGGCGCGGCGAGGCTCTGTTGCGCGAAAGCGAAGCACGCTTCCGCGGTACGTTTGAGAACGCAGCGATGGGCGTTGCGCTCGTAGCGCTGGACGGAACATGGCTGGCGGTCAACGCGCGGCTGTGCGAAATCACCGGCTATCCGCGCGAAGAATTGCTGACCAAAACCTTCCAGGACATCACCCATCCCGATGACGTGGACGCTGATGTCCATCAGGCGCGCATGGTCGAGCTCGGTGAGCTTGAATCATACCAAATGGACAAGCGCTACATCCGCAAGGATGGCTCGATCGTCTGGATCGGACTCACCGTTTCGCTGCAGCAGCGCGAGGATGGTGAGCCGGACTATTTCATCAGCATCGTGCGCGATATCAGCGAACGCAAGAATGCAGTTGATGCCTTGCGCGAGAATGAAACCCGCCTGCAGCAAGCACTTTCGGCGGCGCGGGCAGGGTTGTGGGCTTCAATGCCCGGGCAGGGCGCGTTTGTTGCCTCGGACCGGGCGTTGACGCTCTATGGTCTCTCCCCCGAAACCGAGATGACTCATGAACTGGCGCTCGCCGCTGTCCATCCCGACGATCGCCAGCAAGTCGTAGCGGCGCTGCGCGAAACCGTTGAGCATGGGGTGCCATTCCGGATGGAAATGCGCATTCCACAACCTGGTGGGGCAAGCCGTTGGTTGCTGTCGCAGGCTGAGCAACGCGAAACTGGCTGGATCGTGGGGCTGGTGCAAGACATCACCGAGCAAAAGGAGCGCGAGGACCAGATCCAACTGCTGCTGAGTGAGGTCAACCACCGTTCCAAGAACTTGCTGGGGGTGGTGCTGTCGGTGGCCCGCCAAACCGCCGGGGGCAATCACGAAGAGTACATGCAGCGTTTTGCGGAGCGAATTCAGTCGCTCGCAGCCGGGCAGGACTTGCTCGTCAAAAGCCAATGGAAGGGCGTGCCGCTTGACGATCTTGTCACCGCGCAGCTCGGCCATTTCAAAGACTTGATCGGCGACCGCATTGTGCTTGCTGGCCCCGCCGTCCTGCTTTCCGCCACGACCGCGCAAACGATTGGGATGGCGCTGCATGAGCTGGCCACCAACGCCAGCAAATACGGCGCCTTGTCCACCGATCAGGGTCGGGTGGACATTGCCTGGCAAAGCGTTGCCGGCAGCGGCTCGGCCCGGCGGTTTGTCATGAGCTGGACTGAATCCGGTGGCCCGCCGGTGCGTGCGCCGCAACGGCGCGGCTTCGGTTCGACCGTAACCGGGAAAATAGTCAGGATGAGCCTTGATTGCGACGTCACGGCAAATTTCGCGCCAGCGGGGTTTTCGTGGAGGCTTGACTGCCCGTGGGAAAATGTCATCGACCAGCAGCCATTCGCTGGAATTACGCACACGGAGGCTGCCAATGAGCTCGCGCATTCTGGTGATTGAAGACGGCGTTCTCATTGCCATGGAAATTTCCGATGCTTTGGAAACGGCTGGTTTTGAGGTTGTTGGCCTGTGCCACACGGTTGCGCAGGCGCTGGATTGCTTGGCCCAACCCGATTGCTGCGACGCGGTGGTCCTTGATGCCAACCTGCGCAACGAAAGCGCGCAGCCGGTGGCAGGCGCGCTGATGCAGTTGCGCGTACCGTTCGTCGTGGTGTCCGGTTATTCCTCGCAGCAACTGCCCGATGGGTTGGCCGCAGCGCCGCTCTTGACCAAACCGCTGCGCACCGATGATCTGATCACACAGCTGCGGCACATTTTGGCATAGCCCATCAGACCAACCGGACTGGCAGCTTGACCTCCCCGGCAAACCCCCCTAGTGGCCGCCTCTTCCGGGAGGGGCGACGGTCTCTTCCGGAAACTTTGAGCTGAACATTGGCGGTGCGGGCAGGGTTTCCCCGGCACCATCCGTCAAAGTAACCCGGTCGCTGGCGGCGGGGTGGAGTGTTTTCGGTTCGTGATGTGTTGCTGCCGGGCTTGTCCCCGCTTTTCGCGCGCATTCGCGGCTTTCCGCTGATCCTTCACCGCTGTGCCTTCGGCCATATTTAAGGTGAAGAGCACTTCATGCCTACGATCAACCAGCTGGTCCGCAAGGGCCGCGTGCCGCAGAAGACCAAGTCCAAGGTCCCGGCGATGGAGCAGAACCCGCAAAAGCGCGGCGTCTGCACCCGCGTTTACACCACGACCCCGAAGAAGCCGAACTCGGCGCTGCGCAAGGTCGCCAAGATCCGCCTGACCAACCAGCGCGAAGTGATCTCGTACATCCCGGGCGAAGGCCACAACCTGCAGGAGCACTCGGTTGTGCTGATCCGCGGCGGGCGAGTGCGCGATCTTCCCGGCGTGCGCTATCATGTGCTGCGCGGCGTGCTCGATACGCAGGGCGTCAAGGATCGCAAGCAGAGCCGTTCGAAGTACGGCGCCAAGCGCCCGAAATAAGCGCGCCGCTGCGTAGAGGTTTACCGGCTTGCGCCCGCAGGGGCCGGCCCGAGTTAAGGAATTCATCCGATGTCACGTCGTCGTCGTCCCGAGAAACGGGAAATCCTGCCTGATCCCAAGTTCAAGGATCAGATCCTGTCGAAGTTCATGAACAACCTGATGATGGACGGCAAGAAGTCGGTTGCGGAAAGCATCGTCTATGGCGCCATGGCAACCATGGAAACCCGGGCGAAGTCCGATCCGATCCAGCTGTTCCACGATGCGTTGAACAATGTGAAGCCGCAGATCGAAGTGCGCTCGCGCCGCGTTGGCGGGGCCACCTATCAGGTGCCGGTCGAGGTTCGCCCCGAGCGCGCCCAGGCACTGGCGATCCGCTGGCTGATCATCGCCGCGCGCAATCGCAGCGAAACCACGATGTCGGCACGGCTTTCGGCCGAGCTGCTCGACGCGGCCAACAACCGCGGCAACGCGGTCAAAAAGCGCGAAGACACGCACCGCATGGCCGACGCTAACCGCGCATTCTCGCATTACCGCTGGTAGTGCCGATTTTTATTCGGAGTTATTGATATGGCCCGCAGCCATCCGCTGAGCATGTACCGCAACATCTGTATCATGGCGCACATCGACGCCGGCAAAACCACGACCACCGAGCGTATCCTGTTTTACACCGGCAAGTCCTACAAGATCGGCGAAGTCCACGACGGCGCGGCCACGATGGACTGGATGGAGCAGGAACAAGAGCGTGGAATAACAATCACGTCCGCTGCCACGACGTGCTTCTGGAACGATCACCGGATCAACATCATCGACACCCCCGGGCACGTCGACTTCACCATCGAAGTCGAACGTAGCTTGCGCGTGCTCGATGGCGCGGTGGCCTGTTTCGACGGCGTCGCCGGGGTTGAGCCGCAGTCCGAAACCGTCTGGCGCCAGGCCGATAAATACGGCGTGCCGCGGATGTGCTTCATCAACAAGCTCGACCGCACCGGCGCGAACTTCAAGTATTGCGTCCAGTCGATCATCGACCGCCTGGGTGCCAAGCCGGCGGTGTTGTACATTCCGATCGGTCTAGAAGCCGACCTGCGTGGTCTGGTCGATCTGGTCGAGATGCGCGCGATCATCTGGAAAGACGAAGCGCTGGGCGCCGAGTTCTTCTACGAAGCGATCCCCGCCGATCTGATCGACGAAGCCGCGCAGTACCGTCACGATCTGATCGAGCTCGTCATCGATCAGGACGATGATGCGATGGAAGCCTATCTGGACGGCAAGGAGCCCGATGTCGCGACGTTGAAGGCGCTGATCCGCAAGGGCACGCTGGCGCAGGCCTTCGTGCCAGTGTGCTGCGGCTCGGCGTTCAAGAACAAGGGCGTTCAGCCGCTGCTTGACGCAGTGGTCGATTATCTGCCTTCGCCGCTCGACATCGAAGACGTCCAGGGCCTCAAGATGGACAGCGACGAGAAGGACAGCCGTCCTCCGACCGACGAAGCGCCGTTCAGCGCGCTTGCCTTCAAGGTGATGAACGATCCGTTCGTAGGCACCCTGACCTTCATCCGGATCTATTCGGGTACGCTCGTCAAGGGTACCTACCTGAACTCGGTCAAGGACAAGAAGGAAAAGGTCGGGCGCATGCTCGAGATGCACGCCAACGACCGCAAGGACGTTGATGAAGCCTTCGCTGGTGACATCATCGCGCTGGCCGGCATGAAAGAAACCACCACCGGCGATACGCTGTGTTCCGAACGCTATCCGATTGTCCTTGAACGGATGGAATTCCCCGAG
Organism: Novosphingobium sp.; assembly: GCA_031416535.1. Lineage (GTDB taxonomy): Bacteria > Pseudomonadota > Alphaproteobacteria > Sphingomonadales > Sphingomonadaceae > Novosphingobium. The sequence goes on along the minus strand of JANOTT010000039.1, from coordinate 842 downwards.
CCGGTGATCGAGCTGTCGGTGGAACCCAAGACCAAGGCTGACCAGGAAAAGATGGGCATCGCGCTCAATCGACTGTCTGCCGAGGATCCTAGCTTCCGCGTATCGACCGATCACGAATCGGGCCAGACGATCATCAAGGGGATGGGCGAACTTCACCTCGACATCATCGTTGATCGCATGCGCCGCGAATTCAAGGTCGAGGCCAATGTCGGTGCGCCGCAGGTGGCTTATCGCGAATACCTCGCTAAGCCAGTGGACGTAGATTACACCCATAAGAAGCAGTCGGGCGGAACCGGTCAGTTCGGCCGGGTGAAGATCAAGGTCAATCCCGGCGAGCGCGGATCGGGTTTCGTTTTCAAGGACGAGATCAAGGGCGGCAATATTCCCAAGGAATTTATTCCCGCAATCGAAAAGGGCATTCGCGAAACTGCCGAAAGCGGATCGCTGATCGGCTTCCCGATCATCGATTTTGAAGTGCTCCTCTATGACGGGGCTTACCATGACGTCGACTCGTCCGCCTTGGCGTTCGAAATTGCCGGTCGTGGCGCAATGCGCGAAGTGGCGCAAAAATCTGGCATCAAGTTGCTCGAGCCGATCAAGAAGGTCGAAGTCGTCACCCCGGATGACTATTTAGGCGACGTCATCGGCGACCTGAACAGCCGTCGTGGCCAAATCCAAGGCACCGATACGCGCGGCAATGCGCAGGCGGTCGAGGCGATGGTGCCGCTCGCCAACATGTTCGGATACGTGAACCAGCTGCGCTCGTTCACCCAAGGCCGGGCCAATTATTCGATGTTCTTCTCCCATTATGACGAGGTCCCGGCGAACGTCGCGACCGAGAT
>JANOTT010000038.1:0-14149 GCA_031416535.1 Novosphingobium sp. | reverse complement strand
CACCAGCTTGACCCGGTTGGCCAAAGCATCCTCGATCATCTTGCGGATCCGGGCGAGCTGGCTGGCTTCGGAAAATGGCCGTCCCAGCGGATCCTGCACCAGGAAATTGTCGACCGCCATGCCGCCGCGCGAGGTGTGAATGCGCGCGTCGATGATGTTCCCGCCGGCCAGATGGATGCCGCCGGCGATGCGGTAAAACAGCCCCGGATGATCGGCCGCGATCACGGTTACCAGCGTGGCCCCGCGCGCGGCGTAGTATTCGGTATGAACATCAAGCTGCGCGCCCTTGGCGGCTTCCAGCTGCGCCAGGTTCATCGCAATGATGTCTTCGGGCTCGGCAATCCAGTAGGCATCGTTGAACAGCCGGGCGAGCTTGGGCGGCAGCCCCTCGGCTTTGCCCATCCGCGCCGCCACCGCGGCTTGCTTGGCCGCAACGCGCTGGGTGCGGCCATGCTCGACATGGCCCAGCCGCAGCCGCTCCTCGGCGGCATCGTACAATTCGTTGATCAGCTGCCGCTTCCAGCCGTTCCACACGCCCGGCCCCACCGCGCGGATATCGACGATGGTCAGCAGCGCGAGCAAGCGCAGCCGTTCGAGCGTCTGCACCTGCGCGACGAAATCGGTGATCGTCTTCCAGTCGGCCAGGTCGCGCTTGAACGCGACCGCGCTCATCAACAGGTGCGTGCGCACCAGCCATGCGGCCAGCTGGGTCTCCTCCGGGCTCATCCCCAGCCGCGGGCATAGCTTGAGCGCCACTTCGCCGCCCAGCACGGAATGATCGCCGCCGCGCCCTTTGGCGATATCGTGCAGCAGGATCGCGACATAGAGGGACCGGCGATTGGCGATCTTGTGCACGATGGCGCTGGCCAGTGGGTGATCCTTGGTGAGCTCGCCCTGTTCGATCCGCGCCATCAGCCCGACCGCGCGGATGGTGTGCTCGTCGACCGTATAGTGGTGGTACATGTCGAACTGCATCTGCGCGTTGACCCGTCCGAAATCGGGAATGAAGCGCCCGAACACTCCCGCCTCGTTCAGCCAGCGCAGCACGGTTTCAGGGTCGTGGCGGCTGGTCAGCAGTTCGAGGAACATGGCATTGGCGCGCGGATCGGCGCGCACGCCATCAACCAGCCGGGCATCGCGCAGCGCCATGCGCATCGCCTCGGCGTGGATCTCGAGCCGATTGACGTCGGCCAGCACGAACAGCTCGAGCAGCCGCACCGGGTCCTGCACAAACCAGTCATCCGACGGCACGTTGATCTTGCCGCCGAACACCTCGAACCCCTTGAGGCTGCGCTTGCGCGCGCGGAACCCCGCCAGCAGCCCGCGCGGCTGTTTTCTGGCGAACTGTTCATCAAGCTGGGCGAGGAACAGCCCGGTCAGGTGGCCGACATGTTTGGCCTGCAGGAAAAAGTACTGCATGAAGCGTTCGACCGCGCTTTTGCCCGGGCGATCGGCAAATTGCATCCGCGCGGCAACCTCGCGCTGGACATCGAAGGTCAGCCGGTCTTCGGCGCGCCCGGTGATCGTGTGCAGGTGGCAGCGCACCGCCCAGAAAAAGTTCTCGGCGCGGCGGAAGGTGCGATACTCGGCCGGGCTCAGCAATCCCGCTCCGACCAGTTCGGACACATCACGCACGTGGTGGATATATTTGCCGATCCAGTAGAGCGTGTGCAGATCGCGCAGCCCGCCCTTGCCTTCTTTCACATTGGGCTCGACCACATAGCGGCTATCGCCCAGCCGCTTGTGGCGTTCATTGCGCTCGGCCAGCTTTTCCGCAACGTATTGCCGCTCGGTCCCAGCGACCACATCGGACCAGAACCGCGCACTGGCGGTATCGAACAGCGCCTGATCGCCCCACACATAACGCCCTTCGAGCAAGGCAGTGCGGATCGTCAGATCGCTTTTGGCCATCCGCACCATATCGTCGAGCGAGCGGCTCGACTGGCCGACCTTGAGCGCCAGATCCCACAGGTAATAGAGGATCGCCTCGATCACCTGTTCGCACCACGCGGTTTGCTTGCCCGGGGTGATGAAGCCGATATCGACATCAGAATGCGGCGCCATTTCGCCGCGGCCATAACCGCCCACCGCGACAATCGTCAGCCGCTCGCCCGAAGTGCGATTGTGCGCGGGATAGACATCGGCGGTGACGTGATCGTGGATCACCCGCACCAGTTGATCGATCAGGAAAGCCTGCGCCTCGGCGCAGTCGTGCCCGGCCGAGGGCTGTTCACCCAGCCGCCGGGCAATCTCGGCCCGGCCACCGGCCAGCGCGGCGCGCAGCAGTTCGACCACCAGCGGCCGTGCCTTGACCGGGCCCGATGCCGCCACGGCATCGGCAATCGCCCCGGCCAGCACCCGGCGATCGATCACCGCGCGCTGATCGGCGATCCGCGCCGTGCTCACGCCTTGGCTGTCTGCTCGCTTTCCCACACGGTCAGGTAACGGGCCTTGAGCGTGCGCTTGTCAACCTTTTCGGTGCCCAGCCGGGGCAGCGTTTCGTGTTCCTGCCACAGCCGCACCGGCACCTTGAACGGGGCCATCGTCTGCTTCAGATAATCGCGCAGCTCGGCCTCGCTGAGCGTGCGGCCTTCCTTGAGCAGGAACACGCCGGTCGGCAGCTCGCCGAACTTTTCGTCAGCCATCCCGAACACGCTGGCCTCGGCCACATCGGGGTGCGCGTAGATCGCTTCCTCGACCTCGATGCAGCTGATGTTTTCGCCGCCGCGAATGATGATGTCCTTCTTGCGGTCGACGATGAACAGATAGCCGTCCTCGTCCAGATAGCCCAGATCGCCCGAGCGGAAGAACCCGTCGGGCATGATCGCCGCGGTGGTCGCCTCGGTATTGTTCCAATAGCCGTTGAAGTTGCAGATCGTGCGAATCGCGATCTCGCCAACCTGGCCCGCCGCAAGCAATTCGCCCGCATCGTCGAGAATGCCCAGCTCGACCAAGGGCTTCGACGCGGCTCCGGTCGATCCGGGTTTGGCGAGGTAGTTCTCGTTGAGATTGCCGCAGCCCACCGCGTTGGTTTCGGTCAGGCCATAGCCGAGCAGCGGGAAGGCGTGCGGTAGCGCCTCCTTGATCCGTTTGACGTGATCGACCGGGCGCGGCGCGCCGCCCGCGGCAAAGGCAGTGCAGCTGGTCAAGTCGTACTTGGCGCGGTCGGGATGGGTGGCGATCTCGAAGCTCATCAAGGGCACGCCAACGAAGTAGGTGACTTTCTCCGCCTCGATCAGCCGCATCGCTTCTTCGGCGTTCCACTTGGGCATCATCACGAGCTTGCGCCCAATCGCGAAGCTTTGCAGGAACAGCGGGACTTCGCCCGTCACGTGGAACAGCGGGACACTGACCAGCGTGCACGGCTGCACGGTCGGCGCATTGCCTTCGTCGGTCAAATGGGTGAGCACCATCAGCGTCTGCGCGACATAATTGAACACCGCCTGCACGACCGCGCGGTGATCGGACCAGGCGCCTTTCGACTGGCCGGTCGAGCCCGAGGTGTACAGGATCGTGGCAATGTCATCGCCGGTCAGTTCGGGCAGCGGGGTCGAACTATCGCCGCCATGCGCCATGACCGCGCTCAGCCCGTCGCGCCACGGCCGGTCATGTTCGAACACCACCACCCGTGTGGCCAGCCCCAGATCGGCAATCCGCGCGGCACGCTGGGCATCGGCCAGCACCAGTTTGCACCCGGTCAACTCGATCCCGGCGGCCATTTCATCGCCGCTCCACCAGCCGTTGAGCAGCGCCGCGCAGCCCCCCGCCATCAACACGCCCATGTAGGCAATCACCCAGTTGGTCGAATTGCGCGCGGCAATCCCGACCCGGTCGCCTTTTTGCACGCCCTGACCCGCCACCAGCGCCCCGGCCACTTCGCGCGCGGCGGCGTGAACCTGCGCAAAGGTCGTGCGCTGATCCCCGTCGACCAGAAATTCGGTATCGCCATGCTGCGCGCAAAAATGCTCGAAATAGGCGACCAGCGTGGGCGGCGCATTCTTGAGCATCGGCAGCTGGCGGCCGAACCGCTCGATCGTGCCGACTTCCAGCAGTTGACCCGGCGCGGTGATCCGGTCGATGACATTTTTCAGGGACTTATCGAGTGCAGTGGCCATGCGGCGTCCTTTTTCAAGCAGCGGGCCCGCCCCTTTCGCGCCCCGATTCCTGTTCCCAAATGCGTGCGCCGGGTTTGTTTCCCGGCTTGCTCTGTGCCAGAAGGCGCAGGCTCGCTGCCCGCTCTTGGCAGCCTTACGCTTAAGGGGTTCGCGTCTTGCTGTCACTATCGCTGGCTCAACTGGCTGCCGCTGCCACTTCGGCGCCGCTGCAATGGTCGGATCTGGGGCTCAAAACCTATCTGTTTCACCTCGAGACCGGCTGGGGCGACTTTCAGCTGCGCTGGTACAGCCTGGCCTATCTGGCCGGGATCGTGTTCGCCTATTGGCACGTCTCCAAGACGCTCAAGGCCCCCGGCGCGCCGATGGCGCAGCGCCATGTCGATGACCTGTTTTTCTATTGCACGCTGGGCGTCATCCTCGGCGGGCGGCTGGGCTATGCCACATTCTATACCGGCGGCAGCACCGGTCTGCCCAGCCTGTGGACCCAGCCGGGCGAGCTGATCAAGCTGTGGAACGGCGGGATGAGCTTCCACGGCGGCATGATCGGCGTGCTGGTGGCAATCGCGTGGATCAGCTGGCGTAATAAACTGAGTTTCCTGCGGATCTGCGACTATATTGCGGTGCCGGTGCCAATAGGCATGCTGTTCGGACGGCTAGCCAATTTCATCAATGGCGAGCTGTGGGGGCGCGAGGCTGGCCCGGGTGTGCCGTGGGCGATGGTGTTTCCCGGCGGCGGCGACGTGGCGCGCCATCCCAGCCAGCTTTACGAAGCGCTGCTCGAAGGGCTGCTGCTGGCGCTGGTGATGCTCTACCTGTTCTGGCGGACCCGCGCGCGCTGGCGGCCGGGGCTGCTGGTCGGCGTCTTTGCGAGTGGTATGGCGCTGGGCCGGTTCACGGTCGAATTCTACCGCCAGCCCGATGAACAGCTGACCGAATTTACCCGCACCACCGGCTTTTCGATGGGCCAGTGGCTGACCATTCCGCTGATGCTGGTGGGGCTGTTCTTTATGGTGCGGGCGCTGCGTCTGCCCGCGCTGGGCAGCGCCGAGCCGGCCGTTCCGCCCGCCAGCGATAAGGTGTCCGCCAGCGAATGAGCGAAGCCGCGCCCGCTGATCCGCTGGGAGCAATATTTCGGCGGTTGATCAACACTACCGGCCCGATCAGCCTGATGCATTACATGGGCGAATCGAACGCGCGCTATTACGCCGCGCGCGATCCGCTGGGGCTGGCGGGTGACTTTGTCACGGCGCCCGAAATCAGCCAGATGTTTGGTGAGCTGATCGGGCTGTGGCTGGCCGACATGTGGATCAACGCCGGGCGCGAAGCACCGGTCCATTATGTCGAACTGGGCCCAGGGCGCGGCACCCTGGCCACCGACGCACTGCGCGCGGCCAAGCGTTACGGGCTGCAGCCATCAATCCATTTCGTCGAAGCCTCGACCGCGCTGAAAGACCTGCAACTGGCTGCGGTGCCCGACGCACACTGGCATCACGACCTTTCGACCCTGCCGCCCTATGGTCCGATCCTGCTGGTCGCCAACGAATTCCTCGATGCGCTGCCGGTGCGCCAACTGGTCATGACCGAGGCCGGCTGGCGCGAGCGGATGGTGGTGCCACAAGGCGATAAATTCGTCTGCATGGCCGGAACCCAGCCGATGGACGCCGCGGTCCCCGAAGCGCGCCGCAAGGCAGCACTTGGCACGATCATCGAGACGTGCCCGGGCGCCGCAGCGACCGTTTACGAAGTGGCCGGCCGGCTGATCGATCAGGGCGGCGCGGCGCTGTTTATCGATTATGGCCATGATGCCCTGCGCGAAGGTTCGACCCTGCAGGCGGTGCGCCAACACCTCAAGGTCGATCCGTTCAGCCAGCCGGGCGAAGCCGATCTCACCGCGCATGTCGATTTTGCCAGCCTCGCGCTGATTGCCCAATCGCGCGGGTGCCGCTGGCTTGGCACTGTTCCGCAGGGGCGCTGGTTGCGCAATCTGGGGATCGAGGCGCGCGCGCAGACCTTGGCGGCGCAGGCGCCCGAGCATGCCGCCGCGATTGCCGCCGCGCAGGAACGGCTGGTGGGCGAAGGGCAAATGGGCCTGTTGTTCAAGGTGATGGGGCTGGCCGCGCCGTCATGGCCGGGCGGTACCGGGTTTTAAGCCCCAGCGTGGTTGCCAGCCGCGCATTTCCCCGCCACGATGCCGACCAGCGCCGCAAAGGAGCCGCGATGAAGCAGGAACTGAAGGCGGCCAGTCTGTCGTCGCGGCTGGTCAAGCGCGCGGTGCTGGCACTGTTTGCGCTGCGCGGCTACCGGCTGCCGCCCGCTGAGCCGGTTCCGCAACGCTGCGTGATCCTGGGCGTGCCGCACACCACCAACTGGGACTTCGTGTTTTTTATCGGGGTAACGTATCACTACGGCCTGACCCCCAGCTTCATCGGCAAGGAGAGCCTGTTCCGCTGGCCGCTGCGGCGCTTTATGTTCGATATGGGCGGAATCCCGATCGACCGTCGCGCCAAGGGCCGCAATTACGCCGAGCAAGTGGTGGCCGCCTTCGCCCAGCGCGAGGAACTGGCGCTGCTGATTGCGCCCGAAGGGACCCGTTCGCCGGTCACGGTCTGGCGCACCGGGTTTTATCACATTGCCCTGCAGGCCGGGGTGCCGCTGCTGCCGGCCTGGGCCAATCAGGAAACCAGGCAGGGTGGGATCGGCCCCGCGATCACGTTGACCGGCGACATGCCCGCCGATTTGCAGCGAGTGCTGGATTTTTACGAATCAGTGATGCCCGGCCATCCGCGCTTCGCCGCGTTGAAAGCCACCATCGATGCCGCCGCGGGAGAGAAAGATGTTAGAGGCTTTGCTGATTAACGCTGCGGTCGATCTGGTGATGATGCTGGTGCTGTGCTGGGTGGCGGTGCGGATCGGCGACGTGTCATTTATCGATGCTGTGTGGGGTGCGGGGATGGTGGTGCTGGCCGCATCAAGCTGGCTCCAAACCGCGCCCGCCGGGGCCCGCGCCGGGCTGTTGTTGATGATGACCGCGGTGTGGGGGCTGCGGCTGGGGGTGCATCTGTTCCTGCGCTGGCGCGAACACGGTGAGGATCCGCGCTACGCCCGGATGCTGGGCAAGGCGCGCAATGCCGGACGCTATGGCAGCGCCGCCTTCAAGGTGGTGTTCGGCCCGCAGGCGGTGCTGCTGTTCCTGACCAGCCTGCCCGCGCAGATCGGCATTCTGGCGAGCCCGCACCCGGCGGCGATCGGGCCGCTGGCCTGGGCCGGGTTTGCCCTGTGGCTGACCGGCATGGTGTTCGAGACTGTCGGCGATGCGCAGCTGAAAGCCTTTCGCGCCAATCCCGCCATGAAGGGCAAGGTGCTCGACACCGGGCTGTGGCGCTATACCCGCCACCCCAACTATTTCGGCGATGCCTGCGTGTGGTGGGGGATCTGGCTGGTGGCAGCAGAGGGCGGTCAATGGCCGTTGAACTGGGTGGCCTTGGCCAGCCTGATCGGCCCATTGTTCCTGACCTTCACGCTGACCAAGTGGTCGGGCAAGCCGCTGCTCGAAAAGGGCTTGGCGAAAAGCCGCCCGGGCTACGCCGCTTATGTGGCGCGCACCTCGGGCTTCATTCCCTGGCCGCCAAAGCGCGGCTAGGCGCATACAATTGGCGGGAACGAATTCCCCGGCGCAGGCTTTCTAGAGGTGCGGATGCTGTTTTTCCGTGTTCCACCCAGGAGTTTACCCCCGATGCGCAAAATTCTCATTTCGGTTGCTGCGATCGCTTTGCTCGCCGGATGCAAAGGCAACGTACCCGAAGCCGTCGCCACCGATAGCGGCATGCCCACCGCCAGCGCGGTGCCGATGACACTGCCCAGCCTCGCCGCCGATCCCAAAGCCGTGCCGCTCGCCGGGACCTACAGCAACGCCGACGGCGGTAATTTGATGCTCAATGCCGACATGACCTACAGTTTGACTGGGTCTGACGGCAAAGCCGTGACCGGAAAATATGCCTGGTATTCAGACGGCAAGCGTATCCTGCTGACCGGCGACAAATCAGTCTATGCGGTCGCCGATGGCGGGCTGTACAAGCTGGACAGCAAGGATGCCCCGCTGTCGGGCTTCACCGGCGATCAGCTGTGGACCAAGGCTCCGCCGACGAAGTGATCGCGCTTGCGGCATCGCGAGACCAGGAGCGGCGGCACCGCCAGGTGTCGCCCCGTTCGCGTCAATGTCGATAGCGCACGCCCGGCGGAATCGTTGAGCGGGTGCGGTTGAGTTCGGGCTGGAGGTCCACGGCCCGCGGTTGGTTCGGCGCGGCACGTGGCGGGCTGAGCTTGAGCCATGCCTCGAACGCGGCAATATCGCTTGGCCCCAATGTGCGTTCGCGGCCCTTGGCAAACCCCGTGAAGGTATCGCCGCCATTGGCGAGGAAGTTGTTCAGCGTGACGCGGTAGCTCCCACCGGGGTCGATCGGTTTTCCGTCCAGCACCAGCGCCCCGATCCGATCGCCGACCGGCCGGCTGCGATCATAGCTGTAAGTGAAGCCGGCTGACGGGGTGAGGATTTGCTCAGGCCCGTTTTCATCGAACCCCTGCTCGAGCGCCGCCTTCAGCTCTGCTCCCGTATAAGTGAGCGTGAACAGATCATTGTTGAACGGCTGGACCGCATAGATATCGCCGAATGTCACGCTGTGATCGGGCGCGGGCGTGATCGAGCGGCGGATCCCGAAGGCATTCATAAACGCGATCTGCGCGCCCGCCGCACGCGTTGCGGCAAGCTGCGCGTCGGCGAGCAGGTTGCCAAGCGGACCGCCCGTGTTCTGCAATTCGCCCTCGGATTTGTCGATCGGCCCGGCCAGCCAGCCGACCTTGCGCTGCGAAAAAGTTTTCGCTGCCTCGACATAGCGCGCGACATAGGCCTGAACATCGGCACGGGGCGCAAACGCGGGGAAGCGTGAGTCGATCGGCACCGGTTTGACCGGCGAAGTGTAGGCTTCGGATTGGACCGCGATATTGGTTGCACGCTTGGCCACGACCTTGTGTGCCACCGGATCGATCTCGAGCGCGATGTCGGTCACGAACCCGCCCCACACCCCGGCGCTGGTCAGCAGGAACGGTTTGGCCGGATTGTATTGCGCGTAATCGCAGACGTAAGACCAATGGGTGTGGCCCGAAACGACGACGTCGATCCGGGGATCGAGCCGATCAAGCACCGGGCGGATATCCGAATTGAGCCCCTCGCAGCCGTTGGGATTGGGCGAGCCGGTGGTGCGCCCACCCTGATGGATCAGCAATACGATCGCGTCAGCCCCTTGCCGCTTCAGCTGTTCGACCAGGGCATTGGCCGTATCGGCCTCATCAGCAAAGCGGACCTGCGCAGCGACTTCGGGCGGGATCAGCGCATCGGTGCCTTTCAGCGTCATGCCGATGATCCCGACCGCAACCTTGCTGCGTCCGGTGCCAAAGGTGCGCAGGCCAGTCGCCGGGAACAGCGTCTTGCCATCGGGGGTGAAAACATTGGCGGCGAGGTAGGTGAACTGCGCGCCCGCAAAGCGTTCGACCTGGCACGGCTCGCGCGGCGTGAATTTATCGCATCTGCCGGCTTGCTTGCGGCGCAGTTCGGCGATCCCGGAGTCGAATTCGTGATTGCCGATTGCCGCGAAATCGAGCCCGACCAGGTTCATCACCCCGATTGCCGGTTCGTCCACGAACAGCGCGGAGGTGATCGGTGAACCGCCGATCAGATCCCCTGCGGCAACGGTCAAGTGATTGCGATAATGCTGGCGCACCGAATCGATTGCGCTCGCGAGGTATGCCGCGCCGCCGGCGGGCAAGCTGACCACTACACCCTTCGTATCCCGAACCAGCGCCGATTGCCGGGGCGGCTCCAAGTTGCCATGGAAGTCATTGATCGCGGCGATGCCAACCGTCACCGGACCGCTCGGCAGCGGCGCAGTGGTGGCGCAGGCGACGAGCAGCGGCAAGGCGATGGCCGGTAACAAGTGGGCGAATCGCGCCACGCGCAAGATCAGGCTGGTCATGTCCCGTTCCTAGCCGAACCGGGCGGCGCGGCAAGTTAACGCGTATTAACTCAACAACACAGTTTCTTGAAAATGTCATTCGGGTGTTATATATACCCGCCCGGCCCATCCGGCCTTGCGGAGTTTACCAACATGGCACGTCCTCAGACCGATCTCGATGGCGGGCGCGAAACGCTGCTGGCGCTGATGGTCGAACTGATCGAGGAGCGCGGCAGCAGCGCTTTCACCATGACCGAACTGGCCGCGCGCGCCGGCATGTCCACCGCCAATCTCTATCGCTACTATGCCAGCAAGGAAGCGCTGATCGAGGCGGTGGCCGAACACTGGTTCCAGCCCAAGGTTGAGATCATGGAGGAGGTCGTCGCCAGCGACCTGAGCCCGCGCCGCAAGCTGTACGAATTCTATGCTCGCCGGTTTGCCCTGATGAAGTCTGAATGGGAGCGCGATCCGGTGGTCTTTGCCAACTATGTCGAACTGGGCAAGGAGCACTTCGAACTGGTGCGGTCTTACGTCGATCTGGGCGATCACTACCTGGCGATGATTATCGGCGAAGCGATGACCGAAGGCTATTTCGCCGGGTTGTCGATCGACGAGGCGATCAGCCTGATCAACCAGATGACCGGCGCCTACGTCAATATCGGCGCGATGGAGCTGATCATGCCCAGGCTCAGCACCGACAAACTGGCGCGGATCATCGACGCGGTGTTCGACGGCCTGTCAGCGGTCGATCGCGGAGCGAAAGCGGTGAGCGGGCTGCGCGCGGCCTAAACGTCCAGATTGGCCACATTGAGCGCGTTTTCCTGGATGAATTCGCGGCGCGGTTCGACCACGTCGCCCATCAACCGGGTGAAAATCTCGTCAGTCACGTCGGCGTCTTCGACCTTGACCTGCAGCAGCACGCGGTGGTCGGGATCGAGCGTGGTTTCCCACAATTGCTCGGCGTTCATTTCGCCCAGCCCCTTGTAGCGCGCGATTGCCAGCCCCTTGCGCCCGCCCGCCAGCACCGCATCGAGCAGTTCGGAAGGCCGGGTGATCTGGTCCTTGGCGGTCACCGGCGCTGGCGCGACCTCGCCGTCGCCGTCCGCCGTATCAACCTCGGCCGCGTCTTCGGTCGCGCTGCTAATCCGCACCAAGCGCACCGGCTGTTCGTAAACCTCGACATTCTCCACCGCCAGCTTGGCCAGCTTGCGCGCCTCGGCGCTGGTCAGGAAGCTGGCTTCAATCGGATGCGCGTCGGTTACCCCGCGCCACACCCGCTTGACCATCACCGCGCCCGCGTCGGTCAGTTCGGCGCTCCACCGGGCCTCGCGGTCGCCCAGATCGAGCCAGGTGGACGTCTTGGCTAGCGCTGCCTGCCGCCCGGCCCGATCGAGGTCAGGATCGAGCACACCGGCCATCGCCAACGCCTCGATCACCGCCGGATCAAAGCGGCGCGGCACAAAGCCCATCAGGCTGCGCATCCGCAAGGCGTGCTGGACCAATGCCGCCAACTCGGATCCGCCCCGCGCGCCGCCCGCGGTCTCCAGCACCCGGCCCGCAGTGCCGGCTTCGACCAGATAGCGATCAAGCTCGGCGCCGTCTTTGAGGTAGACCTCGCTGCGGCCCTTGTTGACCTTGTACAGCGGCGGCTGCGCAATGAACAAATGACCGCCCCGAATGATCTCGGGCATCTGGCGGTGGAAGAAGGTGAGCAGCAGGGTGCGGATATGCGCGCCGTCGACATCGGCGTCGGTCATGATCACGATCTTGTGATAGCGCAGCTTCGCCAGGTTGAACTCGTCGCGGATCCCGGTGCCCATCGCCTGGATCAGCGTGCCGACCTCCTTGGACGAAATGATCCGGTCGAACCGCGCCCGCTCGACGTTGAGGATCTTGCCCTTGAGCGGCAAAATTGCCTGGATATTACGGTCCCGCCCCTGCTTGGCCGAACCGCCGGCCGAATCGCCTTCGACCAGAAACAGCTCGCACTTGGCGGGATCGCGTTCCTGGCAATCGGCCAGTTTGCCCGGCAGGCTGGCGATATCGAGCGCACCCTTGCGCCGGGTCAGCTCGCGCGCCCGCTTGGCCGCTTCGCGCGCGGCGGCGGCGTCGATGATCTTGCCGATCACCTGTTTGGCATAAGCGGGGTTTTCCTCGAGCCAGTCGCTCATTTTGTCGGCCATCAGGCTTTCCAAGGGCTGGCGCACTTCGGAGGAAACCAGCTTGTCCTTGGTCTGCGAGGAGAACTTGGGATCGGGCAATTTGACCGAGACGATCGCGGTCAGCCCTTCGCGCATGTCCTCACCGGTCAGCGTGACCTTTTCCTTTTTCATCAGCCCGGTTTTTTCGGCGTAGTTGTTGAGCGTGCGGGTCAGCGCGGCGCGGAATGCGGCCAAGTGCGTGCCGCCATCGCGCTGCGGGATGTTGTTGGTGAAACACAGCACATTCTCGTAGTACGAATCGTTCCATTCCAGCGCGACTTCGATGGCGATCCCGTCACGCTCGGACGAAATCGCAATCGGGTCGGGCAGCAGCGCGATCTTGTTGCGATCGAGATAGCCGACAAACGCGCCGATCCCGCCTTCATAGAACAGATCGTGCTCCAGCAGGTCGGCATGGCGCTTGTCGCGCAGCTTGATGTGCACGCCCGAATTGAGGAAGGCGAGCTCGCGGTAGCGGTGCTCAAGCTTCTCGAAATCGAACTCGAGCACGTTCTTGAACGTATCGGTGCTGGCGAGGAAGGTGACGCGGGTACCCTTCTTTCCCGCTGGAGCCGGCCCGACCACGCGCAGCGGTTCGACCGCGTCGCCGCAGGCAAACTTCATCCAATGCTCTTCACCGTCGCGCCAGATCGTCAGCTCGAGCCATTCGGACAGCGCGTTGACCACCGACACGCCGACGCCGTGGAGCCCGCCCGAGACCTTGTAGGCATTGTCGTCGGACGTGTTCTCGAATTTGCCGCCCGCGTGCAGCTGGGTCATGATCACTTCGGCCGCCGAGACGCCCTCTTCGGCGTGGATCCCGGTGGGAATCCCGCGCCCGTTGTCCTCAACCGAAACCGAGCCATCGGGGTTGAGCTCGATCAAGACCAGATCGCAATGCCCGGCCAGCGCCTCGTCAATCGCGTTGTCCGAAACCTCGAACACCATGTGGTGCAGGCCCGAGCCATCATCGGTATCGCCGATGTACATGCCGGGGCGTTTGCGCACGGCATCGAGCCCCTTGAGGACCTTGATCTGGTCGGCGCCGTATTCGTTCGGATTGGGGATGTTTTCTGGGGTGTCTGACATAGTGAGCATATAGGGTTTCAACCCCCAAAACGGAAGTGTTTGCGGCCCCTTCCATCCACAGGGAAATCCTGCTCAATTGGCGGCAGATTTAGGGAGAACCGTCTTGAAGAAACTCGCCGCACTTGCCTTGCTGGGCACCACCATCCTGGGCGCAGAAGCAGGTGCGATGGACGCCCCGCTGCGCCCCGATCAGGCCGAATTTCGTGGGCTTTACAAAGAGCTGGTCGAAACCTCACCACGCTTTCGGCGGGCAGTTGCACGCTCGCGGCGGAGCGGATGGCGGCGCGGATGCGCAGCGCCGGCATCCCTGATAGCCAGATCACCATGTTTTCAGTGCCCGAACACCCCAAGGATGGCGGGGTGGTGGTGGTCTACCCCGGCACTTCAAAGACACTCAAACCGCTGCTGATGCTCGCCCATATCGATGTGGTTGAGGCCAACCGGACGGATTGGGTGCGCGATCCGTTCACGCTGATCGAAGAGAACGGCTATTTCTATGCCCGCGGCTCCTATGACGACAAGGCGCAGGCCGCGATCTACACCGACACCCTGATCCGTTTTGCCAAGACCGGCTACAAGCCCAAGCGAACGGTCAAGCTGGCGCTGACCTGCGGCGAGGAAACCGGCGGGGCGTTCAACGGTGCCGAATGGCTGGCGGCCAACCGCCGCGATCTGATCGACGCCGAATTTGCGATCAACGAAGGCGGCGGCGGGCGCTCTGACGGGAATGGCAAGCTGC
>JANOTT010000037.1:0-13737 GCA_031416535.1 Novosphingobium sp. | reverse complement strand
ATCGCCCATTCCGCCGACATCGTCATAGTTGACATCGCCGCGCGAACCGCGCGCTTCCTCGAACTCCTCGCGCAGTTCGACCTCGGTGCTCTCGTCGATGTGAACGATGCCCTTGGGCACGGTCGAGACCACCGTCAGGCGGATCTGGGTGAGCGCAAAGGCCGGGGCGTTGAACATCCGCGCCACTTCGGGCGGCATATCGCGAACCTGCTGCTGGCCAGTGGTGGCAACCAGATCGCCGGCCACCAGCGGGCGGCCAAAGAAATTGCGCTTCAGTGCCTGCCCCGGGCCCTGCAACCGCATTTCGCGCTGCGCCGGGGCAAACACCACGCGGCTGGCGGGACGGCTTTCGGCCTTTTTGACCACCACATGATCGCCCGATCCAACCTCGGCATTGGCGCGCTGCAGCCCATCAAGCCGGATCACCTCGAGCCCTTCGTCCTCGGCATAAGCGAGCATGACCCGCGCGGCGGTGGGACGTTTACCCTCGATCGCAATCACATCGCCTTCGGTCACGCCCAGCGCGGCCAGCGCCGTTTTGGGCAGGCGGGCAAACCCGTTGCCGCTTTCTTCCTGCCGCGCGGCGGCGACCTGAAGCTTGACTGTCTTTTCCTGCACTTCGGCCATTGCGCCACTGGTCCTTGCCGCTCGGGGTGAAGCGTCAAGCTAGGAACTGATTGCGCTGATTGCAAACGCCGGGGATTCTGGCAGGCTGGCAACGGGCGCGCGCTGAGAGGGGTAAGGCATGACGAACCGCGCCGTATCGGCAAAGCTGAACTGGCCGCGCTGGCAGCAGGTGCTGCTGATCGCACTACTGGTGCTGATCATCGGCAACCGCATGACAGCGACGATCGATATGGCAGCCTATCGCAGCGGATTGCTTGGCGAACTCGCTTTGAATTCCGGCAGAGCGATCCCTGATCCGAACCCGCCGACCGGCTTTGGCAAAATGATCGAAGTCGATCCCGACGGACCCTTTGCCAAAGCAGGGATCCGCAATGGCGATTTTGTGCGGACCGACCCCACCTATTATTACGCGCTCCGGCCCGAGGTCGGGGACAGAGTAAACTTCACGCTCGATCGCGACGGTGTTCGATCAGCGCATCACATTGTAATCGAGCCATTGCCAGTGGGCCATGAGCAGGCACGTAGCAATAGCCTGCGCCTGGCAAGTGTGCTGGCGGTGCTCATCACGCTTCTGGTCGGTTGCTTCATATTGTGGCGGGGTTGGGGCAACCCGGCGGCGATGCTGCTTGGCACGGCACTGGCGGCGATAGGTCGTGGCGGGTCGAATCCGCCGCCTTGGGCAACCGATCTCGGGCTGGCGGCGCCGATGTGGTGGCTGCAGATTGGTTCCTTTGCTTTTGTGGCGTTGCTTATCCCTTTTGCGATGCGAATGTTCGAGCAGCAGGCCGGTAGCCTGCCGCGATGGCATTGGCGGCTGTTCACTATCTGGTTCATCTGGTGTCTCGTCAGCCTGAGCATCTACAGCTGGGATCGATTCTGGCTGACAAATTATATGACTTGGGCTGGAGGTGCCGGGTACCTCTCCCTGGTGATGTCGATCAGCATTGCGGCCGCGATCGCCTATCTGGTTGCAGGGTGGCGCATTGGCTCAGCTGCGGAGCGCAATCGAATCGCGCTAATTGTCTTTGCTTTGTCCGCCTATCTGTTTGCTGCCGTGTTGAATTCGTGGGACTCGATGCAGACCGGGACGATTGTTGGCGGCGAAAGCAGCGCTGGTCTGATCCTGTTCAATGCAGTGATGCAGGGCATCGTAGCACCAGCCCTGCTCGCCTATGCGGTGCTGCGGCACAAGCTGTTCGATCTGGGCTTTGCGGTGAACCGGACGCTGGTGTTCGGCGCGGTCAGCGCCATCCTGCTGGTCAGCTTCGGGACGCTCGAATGGGCGGTCGAGCATCTCGTGCCCGAGGCGTGGCACGAGGGCAGCGCGTTGTTCAGCGCCGGGATCGCGGTCGGGCTGTTCCTGCTGTTCCACCGCATCCGCGACGGCGTCGAGCACGTGATCGAACGGCTGTTCTTCCGCTCGTGGCACCGGAACGAAGCGGCGCTGAAGCGCTTCGTCGCGGCAGCGGCGCATGTCGAAAAGCCCAAGGCGCTGGCGGGGAATTTCGTGGCGGAGCTTGCGCGGTTCACAGGTGGGGCATCGGCGGCGCTCTATTCGCGGACATCTGAAGGGAACTATGACAGCGCGGCGGGACAAACCATCGACGCCGACGATCCCGCGCTCGCCGCGATGCGGGCAGAACAGCGCGCGGTCGTTCCCGCTGAACTCGGCTCGCCGATCGAGGCCGCACTCGCGCTGCCGATGATGCATCAGGCGGCGTTGGCGGGGTTCGTCCTGCTTGGGCCGAAGCCCACCGGCGAGGATTACCGCCCCGACGAAATCGAGATACTCGGCTGGGCGACGCAACAGGTCGGCCTCGACCTGCAAGCCATCCGCGTGCGCGAACTGGAGCAGTCGGTGGTGGCGCTGGAGGCGCGCAACGCCAATCTGTCGGATATTCTGGCGAAGGTGGCTGCGGCCAAAGCTTGAGACAAAAAATGGCTCGGTCATTGCTGACCCCCTCCCGGGCAGTGACAAAAAAAGGGCCGGGTCATTGCTGACCCGGCCTTGTGAAGTTTTGGGAGAGGATGCCTAAAAAGGCAGGATCTAAATGTCACCACCCCGGTTATTGTGCAAGTGCGAAAAGCTCATTTCATGTTGCATAATTTGCAACTAACTCCAAATTTCGCGGAATAATGTCGGAATTAAGCCATGAACGGTCAAATTTTCCGCGCCGCGCAGGGTCAAGCATGAGCTTGAAATGTCCGCCTTCGCTGCGCCGCAGCACGGTGCTCTCGGATTTGAGGATGAACCCGGCGGCCGACTTTTCGCGCGGTATTCGACCAGACTCCAGCTTTGACCGACCAAAGCTTGCACCGGTGCCATCCATGCGGCACTGGCCCGCAAGCAGCAAGGAGAGCGGTGGTGGAGCAACGCAGGTTCGAGGCAGTCATTTTCGATTTCGGCGGCGTGATTACATCCTCGCCGTTCGAGGCGTTCAACCGGCTCGAAGAAGAGCGCGCCTTGCCGCGCGATTTCATCCGCTCGGTCAATGCCGCCAACCCGCATGGCAACGCCTGGGCGCAGTTCGAACGCGCGGAGATCGATGCGCGCAAGTTCGACGTGCTGTTCGAGGCCGAGGCAGAGGCGCTGGGCCACGCGCTCGGAGGCCGCGCGGTGCTGGCGGTGCTGTCCGGCTCGATCCGCCCGGCAATGATCCGCGCGCTCGATCAACTGGCGGCGGCGAGCTACCGGCTGGCGTGCATCACCAACAACGTGCCCAGCGGCCATGGCGCGGGCATGGCGCGCAGCGGCGTCAAAGCCGATGCTTACGAGCAGGTGTTCGCGCGGTTCGAAGCGGTGATCGAGAGTTCGAAGGCTGGCGTGCGCAAGCCTGATCCGCGCATTTATCAGATGATGTGCGAGCAACTGGCGCTGGCCCCGGCGCAGTGCGTCTATCTCGATGACCTGGGGATCAACTGCAAGCCCGCCGCTGCGCAGGGCATGGCGGCGATCAAGGTGACCAGCGGCGAGCAGGCGCTGGCGGATTTGTCGGCATTGCTCGGGCTGGAGCTGGGCTGAGCGGCGGCTTGCATTTGGCGCACGCTTGCCAGCAAATTGTGCAATTGCGGAAGCCGCTGCGCTCGCCTAGCGCCGGCTGATTCGCAGCATCGGAGAATCTATGGCCCAGAAAGTTTACCCCAGTGCCGAAGCTGCGCTCGATGGGCTGTTGCGCGATGGCCTGATGATCGCCTGCGGGGGGTTCGGGCTATGCGGCATTCCCGAACGGCTGCTTGATGCAGTGCGCGATGCGGGCGTCAAGGACCTGACTTTTGCCAGCAACAATGCCGGAATCGACAACGAAGGCATCGGCAAACTGCTGCGCACGCGTCAGGTCAAGAAGATGATCGCGAGCTACGTGGGCGAGAACAAGGAATTCGAGCGGCAATATCTGGCGGGCGAGCTTGAGGTTGAGTTTTGCCCACAAGGCACGCTGGCCGAGCGGATGCGCGCGGGCGGAGCCGGTATTCCCGGGTTCTACACCAAGACCGGCGTTGGCACGCTGGTGGCCGAGGGCAAGGAAGTGAAGGAATTCGGCGGCGAGGACTACATCCTTGAGCGCGGGATTTTTGCCGATCTGGCTTTGGTCAAGGCGTGGAAGGCCGACGCGACCGGCAATGTCGTGTTCCGCAAGACCGCGCGCAATTTCAACCAGCCCGCCGCGACCTGCGGCAAGGTCTGCGTGGTCGAGGTGGAAGAGCTGGTCCCGGTGGGCAGCCTCGATCCTGATTGCATCCACTTGCCCGGGGTTTACGTCCAGCGGCTGATCGTCGGCGCGCCTTATGACAAGCAAATCGAATTCCGCACCACACGCACCACGGATGTCGGCTGATGACTGCACACGATCACATCGCCAAGGGCTGGAGCCGCGACCAGATGGCAGCGCGCGCGGCGCAGGAGCTGCAGGACGGCTACTACGTCAACCTGGGCATCGGCATCCCGACGCTGGTGGCCAACCATGTCCCCGCCGCAATGACCGTGACGCTGCAAAG
This sequence comes from Novosphingobium sp., assembly GCA_031416535.1. Taxonomy (GTDB): domain Bacteria; phylum Pseudomonadota; class Alphaproteobacteria; order Sphingomonadales; family Sphingomonadaceae; genus Novosphingobium. The sequence continues at coordinate 9,117 of JANOTT010000037.1, read as the reverse complement.
CGAAAACGGGATGCTGGGGATCGGACCCTTTCCGACCGAGGATGAGATCGACGCCGATCTGATCAACGCCGGCAAGCAGACGATCAGCGAACTGCCGCACTCGGCCTATTTTGACAGCGCTGCCAGCTTTGCGATGATCCGCGGCGGGCATATCGACCTGACCGTGCTGGGCGCGATGGAAGTCGCTGAAAACGGCGACATTGCCAATTGGATGGTCCCGGGCAAGATGATCAAGGGCATGGGCGGGGCGATGGATCTGGTCGCCGGGGTCAAGCAGATCATCGTGGTGATGGAGCACTGCGCCAAGGATGGCAGCCCGAAATTCATCCCGGCCTGCACCCTGCCGCTGACCGGGCGGAACGTGGTGGACATGGTGATCACCGATCTGGCGGTGTTCCAGCGGACCGATCACCGCAGCCCGTTCAAGCTGATCGAACTGGCCCCCGGCGTCAGCGCCGAGGACGTCGCGGCCAAGACGACGGCGCATTACGAGGGGTAAGGTTGGCGCGTGCAGAGGCGCAGTGGCTGCAGCGAGTAACTAAACCGGCAAAGCCGACATATCTTGCTTTCTCTGCGTCCTCTGCGCCTCTGCGCGCGAATAATCTTTGCTTGCCCGCACCCCTGCCGCGCGCAATGATCGTCCCCAAAACGGGAGCCGATGATGAACAACCAAGTGTGCCGCCTGACTGGCTGCGAATTTCCGCTGTTTGCCTTCAGCCATTGCCGCGATGTGGTGGTGGCGGTGAGCAAGGCGGGCGGGTTCGGTGTGCTGGGCGCGACCCGATTTACGCCCGAGCAGCTGGAAGAAGAACTTGCGTGGATCGATGCGCATATCGATGGTGCGCCGTACGGGGTCGATGTGCTGGTGCCCGAGACGGTCGATCCGCGCGTCGCCGGCTTGGCTGACAACGATCGCCGCGCGCAGGCGATCTCGGCTGAGCACCGCGCCTTCACCGCCGATCTGCTGGGGCAATACGGCATCGCAGTGCCGCCCGAAGAGGTGGTCGCGTGGCGTGGGCGTTCGGGGATCACGCCTGAAAACGGCCACGCCTTAATGGAAGTGGCTTTCCGCCATCCGATCCGGCTGATTGCCAATGCGCTGGGGATCGCGCCGCCCGAGATGATTGCGCAGGGAAAGGCGCGCGGGGTGCCGGTGGCGGCCTTGGTCGGGGCCAAGGAACACGCGCTGCGCCAGGCTGCGGCCGGGGTCGATATCGTGGTCGCGCAGGGCACCGAGGCCGGCGGCCACTGCGGCGAAGTTTCGACGCTGGTGCTGATCCCCGAAGTCGTGCGCGCGCTGGTCGGGGCGGGCTATGATCTGCCGGTGCTGGCGGCGGGCGGGATCATGACCGGGGCGCAGATGGCCGGGATGATGGCGGCCGGCGCGCAAGGCGCGTGGACCGGCTCGGTCTGGCTCGCCACCCCCGAATCCGAAACCAGCGAAGCCTTCCGCGACAAGATGATCGCCGCGCGCAGCCGCGATACCGTGCGCTCACGCAGTCGGACGGGAAAGCCCGCGCGCCAGCTTAAGACGGCGTGGCACGAGGCGTGGGACAGCGCCGGCGGACCTGGCGCACTGCCGATGCCGTTGATGGGCATGGTGTCCGAGCCCAGCTTTCAGAAAATTGAAAAGGCCGTATTGGGCGGGAACGAACAAGCCCGTGAACTCGTTTCATACTTCGTCGGGCAAGGCGTTGGCCTGATCGACCAGGTTCGCAGCGCCCGCAGCGTGGTTCAGGATTTTCGCGAGGAATTTGCTGCAGCGGTCATGGGGCTGGCCGCAATGATGGAGTGAACATTTGCCCGTCCGAGCTGCCTTTCGCGAACGCTACTTCGATGTCCTGGCCTCGATCTATTTGTACAACGAATACCGCGGATACACCGCGCTTGACCGTGTGCTTGCCGCGGTCCGGATGCACTGTCCCAGTGATCCCGGCTTCCAGCAAGAAATAGCCAAGCACCGCGCCGACGAGCGCAAACATTATATGATGTTTCGCCGCTGGTTCGAGCGACAGGGGCGCATGCCGCTCAAGGTTGATCGCGGGGTTGGGCATATCGACCGGTTCATCCAGTGGATCTTTCGCTGCACGATCGACGAAATGAACACCGAACAGGTGCTTGCCAACCCGGACCAGTTCGAGCAGCTTTGCCGGGTGATCATGCTGACCGAACAGCGCGGCTTTGCTCAGGTCGAGATCATCCTGAAGAGCAAGCTGATCATGTCCGATCCGATCATGAAGCGCATTTTCCAGATTGTGCACAAGGACGAGCCCGACCACTTCCTGCCGTACCAGCGCTGGCTGGAACGCCACGGCCGCGCCACCGCCAAATGGAACGAGCGCGCCGCCGACTGGACCATCCACAAGATCCTGATGCTGGTCAAATTGCCCGCGCTGTTTCTCGATGCCGGGCGCGAGCGGATGGAGCACTGGCCGGATGAAGTGGGGGCGGTGGCAGCGCATTGACCTTATGCAGCCGGTACCTAGACTGCGCCGATGACGTACACACTGATCACCGGAAATCGAAATTATTCGAGCTGGAGCCTGCGGCCTTGGGTGCTGATGAAAGCGCTTGCAATCGGCTTCGAAGATCGGCTTGAGCCGTTCACCAAGCCGGACAATTACGCCGACTTCCGCCGGTTTTCACCGACCGGACAGGTCCCGGTGCTGATCGACGGGGAACGGGTCTTGGCCGATTCGCTCGGCATCGCGCTCTACCTCGCCGAGCGTCATGCCGGGATCTGGCCAGCGGACGAAGCGGCGCGAATTTTCGCGCAAGGCGCGGTTTGCGAAATGCACGGCGGGTTCGGGCACCTGCGCAATGATTGCACGATGAATGTCGGCGTGCGGGTCAGCCCCAAGCCAATGAGCGAGGGGCTGCGGCGCAATGTGGCCCGTGTGCGCGAGATTTTCGAGACCGGGCTGGCGCAGTTCGGCGGGCCATGGCTGGCCGGTGCAGAATTCGGCGCGGTCGATGCATTTTACGCGCCAGTAGCCTTTCGCATTCGCACCTATGGGCTGGACGTTGGCCAGGGTCATGCCTGGGTTGATCACGTGCTCGTGCACCCGGCGATGCTTGAGTGGGAGGCGCAGGCACTGGCTGAGAGCTGGCGCGAGGTCAGCCATGAGCAGGAACTGGCAGCAGCCGGGGTGGTGACAGCGGATTACCGCCAAGGCGTATGAACCAAACCAAATCCTCCCCGTATTAAGGAGGATCAAGCTAAGCCCAGCGCTGCTTTTAATTCTGCCACCAGATCGGTCCGCTCCCATGGAAACAGGTCGCCTTCAGCTTTGCGGCCGAAGTGACCGTAGGCGGCGGTTGGGCGATAGATCGGCTTGTTAAGCCCCAGATGCGTGCGGATCGCGCGCGGGGTCAGTCCGCCCAGCTTTTCGATCCGCATGATTGCGGCTTCAATCACGTCATCGCCGACGGTTCCAGTTTCATGCGTATCGACGTACAGCGAGAGCGGCTTCGACACGCCGATCGCATAGGCCAGCTGGATCGTGCAGCGCGTGGCAAGGCCTGCGGCGACGATGTTCTTGGCCAGATAGCGCGTGATGTAGGCGGCGGAGCGGTCAACCTTGGTCGGGTCCTTACCGCTGAACGCACCGCCGCCATGCGGGGCCGCGCCGCCATAAGTATCGACGATGATCTTGCGCCCGGTCAGGCCCGCGTCGCCATCAGGACCGCCGATCTCGAAGCTGCCCGTGGGATTGATGTGGTATTCGGTTTCGCGCAGCAGCACCGGCGGGATCACATCGGCGATCACGCGGCGGACATAGGCGTGAAGCTCGGCTTCCTTGGCGCCTTCGTCATAGCCCGGCTTGTGCTGGGTCGAGACAACCACGGCGGTGGCGGCCACCGGCAAGCTGCCCTCGTAACGCAAGGTCACCTGGCTCTTGGCGTCGGGCTCAAGGAACGAGGCTGCGCCGGAATGACGATCGGCGGCCATCCGTTCGAGGATTTTGTGGCTGTAATACAGCGTCGCGGGCATCAGGTCAGGGGTCTCATCGGTGGCATAGCCGAACATGATCCCCTGATCGCCGGCGCCTTCGTCCTTGTTGCTGCTGGCATCGACGCCTTTGGCGATGTGCGCGGATTGGCCGTGCAGTCGGTTGATGAATTCGAACTTTTCCCAGTGGAAACCGTCTTGCTCATAGCCAATTTCGCGTACCGTATTGCGCACGGCGGCTTCGATTTCGGCTTGCGCGCCGGGGGCCCAGGCGTCGTTCTCAAAGACGCCCTTGCAGCGAATCTCACCCGCCAAGACCACCAGCTGGGTGGTGGTCAGCGTCTCGCAGGCGATCCGCGCCTCTGGGTCTTTGGCCAGGAACAGATCGACGACCGCATCTGAAATTTGGTCAGAAACTTTGTCTGGATGACCTTCGGAGACGCTCTCGGAAGTGAACAGATAAGAATCGCGCATGGGAATTCCGATATAAAGAAAGCTTTATGTCTTCTTCCCTTAACCGCGCGCGCGGCGCAGTGCAACCAGCGACGCCGCGAGCAGCAACAAAGCCCAACCAAGCGACAAAAGGTTCCCGCTGCGTGCGAACAGTGTGGATTCGTGCGACCGCGGAATGCGGCCCAGCAGCACCCCGGCGGAGTTTAGCGGCACCGACTGGAGCACCACGCCGCGCGCATCGATCACCGCGCTGATCCCGGTCGTGGTCGAGCGCAACACCGGTATCCCCTCTTCAATTGCGCGCATTCGTGCCTGCGCCAGGTGCTGCGGCGGGCCCCAGCGGCCAAACCAGCCGTCGTTGGAAGGATTGAACAGGTAATCCGGGCGGTGCGCCGCATCGATCACGTGCCCGGGGAAGACGATTTCATAACAGATTTGCACCCCGGCGCGACCGAACCGGCCAAGGCTGAGCGTTTGCGGCCCCGGACCGGGCCAGAAATCGAAGTCGCCCGGCACCAGCCGGTTGAGCCCCAGCGGCGTGAGCAGCGCGCGCATCGGCAGGTATTCGCCGTAAGGCACGAGATGCGCCTTGTCATAGCTGGCGGTCAGCGTACCCGCGCTGTCAATCGCCGTCACTGCGTTGCGCGCGCCAACCGCACGCCCGCCGCGCAATTCCAGATTGACCGTTCCGGCCAGCATCAGGCGCGCAGGCCCGATCACTTGGCTCAGCCGCGCCCGCGCGCGCGCCGGGTCAGCGCCGTAGGTGTCGAGATAATAGCCGGCCGGATAGCCACCGCGCAGATAGTCCGACACGCCCGATTCGGGCCACAGCAGCAATGCCCCCGGGCCAGCCGCGGCCGGCGGCACCAGCGCGGCGAGGCGCTGAAAATTATCCTCGAATTTCGATGGGTCGTTGAGTTGGCCCTGCGGAATATTGGGCTGCACCAGCGCGTAAGGCACTGTGCTGGCCGGATCCCGCGCGGGCGGCGCCAGTGTGGGGCCAAGCTGCACCAGCAGCGGCAGCGCCAGCAAGATCAGCGCGCGGCGGTCTCGGCGAAAATTGCTCAGCCCCAACTGCCATAGCCCGGCCAGCAGCATCGCCAGCCCAGACAGCGCAAACGTGCCCAGCCACGGCAAGGCGCGCGCCGCGCCGGGTTGTTCGAACGAGCCCAGCAGGACCGCGCCAAGCGGGTTCCAGGGAAAGCCGGTGAATACCCAGCCGCGCAACCATTCGGTGATGATCCAGCTTCCGGCGAGCGCGAGCACCATCGCGGCGCTGTTTGACCGGGCGTGCCAGGCGGTCAGGGTCGCAAGCGCGGGATAGACCGCCAGGTAGCAGGCCAGCAGCAGCACCGCGACCCAGCCCAGCCAGAACGGCATCGCGGCCTGATAGGTAAAGGCGGTGGCAATCCAGTTCAGGCCGACCGCAAACTGGCCCAGCCCGAAGCACCAGCCCAACAGCAACGCCTGCTTACGGGTAGGTGCCGCCTGCAGCAGCGCGATCAGCGCGGCGCAGGCCATCAGGGTCAGCGGCCACAGCGCGTAAGGCTCGAAGCCCAGCGCCGATCCGGCGCCCAGCAGCAGTGCGGCCAGACGTGGGTGCGTTAGCGCAAGAGCGACAGCGCGGGACAAGGATCCGGATCAGCTAACCGATTCGAGCGTTTCGCCGGCATCGTCGGCAGTCGGCTTTTTGCGCGGCCGGCCGCGGCGCGGCTTGGCTGGATCGGTCGGGTCGGCGTCGCGGGCAGCGCTGATCGCGGGTGGCAGCAACGACGGATCAAGCCCGGCAGGCTCAGACCCGGCATCGTCAGGCTCATCCGGGCCGCCCTGCAATGGGCGGCTCGCGCGGCGCGGCCGCAGCCCGGCGCGGTTGCGATTGTCGCGCACGAATGGGTTGGCTGGCGGCTCGTACGGGTTGGGCTGCGTTTCCTGCTCGGCCGTATCGCCGCTGTCAGCTTCGGCTAAGCGCGAATCGTCGTCCTCGCTGCGGGCATTGTCCGACACCCGTGGGCGGTTGCGTTCCTGCCGGGCGTCGCGTGCTTGAGGAGCGTCCTGGCCTTGTGGCGTGTCTTGTCCCTGCGCGGCATCTTGTCCCTGCACGGCATGGCGCGGGCGATCCTCGCGCGGCGCGCGGGTGTAGCTGGGCTGGTCGAAGCTCGGGAAATCGTTGTCGAGCGAGAAATCCGACCCATCGTCGCCATCCTCGCCGCCGCCACCTTCCCAGCGCTCATTGGGACGCGTGCGCTGTTCGTCAGTGCGCACGCGGCTATCGGCGGTCACCCGGAAATAGTGATCGGCGAACTGCAGATAATATTCGGCCTGCACCCGGTCACCGTTCAGGTGAGCGTCCTGTGCCAGCTTGCGGTATTTTTCGAGCAACTGCGGCGCATTGCCCCGCGCGCGGCTGTCAATCCGGTTGAGCTGCTGACCGCCGCCCCCGCCACTGTTCGGCCGATTGCTGCGGCCGCGCCGACGGTTGTTATTATTGCTGCTGCTGTTACCGCGGTTACTATTATTGTTATTATTCAAGGGGTTAGATTCCCTATTCCGTCAGCCCTGCCGGCTTTGCGGCTGCCTGATCGTGTGACCCAGTGCCACGGGCGCCCTCTGCGCGTCGTGGGCCCGACATCTGCTGAATTTCGCGGTGAAACTGCCACCTGCTCGCAAATGCTGGAATGAGCCGGCGGGTCTCACAACGAGTGGACCAGCGCTGGCTTACCGCTTGATTTAGGCTGGCGCAGCCGTCTTGCCAAGCGAAATTTTGAGTTCGAGCGCGCGCGGCCGCTCGCCCAGGTCATGGTGCAGTCGCGCATCGAGCCCAGCCGCAGCCGCGATTGCGGTGACTGCCTCGGCCTGTCGGTGACCGATCTCGACCAGTGCAACACCGCGCGGTGCCAGCAGCGCGGCCAGCCGGGGGATCAGGCTGCGGTAATCATTAAGGCCTTCAGCGCCCGCGAACAGCGCCTGCGCCGGTTCGTAAGCCCGGACCGAGGGCGCCAGATCGGCCTGGTCCTCGACATAGGGCGGGTTGGCCAGGATCAAGTCAAACGTGCCCAGCCCTGCGCTCCATTCAGGCTGCGTCCAATCGCCCAGCCGCAATTCGGCGCGCTCGGCCAGGCCCAGCGCGCGGGCATTGCCGGTGGCAACACTCAGCGCCGCGACCGAACGATCGATCCCCAGGCCCTGTGCCTGCGGCAATTCGCTCAGCGCTGCGAGCAGCAGCGCGCCCGATCCGGTGCCCAGATCGAGCACGCGGCGGGCACCGGGCCGCGCCGCCAGCGCCGCCTCGACCAGCACTTCGCTGTCGCCGCGCGGGATCAGCACATCGGGGGTGACGCGAAACCCCAGCCCGAAGAATTCCTGATAGCCGCGGATGTAGGCGACCGGTTCATGCGCCGCGCGCCGCGCGATGAACTTGGCATAGTCCTCCGGGGCGGGGTCGTGCATCCGGCGCAGGAACATCTCCGAGCGCGTGCAATCGAGCGCCTCGGCCATCAGCAGCTCCGCGTCGAGCCGCGCGGTGTCGGTGTCTTGGCCCAGCTCGAGCGTCGCGGCGCGGATGGCGTCGGCAACGGTCCGGCCTTCACTCACCCAAAGCCGCCAGCCGCTTGGCCTGGTCCTCGGCGATCAACGCGTCGATCAGTTCGCCCAGGCCGATGCCTTGCAGCACTTCGGGCAAGCGGTGCAGGGTCAGGTTGATGCGGTGATCGGTGACGCGGCCTTGCGGGAAATTGTAGGTGCGGATGCGCTCGCTGCGGTCGCCCGAGCCAACCATCGCCCGCCGCGCCTCGGCCTCCGCGCCTTGGGCCTCGTCGCGCATTTTCTCATAGAGCCGCGTGCGCAGCACGGTCATCGCCTTGGCCTTGTTCTTGTGCTGGCTGCGCTCGTCCTGACAGATCACCACCAGCCCGCTGGGCAAATGCGTGATCCGCACCGCCGAATCGGTAGTGTTGACGTGCTGGCCGCCTGCTCCGCTGGCGCGGTAAACATCGATCTTGAGGTCTTTGTCCTCGATCTGCACATCGACTTCATCGGGCTCGGGCAGCACCGCTACGGTCGCCGCGCTGGTGTGAATGCGCCCGCCGCTTTCGGTCACCGGCACCCGCTGCACCCGGTGGACGCCGCTCTCGAACTTCAATTTGGCGAACACGCCGTTGCCCTGGATGTTCGCGACCACTTCCTTGAAGCCGCCGATGTCCGAGACGTTGGCGCTGATCAGCTCGATCCGCCAGCCCTGCAGGAGCGCGTATTTCTCATACATCCGGTACAGATCGGCCGCGAACAGCGCGGCCTCATCGCCCCCGGTGCCGCCGCGAATTTCGAGCATGGCGGGGCGGCTATCCGCCGAATCGCGCGGCAGCATGGCGACGGCGAGCGCATGTTCGGCCTGGGGGAGGGCAGTCTTGAGACGCTCGACTTCCTCAGCGGCCATGGCGCGCATGTCCGGATCGGGGTCGGTGATCGCAGCAAGCACGGTCAGCTCCCCGCGCATTTCGCGCACCGCTTCGGCAGCCTTGGCGACGGGTTCGAGCTCGGAGTAATCGCGGCTCGCGGCGATGAAGTCCTTACCCTCCAGCTTGCCCGAGGCCATCCGCGCTTCGAGTTCAGCAAAACGCTCGGTCAGTTGCGCGAGGCGGGTGTCGCTTATCGACATGGTGCAATTCCCCCTTCCCCGTTGGGGAAGGGCCGGGGATGGGGGAGCGAGGCGCAGC
>JANOTT010000036.1:0-51893 GCA_031416535.1 Novosphingobium sp. | reverse complement strand
CGCGGCCGAAGGGCTGGATGTCTGGTGGGACACCGCGCTGCGTTCGGGCGAAGCCTATGACGAGGTAACCGAGGCGGCCTTGCGCGGGGCGAAGGCGGTGGTGGTGCTGTGGAGCCCGCGTTCGGTGGTCTCGCGCTGGGTGCGGGCGGAGGCGACGATCGCGGACCGGTGCAAGACGCTGGTGCCGGTGACGATCGAGCCATGCGAGCGCCCGATCATGTTCGAGCTGACCCAGACGGCGGAGCTGTCGCACTGGACGGGGGATGCCTCGGACAATGCGTGGCAGGCGTTTCTGGGCGATGTCCGGGGGTTTGTCGGGCGCGAGAGTATTGCCGCGCCGGTAGTGGCAGCACAGCCGTCCGCCCCCGCTTCCACTCCTCCCAAACCCGGCGAACGCGGCGGGGCGCCGTCGCTGGCGGTGTTGCCGTTCACCAACCGCTCGGGGCTGGCGGAGGACGAGGTGTTCGCGTTCGGGATGGTCGAGGATCTGATCGATGCGCTCTCGCAAGGGGTCCATGCCCGGGTGATATCGAGCTCCTCGACCGCGCGGTTCCGCAGCGGGGCGCTGCCCGATGTCGCGGCGCTGGGGCGCGAGCTTGGGGTGCGGTATCTGCTCGAAGGCAATGTCCGGCGTAGCGGCGCGGACCTCAGGGTAACCGCGCAGCTGGTCGAGGCGGCGAGCGGGGCGATCCTGTGGACCGAGAAATTCGACCGCCCGCTGGCCGAGCTGGCGGCGCTGCAGGACGAGCTGATCGTCGAAGTCGCGACGCATCTCGGCACGCAGGTCTGGCGCATGGAAATGGAGCAGGCGCTCAAGAAGCCGGGTGATCTCACCGCCTGGGAATGCGTCATGCGCGCGCTGGCAGCACTGCGCCAATTGACCGGCGAAACGGTGGGCCGCGCAATCGAAGAAGCGGCCCGTGCAGTCGCGATTGCACCGGACTATGGGCTGGCCCATGCCTTGTTCGCGGATGCATCGGCAATTGCCTATATGTATTCCAGCCCCGACGATCCGGCCGAGGTGCGGCGGATCAGGCATCATATCGATCGCGCGCTGGCCTGCGATGGCGAGAACGTTGTGGCTCTCGGCTCCGTCGCGGATGCCTTCATCTACACCGGTCAAGCCCAAGAGGGGCTTCGCCGTGCCCGACGGGCAATCGAAATCAACCCCGGTTTCGGAAATGGATATTGGATCGCCGGCATTGCCTGTGTGATGCTGGGCAAGCCCGGGGAAGCGCTGGCCCACCTTGCCGATTTTCGCCGGATAGAACCCCAGTCGCCCTACCGGCACTATGCCTTGAACTGGGTGGGCGGCGCGCACGTCCTGCTGGGCGACCTCGCGGCGGCAGAAGCCGCTTACGATGCCAGTCTCGCGCTCAATCCCGAGGCCGGTTATGTTTATTGCGTCAAGGCGCTCGCCGTCCGCCAGCTTGGCCGGACCGACGAGGCGCTTGAGCTGATGCACGAGACGAGACGCCGCGAACCGGCCGCGACGCTGGACTTGTGGGAGCTGCGTTACACGCGGTGGAACCCGAAGGGCCCGGTGCTCGACGCATTGCTCACCCACCTTCGCGCGCTGTGGGCCGAGACGGAAGGCAAGGCATGACCGCCCCCGACATCTTCCTATCCTACAACCGCGAGGATGCGGCGACGGCGAAGCGCTATGCCGATGCCTTCGCGGCCGAGGGGCTGAACGTCTGGTGGGATACCGCGCTGCGCTCGGGCGAGGCTTATGACGAGGTGACCGAGGCAGCCTTGCGCGGGGCCAAGGCCGTGGTGGTGCTGTGGTCGCCGCGCTCGGTGGTCTCGCGCTGGGTCCGCGCAGAGGCGACGATTGCGGACCGCTGCAAGACTTTGGTGCCGGTGACGATCGAGGCGTGCGAGCGGCCCATCATGTTCGAGCTGACCCAGACGGCGGAACTCTCGCACTGGACGGGGGATGCGGGGGATCCCGCATGGCGTGGGTTCCTCTCCGACCTGCAACGGTTCGTGGGTCATGAAGCACCCGTCCGCCAGATTGCGGCACCACAGGCCGCCGCGCCGGCCAAGGCCCAGCGGGGTCGCCCCGGGCTTGCGATTGCGCCCTGGCAATCCGCCGCCGCCGACGAGGCGTTCGGGCAAGGCCTGATCGATGAAACGGCGACGATATTTTCGCGCTTCAAGTATGCCCTCAATCTCCAGTCGGAACCTGCCGGGGCAAGATACATTCTCGAAGCAACGCTGCGCCGCGCCGACTCCAAGGTACGGCTTTCGGCAAAGCTGATCGAAACGGAGTCTGGAACACAAATCTGGGCCGAGCGGATCGATGCGGAAGGTGACGATCCGTTTGCCGTGCAGGAGGACATCGCCAGCAAGCTGGCAAGCAAAGCAGTGCTGGCGATCGAAGCGGCCGAACGGCGTTGGGCGCTGGCCCGGCCGAATGAGGCAACCGGCGCTTACTACGGCATGATTGCAGGGCTTCAGGCTTTCAGCACCTTCTCTGCCGAGTCGCATCAGCATGCCCTAAACGTTATCGAGGCGGCGCTGGTTGATGACCGCGAAGACCCATATTTGCTGGCGGTGGCCAGCGCCTGTTGCAGCGCGCTGCTGTTGCTTCGGGTGGCGGAAGATAGGGACAAGCTGCGGCTGGCGTCGCAGGACTATTCAAGGCGCGCGCTGCTGACCGGCGATGACGATCCACTGGTTTTGGGCTTCGTTGCTTGGGCCGGCATCCAGTCTGGCGGCGATATGGCGATGCTCGATGCAATGGCTGAACGTGCCCTGGCACGCAATCCAGGCTGGCCGTGGAGCTGGTCTCTCAATGGCCAAGTCAAGACGGCCATGGGGAATATCGACCGGGCCATCTCAATGTTCGAAAAGGCGCTGGAGCTTGAGCCGCGGACGCCCGAGCGGTGGTCTTCGCTCAACATGCTGGGTTGCTGCCGACTGCTGGCCGGTCAATTCGAAGCGGCGTTGACGCCGTTACTCGAATCTCAGCAACTCATGCCGGGTGCCCCCTACAACGCGCTGGGGCTGGTTGCCGCCTATGTTCATCTTGGCCGGATGGACGAAGCCCGAGAGATGCGAAAGCGGCTCGCGGCGGATGATGCGGACATCGACCTCAATCTGCTTCGTTTGCCAACCCACCAGGCATTCTTCCGCGATGCGCTGGCGCAGTTGTCCGACGAGACCGGGGGCAGCGCATGACCACCCCCGACATCTTCCTCTCCTACAACCGCGAAGATCAGGCGGTGGCGAAGCGCTACGCTGACGCCTTTGCCGCCGAGAGCCTCGACGTCTGGTGGGACACCGCACTGCGTTCGAGCGACTAACCCAGCTCCACCTGGTCAACCTCATACCCCGCCGCGCGGAGGCTCGCGACCAATGCGTCGAGCTGGTCCTTATCGCGGGCTTCGCACTCGATGTCGGCGGTCAGGCCCTTGGCGGGCAAGTGCGTGAAGATCCGCTGGTGGTAGATTTCGATGATGTTGACGTTGTGGCTGTCAAACTCGCGCATCACCTTGAACAGCGCGCCGGGGCGATCCTGCAGGGTCAGACGGAGCCGGGCGAGACGGCCTGAGCGGGCCAGATCGCGCAGCAGCACGTTGGCGAGCAGGCGCGTGTCGATATTGCCGCCGGTGATCGGAATGCCGATCTTCTTGCCCTTGAACAGCTCGGGATAGGCCAGCACCGCAGCCAGCCCTGCCGCGCCCGCACCCTCGGCCACGGTCTTTTCGATCTGCAGCAGCAGCGAAACCGCGGTTTCCAGCTGGGCTTCGCTGACCAGCACGATATCATCGATCAGGCCTTCGAGCACTTTGGCGGTGAACGCCCCGGGCTCTTTCACCGCGATGCCTTCGGCCAGGGTATCTCCGCCGCACGGCAGGTCCGCGTGCTTGAGCCGGTTGTACATCGAGGGGAACAGCTGCGCCTCGACCCCGATCAGGCCGATGTCGGGCTTGATCGCGCGGGCCGCCGTGCCCATCCCCGAAGCCAGCCCGCCGCCGCCGATCGGGATCACCAGCATGTCGAGCTCGGGCACCTGGCTCAGCATTTCGAGCGCCACGGTGCCCTGCCCCGCCGCCACGTGCGGATCGTCGAACGGGTGCACGAACGTCAGTCCCAATTCGACTTCCAGCTGAAGCGCATGAGCATAAGCTTCGTCAAAGCTTTCGCCGTGGAGCACCACGGTGCCGCCCAGCACTTCGGTCTGCATCACCTTTACCGTCGGCGTGTTGCGCGGCATGACAATGGTGACCGGAATACCCAGTCGTGCGCCGTGATACGACAGCCCTTGTGCGTGATTACCGGCCGATGCGGCAATCACCCCGCGGGTGCATTTCTCGCCCCCCAGCAGCAGCATCGCGTTAAGTGCGCCGCGCTCCTTGTAGGCGGCAGTGAACTGCAGGTTCTCGAACTTGAGCCAGATGTCTGCCCCGGTGATCTGCGACAGCGTGCGGCTGTAATCCATCGCGGTATGCACCACCGCCCCTTCGATCCGCGCTGCCGCCGCGCGGATGTGATCGATGGTGAGCAGCGCAGTGGAGGGATTGGCCGGGATGTTCATGACGCTCGCGCCCTAATCGAAACGGTTGCGCGCTGCAAACGGCTAGGTGCGCAGCGCCAGCAGCCACCGCGCCAGCACGGTCGCGGCAAGGATCGCGATACTGTCCGCCACCCAATCGCGAATATCGCTGTCGCGGTGCAACACGCTGATCGCTTGCAGCAGTTCGATCGCCGCGCCGAACGCCGACAGCCACAGCGCGATCAGCCAGCGCGAGCGCGTTTGCCAAGCCAGGTTGGCCACCCCGGCCAGCACCGCGAAAGCCAGCACATGCGCAAACTTGTCGCCAAACTGGTCGATCGGCAATTGCGGCGGCTTGGGCAGCAGCGCCATGACCAGCGCAAACAAGATCAACAGCCAGAATAACGGCCGCAGAAATTGCGGCGCGAACAGTTTTTGACCCAATCTCTGCATCCACCCGGCCATAGTGGGCCGCGCCGCAAAGGCAATTGCAATAGCGCTGGCGGCGAACCGCAAAGCCGCTAAAGCCTGAAGCCATGAGCACTCCCCTGAATGTTTCTTTCCTGGGCCTGGGCGTGATGGGCGGCGCGATTGCGCGGCACATCGGCGCGGCCGGGCATCACCTGACGATCTTTAACCGGACCCCGGCGCGCGCCGCCAAGTGGCGCGAAGCCAACCCTGGTTTGTCCGTGCGGCAGGTGGCCAGCCCGGCCGAGGCCGCCGAAGGTGCCGACGTGGTGCTGACCTGCGTTGGCAACGATGACGATCTGGCCGATGTGGTGCTGGGCCCGACGGGCGTGTTCTCGGCGATCCGGCCCGGCGCGACCTTCATCGATCACACCACCGTGTCGGCGCGGATCGCGCGGCAGATCGCGGTCGAGGCGCGCGATCTTCACGTGCACTGCGTCGATGCTCCGGTCACCGGCGGGCAGGCCGGGGCCGAGAATGGCCAACTCACCGTGATGTGCGGCGGCCGGGCCGATGCGATCGAAGCCGCGACGCCGGTGATGCAGGCCTATACCAAGCGGATCGTCCACGTCGGCAAGGCGGGCGCGGGACAGACCACCAAGATGGTCAACCAGATCGCCTTTTCGGGGATCCTTGCCACCCTGTCCGAGGCGTTGCGGTTTGCCGAGGCGGCGCATCTCGATCTCGACAAGGTTTATCAGGCCATCTCGGGCGGGGCCTCGCAAAGCTGGCAGATGGACAACCGCTGGAAGACGATGTGCGAAGACAGCTTCGACTTCGGTTTCGCGATCGACTGGATGAGGAAGGACATGGGTTTGGCACTCGAGGAAGGGCGTTCGCTGGGGGTTTCGCTGCCGGTCGCTGGATTGATCGACCAGTTCTATGCCGAAGTGCAGGCGATGGGCGGCGGACGGCAGGATACCTCGGCGCTGGTGCGCCGCCTGCCGCGGCGGGGGCAGGCCTGATGCGCGCGCTACTTTGTGCCTCAGCCGCACTGCTGGCGCTCGCCAGTCCGGCGCTGGCCGATACCCTGCTCGACAATGTCGACGGGGTAACACTCGATGCCACGGGCGCGGTCGATCATTTCACCGGACTGGTGATCGGCGATGACGGCCGGGTGACCAAGGTGCTGCACCGCGGCGACAAGCGCCCGCGCACGACTTACCTGATCGACGGCAAGGGCCAGGTGGTCATGCCCGGGCTGATTGACAGCCATGTCCACGTTACCTCGGTGGGCTTCGCGGCGATGACGCTCGACCTGTCGGACACCCGTTCGCTGGCCGAAGCGCTGGCCAAGATCGCCGTCTATGCCAAGGCCCATCCCGATCGCCCGTGGATCCTGGGGCGCGGCTGGAACCAGGAATTGTGGGCCGAAAAGCGCTATCCCACCGCTGCCGATCTCGACGCCATCGTGCCCGGCCGCCCGGTCTGGCTGGGGCGGGTCGATGGCCATGCCGGCTGGGCCAACAGCCGCGCGCTGAGCATTGCCAAGGTGACGTTCGCCACCAAGGACCCGGCGGGCGGAAAGATTGAACGGCTGACCCCAGCAGGCCCTGGCGCCGGAAAGCCCGCTGGCGTGCTGATCGACAATGCGCAGGAGCTGGTAACCAAGGCCGTGCCTCCGCCGCGCCCCGAAGACCGCGACTATGCGTTCGCGCTCGCGCAGGATATTTTCTTTAGCCACGGCGTGACCGCCGCTGCCGACATGGGCACCGAGATCGAGGACTGGCAGACCTATCGTCGCGCGGGCGATACCGGACGGCTGCGGATGCGGGTGATGTCCTATGCCGCCGGGATCGACAACATGGTGCTGATCGGCGGCACCGGACCGACCCCGTGGCTTTACGACGACCGGCTGCGGCTGAACGGGGTCAAGCTCTATGCCGACGGCGCGCTCGGTTCGCGCGGGGCGAGCCTGAAGACGCCCTATAGCGATGCCCCGATCGCCAAGGGGCTGCGGATTACCACCGACACCCCGCTCAAGAACCTGATGAGCCGCGCCGCGCTCGATCGGTTCCAGCTTGCGGTGCACGCAATCGGCGATGAGGCCAACGGCGCGGTGCTCGGCGCGATCGAGGAACTGGCCCCGACCTATGGCGGGGACCGGCGCTGGCGGATCGAGCACGCCCAGATCGTCGATCCGGCCGACATCCCGCGCTTCGGGCAGCACGGGATCATCGCCTCGATGCAGCCAGTGCACCAGACTTCGGACCGGCTGATGGCGGAAAAGCGGCTGGGGCCGAACCGGCTCAAGGGTGCCTATGCCTGGAAATCGATCCAGGCGACCGGCGCCAAGCTGGCCTTTGGATCCGACGCGCCGGTCGAAATTGCCGATCCGTTCGCCGGGATGGCCTCCGCGATCAGCCGCCAAGGCCCCGACGGCGAGCCGCAAGGCGGGTGGCAATCGCAGGAGCGCGTCACGCGCGAGGAGGCGCTCGCCGCCTACACCGCGGGCGGCGCCTACGCCGGGTTTGCCGAGGGCCGGTTCGGGCGGCTGGTGGTGGGCGAGCGCGCCGATTTCATCATGGTCGACCGCGATCCACTGCTATCGAGCCCCGCCGATCTGGCGCAGACCAAAGTCAACCGGGTCTATGTTGCCGGGCAGCTGGTGTGGGACGTGAACAGCGCGAAGAAGGCGGGGAACTAGAGAAATACCCGCCCAGAAGTGTAAACCCCCACCCGTTCATTTGGGGCTGATCACAAAGTCATTGCAAAGGTTCGATGTCCTTGGTTCCAGCCGCCTTGGCCTCGCGCCGTTCACCCAGCCACATCACCAGCAGCGAGCCTTCGAACAGCAGCACCAGCGGGATCAGCAACAGGATCTGGCTAAGCAGGTCGGGCGGGGTGATCACCGCAGCGATGCCGGTGAGCACCACGATCACATAGCGGCGCAGGCCGATCAGTTGCTTGCGGCTGACGATCCCCGCGCGGTTGAGCAGCAGCAGTAGCACCGGCAGCAGGAAGCTGATCCCGAAGGCCAGGATGAACTGCATGACCAGGCCAAGATAATCCCCGGCGGCGGGCAGCGCCTCGATATCGAGCCCGCCCTTCTCTCCCTGAAACCCCAGCAGCCATTTGAACGCGGTGGGCATCACGAAGTAATAGGCCAGCGCCGCACCGCACGTGAACAGCACCGGGGTGGCGATCAGGAACGGCAGGAACGCCTTCTTTTCCTTGGCGTAGAGCCCCGGTGCGACAAACGCCCAGAGCTGGTTGGCAATCACCGGGAAGCTGATGAAAAAGGCCGCGAACAGCGCCACCTTGATCTCGACGAAGAACGCCTCGTAGAGCTTGGTATAGACCAGCTTGCCCTCCCCGGGCGGAAATGCCTTGGTCAGCGGACGGATCAGAAAGCCGAAGATGTCGCTGGCAAAATACAGGCACACCCCGAACGCCACCACCACCGCCGCAATTGCCCGCAGCAGCCGCGCGCGCAATTCGACCAGGTGATCGAGCAGCGGGGCCTGCGTTTGATCGATGTCGGGGATGTCAAACGCCATTAGCTGGCCTGGATGCGGGTTTTGGGGCCGCGCGGCTTGGCGGTGGCCGACTGTTTTGCCGCCGGCTTTTTCGCCGCCGGCTTGCGCTTTGTGCCGGGCTTCTTGGTTTGCGGTGAAGCCTCAGCCGGGGGCGGCAGCGGCGCCATCAGCGTCCCCGGATCGACCCCGACCAGCGCCGCTTCAGCCGAAGCCGAGGGCGGATGCGCGGCCATGATCGCCTCGTTCTGCTCGCGCCACTGCTTCTCCATGTCTTGCATCTCCGCCTCGCGGATCATGGTTTCGATGCCCGAGCGAAAATGGCCCGAGACGCGCCGGACCTTGCCGAGCCATTGCCCGGCGGTACGCAGCGCGCGCGGAAGATCCTTGGGGCCAATCACGATGATCGCGATGATCGCCGTGAACAGCATTTCATCCCAGCCGATATCGAACATGCTGCGGCCCCGCCCGGTAGCCTTGGCTTAGAGCGGGGGCTTGGAGGAAGCGTCGATCACCGTCTCGCCATTGAGCGTTGCCTGACTGGCAGTCGGCGGGATTTGTGCGGGCGGCGCTTCGGGCGGTTTGGGCGTGGTTTCATCCGCCATGCCCTGCTTGAAGCTTTTCACGCCCTTGCCGAAATCGCCCATGAATTCGGACACCTTGCCGCGCCCGAACAGCACGAGCACCACCAGCGCGAACACGACGATATGAATGGGCGACAAACCGAACATCGGACTACTCCTGCACAGGCGGGCGCGCGGCAAACAAGCGCGCGCCTTCGCTAACGTTCTACTTAAGCGCTTTCGTCTTCGCTTTCCAGTGCGCCGGTCGGATTTTCGGGCGCATCGGCCGCCTCGCCGGGCAGTTCCATAGCTGCGGTCAAGGCATCCTCGACCGGATCGAGCAGCCCGGCGGCGCGCAATTCGTCGATTCCCGGCAGATCGCGGCGACTGGCGAGCCCGAAGTGCGTCAGGAAATCGGGGGTGGTGGCGTAGATTACCGGCCGCCCGGGCACGTCGCGCCGCCCGGTAATCCGCACCCAACCCGCCTCCATCAATACGTCGAGCGTGCCCTTGGCGGTCTGCACGCCGCGGATCGATTCGATCTCCGCACGGCTGACCGGCTCGTGATAGGCGACGATTGCCAGCACTTCGGTCGCCGCACGGCTCAGCCGCCGAACTTCCTCGCGCGTCCGCCGCAGCAGATGCGCCAGATCGGGTGCGGTCTGGAAATGCCAGCGCCCGCCGCGTTCAACCAGCTGCACCCCGCGCCCTGCGTAAGTCGCGGCCAGATCGGCCAAAGCACCCTGCACCGCCGCGCCGCCCAGATGGAGCGAAATCGCCTCGGCGCTCAGCGGTGCGTCGGCTGCGAACAGCGTCGCCTCGACCGCGCGGACCAGATCGTCAGGCGGCGTCAAACCCTGATCCCGCGCAGCCGCAGCGGCCCGAATGGCACATCCTGGCTCAGCTCGGCCTTGCCAGTCCGCGCCAGTTCGAGCGCAGCGACAAAGCTGGAAGCCAGCGCCGAGCGCCGCAGTTTGGGTTCCGCATGCGGGGGGAGAAAATCGCGCAGTTCCATCCAGTCCAGATTGACCCCGAGCATCGCCGAGACCCGCGACAGCGCCGAATCGAGCGTCATCACCATTCGGTCACGCACCATATGCACCACTGGCGCGGTGCGCGCCTTGACCTGCCCGTAAGCCTGGACCAGCGCGAACCAATCGCACTGCCACAGCATCTTGCGATCAATCCGCAGCCCCTCGGGCGCGCCGCGCCGCCAGGTATCGCGGCCCAGCCGGTCACGCCCGAGCAGGCGCCCGGCGGCATCGCGCATCGCGGCGAGCCGCTGCAGCCGCAGTTGCAGTCGCAGCGCCAGCTCTTCGGGGCTGGGCACGGCCTGCTCCTCGCGCGGGAGCAACAGCGACGATTTGAGATATGCCAGCCACGCCGCCATCACCAGATAGTCCGCCGCCAGTTCCAGCCGCAGCGCCTCGGCCTGCTCGATATAGGTCAGGTATTGATCAACCAGCCCGAGGATCGAGATTTTCCTGAGATCGACCTTCTGCCGCCGCGCCAGATCGAGCAGCAGATCGAGCGGGCCTTCCCAGCCATCGAGCTCAAGATACAGCGCGCTGTCATCCTGCGCCGCGCCGCCAATGCCGTGCCAATCGTCCTCGGCAAAGCTGACCGCCGGGCTATCGATCAGGCCGTCTTCGCTCATGCCGCCGCCAGTTCGAGCAAGGCATCGCGGGTGGCGAGCAATTCGGCCTGATCGGCTTGCACCATATCGATCCGCATCCCTGCCAGTGCCCGTTCCAGCCGCGCCTGCCCGGCAGCGCCAAGCGCGGGGAGCCGCTCGCAGATCCCCGCCATGTCGTCCAGCTTCGCCCAGCAGTTGAGCGCCACATCGCAGCCCGCCGCAAGCGCCCGCGCGGCGCGCTCGGGCACGGTTCCGCTCAGCGCCTCCATATCGAGGTCATCAGTCAGCAGCAGCCCGTCGAAGCCGATTGCGCCGCGGATCACCTGCTCAATCACGATCTTTGATTGGGTCGCAGCATGGTCCGGATCCCAGGCGGTGAACAGCAAGTGCCCGGTCATCCCGATTGCAGCGTGGTTCAGCGCCTTGAACGGGGCCAGATCACTTTCGAGTTCGGCCGCGCTGGCGGTGACCGTGGGCATCGCCTGGTGCGTATCGCACAGCGTCCGCCCGTGGCCCGGCAGATGCTTGATCGTGCCCTGCACCCCGGCCCGCGCCAGCCCATCGAGCACCGCGCGGCCCAAGGCGGCGACGCGCAGCGGCTCGTGCCCATAAGCGCGGTCACCGATCACGTCGTTGGCATCGGCTTGCCGCACATCGAGCACCGGGGCGTGGGTGCAGGTGATCCCGGCTTCGGCCAGATCGATCCCCATTGCCTGCGCGTTGACCCGGGCCGCCTCGATCGCGCTGGCCGGGGCCAGCTCGTACAGCCGGTCAAACACCGCACCGGCGGGATAGGCCGGCCACACCGGCGGCTTCATCCGCTGGACCCGCCCACCCTCCTGATCGACCGTGATCAGCAGCCGGTCGCGGCCGTGGATGGCGCGCAGGTCGTCGGTCAGCGCGCGCAGCTGTGCGCGGCTGGCGATGTTGCGTCCGAACACGATATAACCAACCGGATCGGCCTCACGGAAAAAAGCGCGCTCGTCGGCGCTTAGTGCAGTTGCGGACAGGCCAAAGATCGCAGGGGTCATAGTGCCGGTCAAATTCGCAGCAACGCGCCGCGCTGGCAAGCGCGCAGGCCGCGAACCGTGTGGATTATCGCGCTACTTGACCTGACAGGAGATCCCGCCCGCTTTCAGCTTGCTGCACAGCGCAGTGGCGGCACCGGCATCGGGCGCAACCGCTTGCAGCCGGTAGATTGTGCCATTGTCGGCGGCGCCCGCGATCACCCGGTGCGACACGCCCGACAGTGCGCCACCTGCTTGCCCGGCCAGCTTGGTCCAGCCCGCCTCGGCTGCGTCCTTCGAAGAGAATGCGCCGACCTGCACGCCGACACCGCCGCTGGCTGCTATGGGCGCAGCGCTCGCACCGGCACTCGGTGCGGCTGGCTTGGCCACGGGAGCCGCGCCGCTGCCAGCCATTTGCGCCGGCTTGTGCTTGCCTTCCGAGACCGCGAAGCTGGTATCGCCGGTCCCATCGAAGGTCTTGCCGCCTGGATCCTTGGGGGCTTCCTTGTACGGCTTGCTCTCGGCCTCAACCAGGCTGCCATCGGCGACCAGCGCGGGATCGGAATTGCGGTGCGAGACCCAGTAAATCCCGCCGACAATCGCGCCCAGCGCGACTAGCGCCATCAGGCCGAGGCGCAGCGTCTGCGACATGTCGCTGGCGGCGTAGTCTTCGTCATTGGTATCGTCGGAGCTTTCCAGCCAGGGCAGCCGCTCGTCCTCGTCGGCCAGCGCCAGTTGTTCGGTTTCCAGCGGCTCGCCGCGGGTTTCATCCCGTTCGGCGCCGCCAGTCTCATTGTCACGATCCCCATCGATGCCCGTCATCGCTACATTTCCTCCACCGCCTCGACCCCCAGCAGGGCAAGGCCATTCTTTACAAGCTGCCCGATTTGCGCCGCAAGATAAAGCCTTGCCCCGCTCAGTTCGGCATCTTGTGCCACGATGAAGCGCTTTTCAGGCCGGTCATTGCCGACATTCCAATAGGCATGGAAGGCTCCGGCCAGATCATAGAGGTAAAACGCCACCCGGTGCGGCTCGCGCGCCGCCGCCGCAGCTTCGACCAGCCGCGGGAATTGAGCACCCAGCTTGATCAGCTCCAGCTCTTCCGCGCCGAGCAGGTGCAATGCCGCATCGGACGGCGCAAACCCGGCCTCCGCGCCTTTGCGCAGGGTCGATCTGATCCGGGCATGGGCATATTGGACATAGAAGACGGGGTTGTCCTTGCTGGCCTCGACCACTTTGGCGAAATCGAAGTCCATCTGCGCTTCGGGCTTGCGGGTCAGCATGGTGAAGCGCACCACGTCCTTGCCCACTTCGCCAACCACCTCGGCGAGCGTGACGAAGTTGCCCGAGCGCTTGGACATCTTGACCGGCTCGCCATTGCGCAGCAGCTGGACCATCTGCACCAGTTTGACTTCAAACGGTTTTTCTTTGCCAGAGCCCTGCGTCAGCGCCGCCACGGCAGCCTTGATCCGCTTGACCGTGCCGGCGTGATCGGCCCCCCAGATATCGACCAGCGCATCGGCGCTGGCGGCTTTCTGGAAGTGATAGGCAAGGTCGGCCCCGAAATAGGTCCAGCTGCCGTCGCTCTTGCGGATCGGGCGGTCCTGATCGTCGCCGAACCGGGTCGAGCGGAACAGCGGCAGCACCACCGGCTCCCAATCATCGAGCACCTTGCCCTTGGGGGCTTCAAGCTGGCCGTCATAAACCAGATCGTGTGCGCGCAGCCACGCCTCGGCCTCGGCCGGTTTGCCCGCGGCCTGCAATTCGGCTTCGGACGAGAACAGATCGTGGTGGATCCCGAGCAGCGCCAGATCATCCTTGATCATCACCAGCATCGCCGCGACCGCGCGGGTGCGGAACAATTCCAGCCAATCGGCTTCGGGCGCGGCGGCGTGTGTGTTGCCGAATTCGGCCGCGAGTTCCTGCGCCAGCGGGATCAGATAGTCGCCGGGATACAGCCCCGCGGGGATCTCGCCCACTGCCTCACCCAGCGCCTCGCGGTACCGCACGTGGACCGAACGCGCGAGCACATCGACTTGCCCGCCGGCATCGTTGACATAGTATTCGCGCGTCACCCGGTGTCCGGCAAATTCGAGCAAAGTCGCCAGCGCATCGCCCACCACCGCGCCGCGGCAGTGACCCATGTGCATCGGCCCGGTCGGATTGGCTGAGACATATTCGACGTTGACCATACTGCCGCCGCCCATCGCCGAGCGGCCATAGCCAGCACCAAGCGCCGCAATCGCGCGCAGTTCGGTCAGCCAGATCGCGGGATCAAGCCGCAGGTTGATGAACCCCGGCCCGGCAATCGCGGCGCTGGTCACGCCCGTCACTTTGGTCAGTTCGCCGACCAGCGCCTCGGCCAGCGCGCGCGGGTTGGTGCCAGCCGGTTTGGCCAGCACCATCGCCGCGTTGGTCGCCAGATCGCCGTGGCTGGCATCGCGCGGCGGCTCAACCGCCACGGCGGCGCGGCTTAGCCCGGACGGCAGCGTCCCCGCCGCTTCCAGCGCATCGAGCGCGGTGGCGATGTGCCGGGCAAAGGCGGCGTGAACAGTCATCGTGTCGGTCATGGCGCGGCGGTTAGCCGCTTTGGCGCGCAAAGGAAATGCTTGGCTGTGCCGGGCGGATAGTGCCCGGACTTACCGCGTGGCGTTGTAGATCAGCTGATCCTGGCTGAGCTGAAAGCCGACCAGCACATCGAAGGTCGCCCGGGCAATCGCCGCCTTGATGTCGGGCTGCGCCAGCGGATCGACCGCCGCGTCTTCCTGACCGGCGCGGCGCTTGCGGGTGATCCGCTCACGAATATCCTGCGGCAGCGTCGCCTCGGCCTTGTCAACATAGGCGCCGCCCTGGCCAGTGGCCGAAGCGCGGTCCTGGCCATCGGCGAAGGCCAGCGAAACCTGCCCGACCCGCTTGGAAATCACCGCGCGGCCGCCGCGCATCACCACCACATAATACGGCAATGTTACCGTTCGTGCGCCGCGGGTATCGCTGCGGCGGGCCTGAATATTGAAGCTGACGTTGGTGAACACCTTGGTCCCGGTGTCGTTGCACTGGCTGCGCACATTGGTCATCGCCGCAACCACATCGAGATTGGTCGCGGTGGTATCGCCGGGCACGCGGAAGGTGGTGATATCGCCGGTGTTATGGGGGATTCCCACTGCCGGGCACGCGCTCCGCACCGCGCTGATGCCCACGCCTTCATCGACCACGATATCGCCGGTCGTCTTGCAACCAGCCAGCGCGGCGGCCACTGCGATGGCGGAAATAAGACGGGTACGAGCGATCATTGAGACGTCCTTGGTCGATACATGTGGTCTTGGTGTGCATGCCCTAGCGGCGCGAATAGCAAAGCGCTAGAGGCGGCTTCATGAACGCCTCCTTGCCCAATCCCGAATTGCCACCCTTGCGCCTGTTGCTGGCCGCGCCGCGCGGGTTTTGCGCCGGGGTCGACCGGGCAATCGAAATCGTCGAGCTGGCACTGCAGCGTTATGGCGCGCCGGTGTTCGTGCGCCACGAGATCGTCCACAACCGGTTCGTGGTCGATAGCTTGAAAGCCAAGGGCGCGGTCTTCGTCGAGGAACTGGACGAGGTGCCCGATGGCGCGCCGGTGGTGTTCAGCGCGCACGGCGTGCCCAAATCGGTGCCCACTGCGGCCACCGAGCGCGGCCTCGACTGGCTCGACGCGACCTGCCCGCTGGTCAGCAAGGTCCACCGCCAGGCCGAACGCCAGCTCGAAGCCGGACGGCACATCGTGTTCATCGGTCACAAGGGTCATCCCGAAGTGATCGGCACGCTGGGCCAGGTGCCCGAAGGCACGATCACGCTGGTCGAAACGGTGGCCGACGTCGCCAGGTTGCAGTTCGCCGCCGCCGCGCCGCTTGCGTTCCTGACCCAGACCACGCTGTCGGTCGACGATACCGCCGAGATCGTAACCGCGCTGCGCACCCGCTTCCCGCAGATCGTCGGACCCAAGGCCGAGGACATCTGCTACGCCACCTCGAACCGGCAGGCTGCGGTCAAGGTGATCGCGCCTCAATGCCAGCTGGTGCTGGTGATCGGCGCGCCCAACAGCTCGAACTCGGTGCGGCTGGTCGAAGTGGCCGAGCGCTGCGGGGCGCAGGCCCGGCTGGTTCAGCGCGGCGCTGAAATCGAAGCCAGCTGGCTGGACGGGATCGACGTGCTCGGGCTGACCGCCGGGGCCTCCGCACCCGAGGATCTGATCCAGGAAGTGATCGCCCGGATCGGCCAGTTCCGCGCGGTCACGGTCGAGCAGGTGGTCACCGCCGAGGAAAAAGTGGTGTTCAAACTGCCCCGCCAGCTGACCGACTGATGGCGGTCTACACCCAGCTGGGCGCCGAAACGCTGGCCGAGCTGATCGGCCAGTTCGACGTGGGCGAACTGCGTATGGCCAAGGGCATCGCCGAGGGCGTATCGAACAGCAACTGGCTGATCGAAACCAGCGGCACCGACGGATCGGGTACCCGGTTCATCCTGACCATGTACGAGTACCGGATCGAGCTTGAGGACCTGCCGTTCTTCCTCTCGCTGCTCGATCATCTGGCGGCCAGAGGCTGCGCCGTGCCGCGCACGATTCACGACCGGCAGGGTGCGCTGTACCGCACGCTGGGCGACAAGGCGGTAGCGCTGATCGAGTTTCTGCCCGGCGTATCGGTCAGCGTGCCGACCCCGGCACAGGCACGTGCAGTGGGCGGAGCCCTGGCGCAGCTGCATCTGGCCGCCGCCGACTTTGCGGCAAGCCGCGCCAATGGGATGGGTCTGGCCGAATGGCAGCGATTGGCGGCCGAATGCGGCACCGAGGGACTGCGCTCGATCGACCCGGCGCTGGCCGATCTGGTCGCGCGCGAACTCCCCCTGCTGGCCCGCGAATGGCCGCAAGACCTGCCGCGCGGAGTGATTCACGCCGATCTGTTCACCGACAATGTGCTGATGCTGGGCAGCCGGGTGACCGGGCTGATCGACTTCTATTTCGCCTGCACCGATCTGATCGCGTATGATGTGGCGGTCACGCACGCGGCCTGGTGTTTCGACGATGCCGGGCGCAATTTCTCGCCCGCCGTGTCCGCTGCGCTCCTGGCTGGATATGAAGCGGTGCGGCCGCTCAGCCCGGCCGAACGCGCCGCCTTGCCGGTGCTCGCGCGCGGCGCAGCGCTGCGCTTCACCATGAGCCGGGCCTACGACTGGCTTAACACCCCGGTCGATGCCCTGGTGGTACGCAAGGACCCGCTGGCCTTCGCCCGGCGGCTCAGCTTTTACGCCGATCCGGCCAATGCAGGACTATTCAGCGCACCATGAAACAGGTCGAGATTTTTACCGACGGGGCCTGCAAGGGTAACCCCGGCCCGGGCGGCTGGGGCGCGGTGCTCCGCACGGACGCACATGAGAAAGAACTGGCTGGCAGCGCGCCAGCCACCACCAACAACCGCATGGAACTGACCGCGGTGATCGAGGCGCTGGGCGCGCTCAAAAGCCCGTGCCAGGTCGCGCTCCATACCGATAGCCGCTATGTGATCGACGGGATCACCAAGTGGATTTTCGGCTGGCAGAAGAACGGCTGGAAAAATGCGGCGAAGAAGCCGGTGCTCAACATCGATCTGTGGCAGGCGCTGCTGGCGGCCCAGCGGCCGCACCAGATCAGTTGGCACTGGGTCAAGGGTCACTCCGGCCACCCCGAGAACGAACGCGCCGACAAACTGGCCAGCGACGCCGCGCTAGCCGCCGTTTAGCGCAGCCTCAGGGGCGCGAACGGCGCAGGATCGACCGCGCCGCCGCCTTGGCTCAGCAACAACCCCAGCGCCAGATCGGCGGCGGCGGGGGCGGTCTGGATCCCGAACCCGCCCTGCCCGGCAAACCAGAAGAAGCCCGGTTCGCGGGGATCGAACCCGTAAACCGGCAAGCGATCGGGGGCGAAACTGCGCAAGCCGGCCCACTTGTGCTCAAGCGCCGCAATCGGCCAGTCGAGCACCCGTTCGAAGCGGTCGATCGCGGTGGCCACGTCGAGCTCCTCGGGCGCGACATCGCAAGCCGGGCTGAGGGTTTCGTCTTGCGGGCTGAGCCACAATTTTCCGCTTTCGGGTTTAAAATAGAACGCGCCGTCGAACCCCATCACCAGCGGCAGGTCAGCTGCCACCGGCGCCCCCATCCGCAGCTGCACCACCGTGCGGCGCAGCGGCGTAATGCCCACCGGCAACACCCCGCAGCGCTGGGCCACAACGTCGGCCCAGGCCCCCGCCGCATTAATCAGGACAGCCGCGCAGGCTGTGCGCCCGTCAGCCATGGCAAGTTGCCAGTTGGCGTCCCGCCGCTCAGCGCTGGCCAGCTCGGCCCGCAGCCACAGTTCGGCGCCGCCGCTGCGCCCCTGCGCCAGATACAGCTGATGCAGCGCGGCCACGTCGATATCGCGGCAATCGGGCTCGAACGCGCCGCAGACCCATTCGCTCCTGAGACCGGGCAAGCGGGCTTCGAGCGCCGCGCGGTCAAGCTGTTCAACCCGCACCCCCAGCGCCGCGAACGACGTGGCGAACTCCGCGAGCCCGCTTGCCTCGTGCGCCCGCGCCAGGGTCAGCCCGCCGCGGTCGGCCAGCAAGCCGTGGTCGGCCAGAAACCCGAACGAGGCGGTGGTCAGCGGCTGAACCAGCGGTCCGCCGTAACTCTCGGTCCAGAATGCCGCCGACCGGCCTGTGGCGTGATAGCCCGCACGGTCCTCTGCCTCGAGCAGCAGCACGCTGCCGTGTGGCGCCAGCCCCGCAGCGAGCGAGGCCCCGGCCATGCCGGCGCCGACAATTGCAAAATCACAGGTCGTCGCCATCGCCGTCAGCTTGCTGCAATCCGCGCCAGAAACGCGTCGCAGGCCGCCAGTGCGCGGCCGCGCACCGCGTCGCTTTCACGCAGGATTTCGTGATGCGCTTCAATTCCGAAGTGGAGCAGTTCGCAATCGCCCAGCCGCGTCGCGGCCTTGGCCATCGC
Source organism: Novosphingobium sp. (assembly GCA_031416535.1). Taxonomy (GTDB): domain Bacteria; phylum Pseudomonadota; class Alphaproteobacteria; order Sphingomonadales; family Sphingomonadaceae; genus Novosphingobium. Next base: position 33,252 of record JANOTT010000036.1, on the reverse strand, counting down.
ATTCCACGCCACCAGCTTGTCGGTATCGGTACCGAACATCAGCACCGGCACTTGCACCCGTTCGAGCACGCCGGGCGCAGCCAGCAGCCGCATCGAGGCATAGGCGCGCTCGACCCAGCCCCAGCTGCCCGGTTCCATCACCAGCTGCGGGCGATGTTCGCGCCACCACAGCTCGTCGGCATAGCGCTCGGCGTCATGAGTCAGCAGGTGGATGCGTGCGGCGGGCACCGCGCCGGGCTGTTCGCTCCACTTCCAGGCCGGGCGGCGCGGATCGCCCAGCTTGGTCATCAGCTTGGCCACCCAGTGCATGGCCGCTTGCGGCAGCGGCTGCGCGGTGAACCCCAGCATCGGGGCCGAGAGCATCGCGCCGTCCGGATCGACTCGCCCTTCGGCCAGCGCCCGCAGCACCAGATGGCCGCCCATCGAATGCCCGGCCAGCACATGCGGGCCGGGGGTTTCGGCTTTCCAGCGCTGCCAGAAACCAGCCAGATCGTCGACCCAGGTGGCAAAATCGTCGATATGCCCGGTGGTGGCGTTAAGGCCGAGCCGCCCCGAATCCCCTTGGCCGCGCCAGTCGCTCGCGGTCACCTGCCAGCCGTCGGCGGCCCAATGCGCCAACGTCTCTAGGTATTTTTCGTAAAAGTCGCCGCGGCCGGGCAGGAACAGGATCGCGCCCTTTGCTGTGCCGGTTGGGGCCTTGCCGCTGGGCGCCGGCCAATCGATTCGCCGGATGGCAAGGCCATCTGCGGCCTGCCAACGGCTTTCGCGCACCCCTTCACCGATGGCGCGGCGCTCTGCAACGGGCGGTGCTGCTAAATTCATTTGGCTAATTTGAGCCTCTTGGCACTGGTTACTTTTTGGTAAGCCCTGCCCTTTACACACGCCCTCAAGGACCAGGGGGCGACAATGCCGGACTTCGAATTTCGTTACCTATTGCTGGGTACATTGGCAATCGCTCTGCTGTTCGCCGCGTTTACCGATATTCGCCGCCGCCAAATCGACAACTGGCTGAACGGCGCGATCGCCGCTGGGGCACCGCTTTACTGGTGGGCCAGCGGGCTCGCTGTCTGGCCCGGCGTGGCGTGGCAGATTGGCGTCGCAGCGATCACCTTGATAATCCTCGCCGCTTTGTTTGCACTGCGCGCCATGGGCGGGGGTGACGTCAAGTTGCTGACCGCGCTGGCGCTATGGATCGAGCCGGAGTGGTTCCTCCGCTTGCTGATCGGCATGGCCCTGATCGGCGGAGCACTGACGATCGTGCTGGGCGCCTGGCATGTCATGCGCCGCCGCCGCGACAAGCTGGCGGTGCCTTACGGCGTCGCCATCTCAAGCGCCGCGCTGTGGGTGCTCGCTTTGCAATTCCTTCCCGCTTTCACCGGTGCCGCCCAGTCGGGCGGGGCGGGGTCAACCGGATTTTAACCAGTTTGCCCGATTAAGCACAAACGTATTTCGGGATTTTTCTAGGGGGCTTGTTTAGCCATGGATAAAAAGAAGCTGATGCTGCTGCTGGGCGCGCTGGTCATCGCGATCGGTACCGCCATGGCCGCTCGGAACCTGTTCATCGGGGCCAGTGCCCCCAAGGCAGATGCCGCCTCGCAAGTCCCGAAGGGTCCCAAGGTACTGGTCGCCCAGCGCGCCTTGCCGGTGGGCACGATCATCACCGCCGATTCGGTCGCCTTCCAGGCCTGGCCCAAGGAAATGGTGCAGGACGCTTATTTCATCGACGGCGAGGCCGACATGAACAAGCTGCTGGGCACCGTAGTGCGCTATCCGATCACGGCTGGTCAGCCGGTGACGCAAGGCGGACTGGTCGCTCCGGGTGACCGCGGCTTCCTGGCTGCGGCGCTTGGCGCCGGCATGCGCGCCGTGACTATCCCGGTGTCGGCCAAGACCGGCGTTGGCGGCTTCGTCTTCCCGGGCGACCATGTCGATCTGATGCTTACCCAGACGGTGCAAAGTCAGGGCGATGGCGCCCCGCTCAAGGCCACCGAAACCTTCCTGCGCAATGTGCGTGTGCTCGCTACTGACCAATCGACCGAAACCACCGTGGAAGAAGGCAAGACTGTGGTTCGCGCGTTCCGTACGGTGACGCTCGAAGTCACCCCCAAGATCGCCGAAAAGATTTCGGTGGCGCAGACCATCGGCACCCTCAGCCTGTCGCTGCGCAGCATCGCTGACAACCAGTCCGAACTGGACCAGGCGATTGCCAGCGGCACCGTCAAGGTTCCCAGCGGCGCGACCAAAGCGCAGGAAGCAAAGTTCCTGTCCGACGCCATGAACCGGCCGATCGACGCTGGCACCACCTTCGTGACCGGCGGCGATGTGTCGCGCTTCCAGCGCCGCACCGCCCCCAGCACCGATCGCACCGCGCAGATGATCGCCTCGAGCTATGCCAACACGATCGCTGACCGGGCCGGTTTGCCGCCCACTGGCGCTCGCCGCACCCGCAGCGGAGACGCGCCGTCCGCTGTGGTTCGGGTGACCCGCGGCAAGACCACTACCGCTGAACCGGTTGGAGGGAACTGACATGCAAACCCTTGCTCATCCTGCCCACACCGGCGCGAAGAAAGGCCGTACGATGAAACGCCTTGCCATTACCCTGCTGTCTGCCGCTTGCGCGGTAGCGCCGCTGGCCCTGCTGTCCAATACTGCGGCCAACGCCCAGGCCGTAAGCCGTCCGGCCAATGACATCGTGCTCTCGATCGGACGCGGCCAGCTGGTCACCGTTGCCGGCACCATGACCGACGTGTTCGTCGCCAACGAACAGGTCGCCGATGTCCAGGTCAAATCGTCGCGCCAGCTTTATGTCTTCGGCAAGGCCGGCGGCGAAACCACGATCTATGCCAGCAATGCTGCTGGCGACGTGATCTGGTCAGCCAACGTTCGGGTCGGCTCGAACATCGATAGCGTCGACCAGATGCTGCTCATGGCGATGCCCGATGCCAAGATCACTGTTTCGACCATGGGCACCAACACCTTCCTGCTGACCGGCACCGTTGCCGCGCCGGAAGACGCGGCCGAAGCACAGCGGCTGGTCCAGGCCTTTGTCGGCAAGGACGCCAACGTCATCACCCGCTTGAAAATGGCGACGCCGCTGCAAGTCAACTTGCACGTCAAGTTCGCCGAAGTCAGCCGCTCGCTGATCCGCGATATCGGCACCAACTTGACCAGCATCGACGGGACCAGCGGTTTCAAGTTCGGCATCGGTCAAGGCCGGTCGATCGGTACAACCGCGACCACCGATCCCAACCTACCATTGGGTGTCGGCAATTCGCCCAGTGGCTACACACTCGATCCGACCACCGGCACGCTGCTGCTCAAACCCGGGACTTCGGTTGCCACCAACGGGGTCGGCACGACCCTGGCCGGTCTGCTCAGCGTGGGCGGGCTCGACCTGCTCGGCGCGCTCGATCTGGGCGAACAGGTCGGGCTGGTCTCGACCCTGTCCGAACCCAACCTCACCGCGCTCTCGGGCGAAACCGCCGACTTTCTGGCGGGCGGCGAGTATCCGATCCCGATCAGCCAGGGGCTGGGTACCACCTCGATCGAATACAAGCGCTTCGGGGTGAGCCTGTCCTATACGCCGACGGTCCTGTCGAACGGTCGGATCTCGATCCGCGTGCGGCCCGAAGTGTCCGAGCTGTCAAGCCAGGGCGCCATCACGATCAATGGCTTCCAGGTGCCGGCCCTGACCGTGCGCCGTGCGGAAACCACGGTCGAGCTCGGTTCGGGTCAGAGCTTCATGATAGCGGGGTTGATGAGCAACAGTGCGCAGAGCACGGTGAAGAAGATGCCGGGGGTCGGCGACTTGCCGATCCTGGGCTCACTGTTCCGTTCGTCGCACTTCCAGAAGGGCGAAAGCGAGCTGGTGATTATCGTCACCCCGTATCTGGTTAATCCGGTCAATGCCAACGACATCAAATTGCCGACCGACGGCTACAGGTCGGCCAATGTCGGCCAGCAGGTATTCGGCAACATGCAAAGCGCCGGCCAGTCGGGGGCGGTTCGTCCGCATCCGACCTCGGCCCCGCAGCAGAACCCGAATGGGCCGCAGATGGGCGATCTCAATGCTCCGGCCCGCGCGCCTGGGCCGCAGACCGCCAAAAGCAGCAACAAGGACAGCAAAAAGAAGAAGAAGGGTGACCGCGCCAATGACGTCGGCCCCGGCTTCAGCTTGAACTGAGAGGTGACGAACCATGCGTAACATCAACACGTCCAAGGCGCTGGCCTTCGCCCTCACCTCCAGCCTCGCGATCGGGCTTAGTGGTTGCGGCGGCATGCCCAGCAATCGGAGCCTTGAAAGCATCCATCAAGCGGTGGTTACCACCAGCAATTATACGCTCGATGTAGCCGCTGGCCCGGGCGGGATTTCGATCCCCGAACAGCGCCGCCTGGCCGGTTGGTTCGAAGCGATGGACCTGCGCTATGGCGATCGGATCTACGTCGATGACCCGCTGAAAAGCCCGGCCACCCGCAATGCGGTGGAAGGTGTAGCGGGCCGTCACGGCATGCTGTTGGGCGGCGAAGCGCCGATCACTCCGGGCGACGTCAACCCCGGCACGGTTCGCGTGATCGTGACCCGCTCGTCGGCCACCGTGCCCGGATGCCCCGACTGGTCGAACAATTCGGACGCCAACCTGGGTAACGGCACCAACGCCAATTATGGCTGCGCGGTCAATTCCAACATGGCCGCCATGGTCGCCGATCCATCACATCTGGTGCACGGCGCGAGCGGCAATGGCACGACCACCGTGATGAGCGGCACCAAGGCGATCGAAAGCTACCGCACCACCCCTCCGTCAGGTGAAAAAGGCCTGAAGGAACAATCGTCGCAGGCAGGGAAGTAACGATATGAATGCTCCTTGGAAACCAGGCGTGCAGGGTAACCGCGACGCCTTCGCCGCCTTCATCTGCGATGACAACGCACTCGATGTGCTGCGTCCGGTCGTAATCGAAATGGGCTGGCAGCCCGAGAAGTGCAACAAGGGCGGACTGCGCAATGCCGTCCAGTCGCTGTCAATCTCGGCCAGCCCCAACATCCTGCTGGTCGACTTGTCGGAAAGCGGCGATCCGCTTAGCGACATCAACGCTCTGGCCGAGGTGTGCGAGCCCGGCACGGTGGTGATCGCGGTCGGTCAGGTCAACGATGTGCGGCTTTACCGCGACCTGCTGGCCAGCGGGATTCACGATTATCTGCTCAAGCCGCTGTCACCGGGACAGGTGCGCGATTCGCTGGTCAACGCCCAGGCGGTGTTTGCCAATCCCAAGCAGCACGATCCTTCGGCGGCGAAGAAGCACATCTCCACCGCAGTGATCGGCACGCGCGGCGGGGTCGGCGCTTCGACCATCGCCACTTCGCTCGCTTGGCTGTTCAGCGCTGACGAAAAGTGCCCGACCGCATTGCTCGATCTTGACGTGCACTTCGGCACCGGCGCGCTGGCGCTCGACCTCGAGCCGGGCCGCGGCCTGACCGATGCAATCGAGAACCCAGGCCGGATCGACGGATTGTTTATCGAACGCGCGATGATCCGCGCCAACGATCACCTCGCGATCCTTTCGGCCGAAGCGCCGATGAGTTCGCCGCTGATGACCGATGGCGCAGCTTTCGTGCAGCTGGAGGAAGAATTCCGCCAGGCGTTCGAAATGACCGTGATCGACTTGCCGCGCAACATGCTGATCAACTTTCCCAACCTCTTGGCCGATGTGAACGTCGTGCTGGTGGTAGCGGAAATGACCCTTGCCTCGGCCCGGGACGCAATCCGCATCCTGTCGTGGCTCAAATCCAACGCGGCGCACGTCCAGCCGATCGTGATCGCCAATAAAGTGCAAGCCGGTGTGGCGGAGATCAGCAAGGCCGATTTCGAAGCCTCGATCGAACGCAAGATCAACTTCACCGTGCCGTATGACATCAAGGCGGCCACCAATGCCGCCAAGCTGGGCCAGACCTTTGCCGATGCCAACCGTTCGTCGAAGGCCGGCGCCGCAATCCGCGACATCGCCAAGGCCGTGATGGGCGTGGGTGAGGGCGAGATCGTCGACGTGACAATCAAGCCAAAAAGCTCGTTGCTCGGCAAGTTCGATCTCAAAGGCATGCTGGCGAGTTCGAAGAAAGACAAGGCACCTGCTGCGGCTCAGACCTGAAGCAGGACGTAACCGGGCTTCGCCGCCAGTGCGGCGCGGGCCCCAGCCAAGGAAGGCGTGATACGCAGATGAGCATTTTGCAGCTCCTGCTGATTGCCGTGGGCATGATGAGCTTTATGGTGCTGGGATACCTGGCGCTGTCAGGCCCCTCGGCAACCAAGGAAAGTGCGCGCCGGTTGCAGGCGCTGCGCTATCGCCACAGCGACAGCACCCTGGACAAGGTGGAAGCGCAGTTGCGCAAGGCGGTGGCCGCGCGCAAGCCCAAGCTGCACCAGCTGGCCGGGTCCGAATCGCGCCTCGCGGCGCTGTCGATGCGGCTGCACCGCACCGGCAAGAACTGGAGCTTGTCGCAATATGCTTATGTGTCGGCGGGGCTGGCGCTGTTCATTACCATCCTGCTGTTCCTGAAAACAGGCGCGGTCATGCTGGCGCTTGGGCTGGGTCTGCTGGTCGGCGCAGGACTGCCGCACATGGTGGTCAACTTCTTTATCAAGCGGCGCAACGGCCAGTTCACGGCCAAGTTTCCCGATGCGATCGAACTGCTGGTACGCGGCCTGCGGTCGGGTCTGCCGGTAACCGAAACGCTTGGCGTGGTCGCCAGCGAGGTCCCCGGCCCGGTGGGCGAGGAATTCAAACTGGTGACCGAGCGAATCAAGATCGGCAAGACCATGGAAGAAGGGCTGCAGGACACCGCAGACCGGCTCAACACGCCTGAATTCAGCTTCTTCTGTATCACTTTGGCGATTCAACGCGAGACTGGCGGCAACTTGGCCGAAACCCTCTCGAACCTGGCCGATGTACTGCGCAAACGCGCGCAGATGAAGCTCAAGATCCGCGCGATGAGCTCGGAATCCAAAGCGTCGGCCTACATCGTCGGGTCGCTGCCGTTCATCGTGTTCGGAATGATCTATTGGATCAATCCCAATTATCTGGGCGGCTTTTTTACCGATGACCGTTTGATCATGATCGGTCTTGGCGGCGCGGTGTGGATGTCTTTGGGCGCCTTCATCATGGCCAAGATGGTCAGCTTCGAAATCTGAGCGAGGGAAAGCAAGTATCATGTTGAACACCCCGCCTGGACCAACGCTGATGGGCATCGATGTCATCTGGGTCGGTACGATCCTGGCGTTCATGGCAGTCATCGCGGTAATGTTCGCGATCTACACCGCCGTGACGATCCGCGATCCGATGCAGAAGCGGGTCAAGGCGCTTAACGACCGCCGTGATCAACTCAAATCCGGGCTGATGACGCAAGGTTCGCGCAAGCGCGCCAGTCTGGTGCGCAACACCGGCGCCACCGACAAGATGAAAGTCACGCTGTCTTCGCTCAAGGTTCTGCAGCAGAGCCAAGTCGAGATGATCCAGCAAAAACTGGCGCAGGCCGGTATTCGCAAGAAAGAGCTGGGCATCGCGGTGATTTTCGCCCGCATGGTGCTGCCGATCGCTTTTGGCGCAATCGCTGCGCTGGTGATCTACGGGTTCAATTATTTCCCGACCTGGGGCGGCATGAAAAAGCTGTTCGCTTTCGCCACTGTCGTCGGGCTGGCCTACAAAGGCCCCGAAATCTACATTGGCAACCTGATGTCCAAGCGCACCAACGCGATCCGCAAAGGCCTGCCCGATGCGCTCGATCTGCTGGTGATCTGCGCCGAGGCCGGTCTGACCGTTGATGCCGCGTTCAACCGCGTGGCGCGCGAGCTGGGCCGGGCCTATCCCGAATTGGGCGATGAATTCGCGCTGACCGCGATCGAACTCGCGTTCCTGAGCGAGCGGCGCCAAGCCTTCGAAAACCTTGCCTACCGCGTCAACCTGGAAGCGGTAAAGGGGGTGACCACGACCATGGTCCAGACCGAACGCTACGGTACCCCGCTCGCTTCGGCGCTGCGCGTGCTGTCGGCCGAATTCCGCAACGAGCGGATGATGCGCGCCGAAGAAAAGGCCGCACGTTTGCCTGCGATCATGACCGTGCCGCTGATCCTGTTCATCCTGCCCGTGCTGTTCATCGTGATCCTCGGGCCGGCGGCCTGCTCGATCGCCGACGCCTTCAGCCACAAGCCGGGGCAGCCGGGATAACCTGATTGCGGTGGGGGCAAGGCAAGCGCCTGGCCGGGAGCGCGGGCTGGTGTTGCAAAGCTTTGCGCGAACGCGACAAATCTAGCCTGGCACCACGTCCTGCTCAATCGCGCCGAAGATGCTGTGCCCGGCAGTGTCGCGCATTTCGATCCGGACGGTGTCGCCATAGCGCAAGAACGGCGTGCTGGCCTCACCCGTCGCAATCGTCTCGACCATCCGCAGCTCGGCGATGCACGAATAGCCGCGGCCACCCGCCGCGACCGGCCGACCGGGCGAGCCATCGGGATCGCGGTTGGAGACGGTGCCCGAACCGATGATCGAGCCCGCGCCAATCCGGCGGGTCTTGGCCAGATGCGCCAGCAATGTGCCGAAATCGAACGTGCAGTCCTCGCCCGCGTCGGCGCGGCCGAACGGCTGGCCGTTAAGATCGACCGCCAAGACCCCGCTCAGCCGCCCGCCGCTCCAGCTCGCGCCCAGCTCGTCAGGGGTGACGAACACCGGCGAGAAATGCGTGGCCGGTTTGGACTGGACGAAGCCGAAGCCCTTGGCCAGTTCGCCCGGGATCAGGTTCCGCAATGACACATCGTTGACCAGCCCGACCAGCCGCACCTGATCGAGTGCAGCGGCCGCGCTCACGCCCTGCGGCAGATCGCCGGTGACCACGCAGATCTCGGCCTCCATGTCGCCACCCCAGGCCTCGTCACCCAGCGCAATCGGTTCGCGCGCGCCGCGCAGGTCGTCGCTGCCGCCCTGGTACATCAGCGGATCGTGCCAGAAACTGTCGGGCAGTTCGGCGCCGCGCGCTTTGCGCACCAGTTCGACGTGGTTGACGTAAGCCGAACCATCAGCCCACTGGAACGCACGCGGCAAGGGCGCGGCCACTTCGCGCTCGTGGAACCGGGTTCGCGGGATCGACCCGTGCTCAAGCTCGGTCGCCAGCGCGCGCAGCGCCGGTTCGAACCGGTCCCAATCGTCGAGCGCGGCTTGCAGGCTGGGCACCACATGCCCCGCCGCCGCATACCAGGCCAGATCGGTGCTGACGACCACCAGCTGGCCGTCGCGGCCATGGGGCATTGAGGCGAGTTTCATCAATCGGTTCCCGTCGGTTCGGCCTGGGCGCGGATGCGCTGGAGCAGGTTCTTGAATAGGCCACGTTCAGCCGCGCTCAAGCCGGAAAACATCCGGGCCTCCATCTGCAGTGCGATCGGCATGATTGCGCCGTACATCTCGCGCCCGGCATCGGTCAGTTCGAGATGGTGCGAGCGTCCGTCCGCCGCATTGGGGCGCCGCGCCAACAGGCCGCGGTCTTCGAGCACCTTGCACGCGCGGTTGACCGCGACCTTGTCCATCCGCGTTGCCGCAACCAAGGCACGCTGCGTCTGCGCGCCCAGATCGCCCAGCACTGCCATCACCCGCCATTCGGGGATCTTGAGCCCGAACAGCGCGCGGTACTGATCGGCAATCCGGTCACTGACCGCGTTCGAGGTGATCGACAGCAGGTAGGGCAGGAAATCGGTAAGGCGGGTCTGACTGGCCGGCATGGCAAACTGGTTCCTCTTGCAACCAGTTTGCTAAGGGCAAGCCAGCGCGCGCGCAATCCCGCCGGTCAATTTTTCACGGCATCTGGCGCTGCGGCGGCAAAGGCGGGCAGCGCGCGCAACACCGCGTCAATCGCCACCAGCCTGGGATAGGCTTCGAGCGGCTGGTCGAACCGCCGCGCATTAGCCAGCTGCGGGACCAGGCAGACATCGGCCATATTGGGCTGGGCAACTCCGAACAAGCCCTGATCGGGCGCCTGCTGCTCAAGCGCGGCCAGCCCTTCGGCGATCCAGTGGCGGTACCATGCGTTCACCGCATCCTCGCCCTGCCCCAGTTCGCGGCGCAGGTAATTGAGCACCCGCAGGTTGTTGATCGGATGGATGTCCGCAGCAATGATTAGCGCCTGCGCCAGCGTGCGCGAGCGGCTGGCCGGATCGGACGAGACCATCGGCGGGGCTTTGTAATTGGCATCGAGGTAATCGATGATCGCCAGACTTTGCGTCAGCAGCAGGCCATCGATCGCCAAAGCCGGAACGAAGCCTTGCGGGTTAAGCGCCTTGTAGTCAGCGCTGCCTTGTGCGCCCTGGCTCAGATCGATCGGCACGCTGCGATAAGCCACGCCCTTCAGATTGAGCACGATCCGCACCCGGTAGGCGGCGGACGAGCGCCAATAATCGTACAGTACAACTTCGCTCATTTCAGTACCCTTCCGGCCACCGCCTGCAGCCGCGCCACCACCGCCGGATCGCGGGCGGCCGGCGCGGTCATGATGGCAGCATCGAGCGCCGCGTCGATCGGACTGGGCGAACGGCTGCCCGGCAGCGCTGCCGCCAGCCGCGCCACCACCCGCCGCGCCAAGCCAACATTGCGCTGCATCACCGCGATAATGTTGCCAGCCTCGACCCCGGTGTCATCCGCCCGCCAGCTATCGTAATCGGTGACCATGCCGAGCATCGCGTAGGGTAGCTCGGCTTCGCGCGCGAGCCGGGCTTCGGGCATGCCGGTCATCCCGATCACATCGCCGCCCCAGCTTTGGTACAGCCGGCTTTCGGCGCGGGTCGAGAACTGCGGGCCATCGATGGCGACATAGCAGCCGCCATCGCGAACCTGCGCTTGTTCGGCCTGAGCAGCGGCGACCAGCCCGGCGCGCAGCCGCGGGCAGACCGGATCGGCCAGGCTGACGTGCGCGACGAGCCCGGGGCCGAAGAAGCTCTGCTCGCGTGCGGTGGTCCGATCGATGAATTGATCCACCGCCACGAAATCGCCTGGCGCCATCGCCGAATTGAGCGAGCCGATCGCCGACAGCGCGATCAGGTCGGTCACCCCGCAGCGTTTGAGCACGTCGATGTTGGCGCGGTAATTGATCTGCGACGGCGGGATCGCATGGCCCTCGCCGTGGCGCGGCAGAAAAGTGAAGCGCACCCCCGCCAGCGTGCCGGTGGTGACCGCGGCCGAGGGCAGCCCGAACGGACTGGCCACCTCGATCACCTGGGCTGCATCGAGCACCAGCCCGGCGGCGAGCCCCGATCCGCCAATCACGCCGATGTGCCAGTTAGAGCCAGATGACATGGGCATTACTTGGCGAGGATTCCCGCCATGATGAAATCGGTGCAATGTTCGCGGTAGCGGTCGCGCAGCTGTTCGGTCAGCGTGTCAGTATCGTAGCAGTGCCGCAGCACCAGCCGGGCGGAAAAGAACCGGTCGGCCGCGCCGGTCACGGTGAAATAGAACAGCTGCGGATCGACATTGCGGAACAGGCCCAGTTTGACCCCGTCGGCAATCAGCCGGTCGTATGCCTTGCTTAGCGGCGTCAGGTAGGAATCGGCGATCCGCTGCGCTTCGCCAGCATCGCTGTCACGCACCAGCCGCATCAGCAACCGGTTGAGGTACGGCGTCTTGTAATAGGTCTCGACCACCGCGCCGATATGCCGTTTGAGCCGAACATCGGGGGCCATGTCCTTGGCCATCAGCGCATCGACCGAATGGACAATCCCCTCCATGTCACGGTCGAGCAGGGCTTTCATCAGCCCGGCCTTGTTGCCGAAGTAGTATTTGACCAAGGCCGAGTTGAGCCCCGAGCGCAGCGAAAGTTCGGACAGCGAGATATCGACGATGTCGCCCTCGCGCATGATCGTCGAGGCGGTTTCGAGCAAGTGTTCGCGTGCGCCCGGCGGCGCTTCGGATGCGGCTTGTTCGATCGCCTGGCTCATGCGTAAGGGGGCTCCTCCCACCACGGGTAAAAGTCAGGCATATCGTTAGAAACCTTGGCCGGGAAGGCGGGAGCGCGCTTTTCGAGAAAGCTTTGCACACCTTCCGTAGCGTCAGCGCCTTTCGACAGGCGGTAGATCGCCCGGCTGTCGATCCGGTGGGCGTGCATCGGATGGTCGCCAGCGGGCAGCCGCCACAGCATTGCCCGCGTCATCGCCACCGATACCGCCGAGGTGTTATCGGCAATCTCGCGTGCAATCGCGCGCGCGGCGTCCATTAATTCGGCTTGCGGATGGACCGAGCGCACCAGCCCGCCGCGCAGCGCTTCTTGCGCATCGAAGATCCGCCCGGTCATGCACCATTCAAGCGCCTGACCCACCCCGACGATTTTGGGCAGAAACCAGCTCGAACACGCCTCGGGCACGATCCCGCGCCGCGCGAAGACGAAGCCGAAGCGCGCATTGTCGCTCGCCAGGCGGATGTCCATCGGCAGCTGCATGGTTGCGCCCACGCCCACCGCCGCGCCGTTGCAGGCCGAGATCAGCGGCTTCATCGACTGGAACAGCCGCAGCGTCAGCTTGCCCCCGCCATCGCGCACGCGCGGATCGGACAAGTCATCGACCGGGTCCGAATCCGAAAAGACCGCGCGGCCATCGTCGGGGGTGAGATCAGCCCCGGCACAGAACGCCCGCGTCCCCGCGCCGGTGAAGATCACGGCGCGCACGCTGTCATCGGCATCGGTCCGGTCGATCGCGTCGATGATCTCGTTCATCATCGTGCCGGTGAAGGCGTTCATCTTTTCGGGCCGGTTGAGCGTCAGCGTGGCAATGCCCTCGCTGATGTCGAGGCTGATCTGGGTGTAGCTCATCTCAGCGCGGGGCCATGCGGATTGCGCCATCAAGCCGCACGTCCTCGCCGTTGAAATAGCCGTTTTCGATCATGGTCAGCGCGAGGCCAGCATATTCCTCGGGCTTGCCGAGCCGCTTGGGGAACGGCACCGATGCGGCCAGCGCATCCTTCACCGCTTGCGGCGCGCCCAGCATCAGCGGGGTTTCGAAGATCCCCGGCAGGATCGTGTTGACGCGGATGCCCTCGCTCATCAGGTCGCGCGCGATCGGCAGGGTCATGCCGATCACCCCGGCCTTCGATGCGGCATAGGCGACCTGGCCCATCTGGCCGTCTTCGCCCGCGACGCTGGCGGTGTTGACGATCGCGCCGCGCTCGCCGTCCTCGTTCTGCGGATCAAGCGTCAGCATCCCCGCTGCCGACATCGCGATGCAGCGGAAGGTGCCGACCAGGTTGATCTGGATCAGCCAGTCGAAGGCTGAGGGCGGATAGAACTTGATCGAGCCGTCGGTCTTCGAGCGGCTGGCGGTCTTCATCGCCGCGCCGGTGCCCGCGCAGTTGATCAGCACGCGTTCCTGCCCGTGGGCTGCGCGCGCCTTGGCAAACCCGGCCGCGACGCTTTCGTCCGAGGTGACGTTGACCTCGCAGAAAATTCCGCCAATTTCGGCCGCAACCGCCTCGCCCTTGTCCTTCTGCAGATCGAACAGCGCGACCTTTACGCCCCTGGCAGCGAGCGCGCGGGCGGTAGCAGCACCCAGGCCAGATGCGCCGCCAGTGACGACGGCGGCGACAGTGTTATCAAGCTTCATGACAATCTCTCTCCGTGTGGAATTCAAACCATCTCGACAATCGTGACATTGGCGACCCCGCCGCCTTCGCACATCGTCTGCAAACCATACTTCTTGCCGCGCGCCTTGAGCGCATGGAGCAACGTCGCCATCAGCTTGGTGCCCGAGGCGCCGAGCGGATGGCCCAGCGCAATCGCGCCGCCGTTGACATTCAGCCGCGCCGGGTCCGCGCCGGTGTGCCCCAGCCAGGCCATCGGCACCGAGGCAAACGCCTCGTTGACCTCGTACAGGTCGATGTCGTCGATGCTCAGCCCGGCCCGCGCCAGCGCCTTGTCGGTCGCGAACAGCGGCTCCTCGAGCATGATCACCGGATCGCCCGCGGTTACCGCCAGCGTGTGAATGCGCGCCAGCGGGGTCAGGTTGTAACGCTTGAGCGCTTCTTCCGAGACCACCAGCACCGCCGACGATCCGTCGCAGATCTGGCTCGAGGTGGCGGCGGTCAGCGCGCCGCCTTCGCTCAGCAGCTTGACCCCGGCGATCCCTTCGAGCGTGGCCTCGAAGCGGATCCCCTCGTCAATCGTGTGCAGCGCCGGGCCATCGGGGGTTTCGATCGAGATCGGCACCACTTCGCCGGTAAACGCGCCGCTGTTCGTGGCGGCAATCGCTTTCTGGTGGCTCTCGAACGCAAACCGGTCGAGCGCGTCCTTGGTCAACCCGTGCTTCTTGACGATCATCTCGGCCCCGGCGAATTGGGTCCAGCCCGGCCCGGGGTAATTCGCAGCCAGCCCGGGCGAGCGCGAATTGCCCATGCCCTCTTTCATAAACAGCATGGTCGTCGCGCCCATCGGCACGCGGGTCATGCTTTCCACGCCGGCCGCGATCACCACGTCCTGCGTGCCCGACATCACCGCTTGTGCGGCGAACTGGATCGCCTGTTGGGATGAGCCGCACTGGCGGTCAATCGTCACCGCCGGGGTGGATTGCAGCAGCAGCTTCGAGGCGAGCACGGCGTTGCGCCCGATCTGGTTGGCCTGTTCGCCGCCCTGCCCGACGCAGCCCATCACCACATCGTCGATCCCAGCGGGATCGATCCCGCTGCGCGCGACCAGCGCATCCAGGCTGGCCGCCGCCAGATCGACCGGATGAATTCCCGCCAGTCGTCCGCCGCGCCGTCCGCCCGCGGTGCGCACCGCATCGACAATATAAGCCGTCGCCATCGTTCGAGTCCTTCCAGAGCCATTTAACCGAACGATTAAACAGCGCAGCTGCACCCGTCAAGCCGCGAGCCGAGCCAGCACGGGTTTGGCACCGGCGACTGCGTCAAATGCTGCTGTGGTAATTTGATCACAACGCTGACTGAAATGTCATGGCCGACTTTTCGAGAATTGCCAGCCCGTGAAACATCAACCACAGAACACAAATACGGTTCCGTGTCGGGAGCCTGCAACGTTTTGCCAGATTGCTGGCAAAGCGATCGAATGGAAAACTTGTCCGCAACGACGGGCGAGATTAATGAGGGGTCACAGCATGAAATTCCCGAGCAAGTCCGTATTTTCTAGCGCTACCTGCCTGCAAAGCGCGGCGCTTGCCGCAGCATTGATCGGACTTGCCGGCGCCACCGCCGCGCAGGCGCAGACCGCTGCGCCGGCCGATGCAGCCGAAGCGGCCGAAGCGTGCAGCGACACCAACAACAACGCCGTGTGCGACAAGGACGAACGCGGTGATATCGTCGTGACCGGCTCGCGCCTGACCCGCCCGACGCTGAGCTCGCCGGTTCCCTTGACCTCGATCAGCCCGGGCGAATTGTCCGATGGCGGCGACGTGTCGCTGGGCGACGCGCTCAACGATCTGCCTTCGCTGCGCTCCACCTTCAGCTCGGGCAACTCGACCCGCTTCATCGGTACTGCCGGGCTCAACGTCCTCGATCTGCGCGGCCTCGGCACTTCGCGGACGCTGGTGCTGGTCAACGGCAGGCGCCACATCACCGCTTCGCCGGGTGATTACCTGGTCGATGTCAACACCATCCCGGTCGATCTGCTTGAACGCGTCGACATTGTCACGGGCGGTAACTCGGCCATTTACGGGTCGGACGCGGTCGCCGGTGTGGTCAACTTCGTACTCAAGCGCGATTTTGATGGTTTGGCGCTGCGCGGCCAGGGCGGCGTGTCCTCGCGCAACGATCGCGGTAGCTATTTCCTCTCGGGCACCTACGGCAAAAACTTCGCCGATGGCCGCGGCAACATCGCGGTCTCGGGTGAATATGCCAAGACCAACCCGCTGTACTTCCGCGATCGGGACGATATCACCGGAGCATTCAGCGGCCGCTGCCAGTTCAACCTGGTTGAGCCTACTGCTGGTGAACCGTTCGGGACCGACGGCATCTTTGATAACGCCTTCGTCTGCGGCGTGCGCAATGCCTCGATCAGCGACGCCGGCACGGTCAAGGCGATCGACCCGTCAACCAGCGCCAGCCGCCGCTTTCTGCGGTTTGATCCGAACGGCAACCTGTTCATTGATACCCCCACGCTGTCCTTTGCGCCGGCCGGATCGGGCAACCAGATCGGCGGCCAGGGTTCGACCCTGCGCAACACCGGCATCATGGCCGCTGGGGTGGAGCGCTACAACGCGAACATCCTGTTGCGCTATGATTTCAGCGATGCAGTCCGCTTCTTTGCCGAAGCCAAATATGTTCACGTGCTAGCCAACCAGGAAGGCCAGCCGACGTTCTTCCCGTCAGCGACCTTCGCGCCAAACATTTTATGCGACAATGGCTTCCTGGGTTCGGCTAATCTCGCAATTCTGCAAAGCAATGCCGTATGTTCGGCTGGTGCAACCAACACCCAGGCAATCCCGGATACGCGCTTCAATGTCGATCTGGGTGGTCGCGCTGAAAAGAATGTGCGTGAAACGTATCGCATTGTGGGCGGAGTTGAAGGAACCTTCAATGACGATTGGCATTACGAGCTTTCGTTTAACTACGGTGAACTCAGCACCAAGCTGGATGCTCTCAACGTCCTGCGGATCAAGAATGACGCCGGCACTGCGCCAGACGGTCTGGGCATCGCAATCGACGCGGTGCTTGCTCCAAGTGGCTTCACCGGCAGCAATTTTGCACTCAATGGTGCCGGCCAGAAGGTTATTTGCCGAGTCAACCAGACCACGAATGCAAGGCCTGACTGCGTTCCGGTCAATCTGTTCGGATTGAACCAATCAACGCCTGCTGCACTCGCGTTTATAAACGGAACTGCGCTCCGCAATCAAAAAGCGACTGAATTTGTTGCGGCTTTGAATGTCAGCGGAGATTTTTCGCAATTGTTTGAACTGCCCGGTGGCCCGATCGGCTTTGCGCTGGGCGCTGAATACCGCGAAGAAACTGCTTTCAGCGATTATGACGCGCCGTCCAAGAACGGAGCGTTCTTCTTCAACAGGTTCAGCACATTTGCTCCGCCCAAGTTCACCGTAAAGGAAGCTTACGGCGAAATCGACTTGCCCTTGCTCAAGGACATGCCGTTTGCGAAGGAACTGACTGTCCGCGCCGCCGGACGCGTGTCTGATTACAATACTCGTACCGGTACGGTTTATGCCTATAACATCGATGGCATTTACGCTCCGGTCCAAGACGTCCGCTTCCGCGTCGCTTACGCCACTTCGGTGCGGGCCCCGACGCAGAGCGATTTGTTCTCACCTGCTTCGCAAAACTTCGCGTTTATCGCCGATCCTTGCGATAGCGCGAATATCACGAACAATCCCAATCGTGCCGCCAACTGTGCCGCTGCCGGCGTGCCAACGACTTATACCCCTGCGGTTACTGCAGCTTGTGCCTCAACTGCATTTACCGGTTCGCCCGGCGCTCCGTTCCGCAACTGTACCGCGCTCACCTCGTCGACCGGGTTCACCTCGGGCGGCAATCCGACGCTGGTAGCTGAGCGTGGCAAGAGCCTGACCATCGGCATGGTGCTGGAACCGCACTGGATCCCGGGACTGAACTTCACGGTCGACTACTACCGGATCACGGTCACCCAACTGATCGCGAGCTTGGGCGCGCAGACGATTATCAACCTGTGCTATGACAGCCCGAGCGGGATCAGCAATCCGTTCTGCTCCACGGTCAACCGCGATCCCACCACCGGTTTGTTCGTGCAGCCCGCAGTGATCTCGGGCGGGGTCAACTTCGCCAAGCAGAGGACCGAAGGACTCGATTTCGACCTTTCGTATCGTCACACCTTCAGCAACGGCCACAAACTTGCGGTCCGCACAATCGTGACCCGGGTGATGTTGCTCGACAACTACGTCGATCCAACCCTGCCGCAGCTGCCAGATCGGCAACTCGGTGAACTGGGGGATCCGCTGTGGGCCGCCAACGCATCGCTCAACTATGATTTCGGCCCCGTCGATTTCACCTACACGGCGCGGTACATCGGCAAGCAGACGATTGGCAATTATGAAGCGCAGAACAAGTACACCGGCATCTGCGCAACCAGCGGCAGCTCGGCTGGTTTGACCGGCTTCTCGGGCCGGACCTGCACCCCTGGTCAACTGGCGATCCTCGATCCGCAGAACAACGACCTGACCCAGGAAGTGTTTTATCCGGGCGTGATCTATCACAACGTCCGGCTGAACTTTGCGGTCGATGACAACAAGTTCAACTTCTACATCGGCATCGACAACCTGATGGACAAGAAGCCCCCATTCGGTCTGCTCGGTATTGCTGGTGGCGATCCGTACGACACGTATGGCCGCTTCCTCTACGCCGGGTTCAAAGCCAACTGGTAAATCGCTTACCAGCACGACAGACAAAGAAAGGGCGGCGTGGGCAACCACGCCGCCCTTTTCTTTCCTATAGCCCTTCCCCGGTGGGTAGGGGCTTTTAGAATTACCCAACCGTCATCGTCAGCCCGCCGTCGCCCTCGTCGATCTGCACAGTGCTGCCATCGGGCACTTCGCCGCCGAGCAACATCTCGGCCAGCGGGTCCTGCAAATACCGCTGCACTGCGCGCTTGAGCGGGCGCGCGCCGTAAACTGGATCGTAGCCGACCCGGCCCAGCCAACGCTTGGCCGCAGCGGTCAGCGCGAGCACGATCTTGCGGTCCTTGAGCAGCTTTTGCACCCGCCCGACCTGGATCTCGACGATCGGCGCCATGTGCTCCTGCCCCAACCGGTGGAACAGGATGATCTCATCAAGCCGGTTGAGGAATTCGGGTCGGAAATGCCCGCGCACCATCTCCATCACCTGCGGCTCGACCGCCTCGACATCCTGCCCCTCGTCCAGATTGGCGAGGTATTGGCTGCCCAGGTTCGAGGTCAGGATAATCAGCGTGTTGGTGAAATCGACCAGCCGTCCCTGCCCGTCAGTCAGCCGGCCATCGTCGAGCACCTGCAGCAGCACGTTGAACACATCGGGGTGCGCTTTCTCGACCTCGTCGAACAGCACCACCTGATAGGGCCGCCGCCGCACCGCCTCGGTCAGCACCCCGCCCTCGTCATACCCGACATAGCCCGGAGGCGCGCCGATCAGCCGGCTGACCGAGTGCTTTTCCATGAATTCGGACATGTCGATGCGGACCATCGCGCTGTCATCGTCGAACAGAAACCCCGCCAGCGCCTTGGTCAGCTCGGTCTTGCCCACACCGGTTGGCCCGAGGAACAGGAACGAGCCCAAGGGCCGGTTGGGATCCTGCAAGCCCGCCCGCGCGCGGCGCACGGCCTTGGACACCGCGACCACCGCGTCGGCCTGGCCGATCACCCGCTGGCCGATCACCGCTTCCATCTTGAGCAGCTTCTCGCGCTCGCCTTCCAGCATCCGGTCAACCGGCACCCCGGTCCACTTGCTGACCACGCTGGCGATGTCATCGGCGGTCACTTCTTCGCGCAGCAGCGCGTTTTGCGCGCCGCCGATGGCTTCGGCGAGCTGTTTTTCAAGCTCGGGGATCAACCCGTAGGACAGTTCGCCGGCCTTCTGCAGATTGCCGGCGCGCATCGCCTGCTCATGCTCGAGCTTGGCTTCTTCGAGCTTGGTTTTGATCACCCCCTCGGCCGCGATCTTGTCACGCTCGCCTTGCCAGCGGGTGGTAACCACGGCCGATTGCTGTTCAAGATTGGCCAGTTCCAGGCGGAGCGCCGCCAGCCGGTCCCTGGACGGCTGGTCGCTTTCTTTGGCCAACGCCATGTCCTCGATCTTGAGCTGGATAATCCGCCGGTCGAGGTTCTCGATTTCCTCGGGCTTGCTTTCCATCTCCATGTGGATCCGGCTGGCGGCCTCGTCCATCAGATCGATCGCCTTGTCGGGCAGAAACCGGTCCGAAATGTAGCGGTTGGAGAGCGTTGCGGCGGCGACAATCGCGCCGTCGGTGATCCGCACCTTATGGTGCAGTTCATACCGGTCCTTGAGCCCGCGCAGGATGCTGATCGTGTCCTCCACGGTCGGCTCGCCCACGAATACCGGCTGGAAGCGGCGTTGGAGCGCCGGGTCCTTCTCGACATATTTCTGGTATTCATCGAGCGTGGTCGCGCCGATGCAATGCAGCTCGCCGCGCGCCAACGCTGGTTTGAGCAGGTTCGAGGCATCCATCGCCCCCTCGCCCTTGCCGGCGCCGATCAGCGTGTGCATCTCGTCGATGAACAGGATGATCTCACCCTCGGCGCCCTTGACCTCGTCGAGCACCGCTTTGAGCCGTTCCTCAAACTCGCCGCGGTACTTTGCGCCGGCGATCAATGATCCCATATCGAGGCTCATCAGGCGGCGGTCCTTGAGGCTATCGGGCACATCGCCATTGGCGATGCGCAGCGCGAGGCCTTCGGCGATCGCGGTCTTGCCCACGCCGGGTTCGCCGATCAGCGCGGGATTGTTCTTGGTCCGGCGGGCGAGGATCTGGATCGTGCGGCGGATTTCCTCATCGCGCCCGATCACCGGATCCAGCTTGCCGTCGCGCGCAGCCTGCGTCAGATCGCGGGCGTATTTCTTCATCGCCTCATAGGCGTTTTCGGCCCCGGTGCTGTCCGCCGTACGCCCGCCGGTCAGCTCTTGAATCGCGGCTTCGAGTGCCTTGGGATCGACCCCGGCGGCTTTGAGCGCCTGGCCCGCCGGATTGGTCGCGCCCAGCGCCAGCGCCTGCAACATCCGCTGCACCGAGACGAAGCTATCGCCGGCCTTGGCGGAAATCTGTTCGGCCACATCGAGCAGCCGCACGGCGTCGTTCTCAAACCCCGGGGCGGCCTGCGCCCCGCTGCCCGAAACCGCGGCGATCTTGCCCAGTGCCTTGTCGACCTCGGCCTGCGCCACCGCCACCTGGCCGCCTGCGCGCGCAATCAGTCCGGCGGCCATCCCCTCGTTGTCCTCGAGCAGCGCTTTGAGGATATGTTCGGGGGTAATCCGCTGATGGTTCATGCGGATCGCAACGGTCTGCGCGCTTTGCAGAAAGCCCTTGGCGCGGTCGGTGAATTTTTCGAGGTTCATGGGTGTGTCAGCCTCCTGTTACACCCAAAGGTAGTGTGGCGATTTGGCAACACAAGGGGCGGTGCCAAAATCTCCGCCGTTCGGGCTTCGGCCATAGCAAACGGGGTCCGGTTGCCCGGACCCCGCTGCAGTGTTCAAAGCGGTGCCTTGACGCGGGCGATCAGCGCGCGCGCGGACCTTCGCCCAGCGCCCAGAACACGTGGGTAATGGTCGCGCGGCCGGGGCCGTCGATCCGTTCAAAGATGTTCGGACGGCCCTGACGATCAAAGTGGATCGGCCGGCCCCAGGTGGCGGGGCTGTCACCCACATCGGCGACCGCCGCGACGGTCTGTGCGCCGATCGTGGTGGTGGTGTCGAGGTGGGTATAGATCGTCGCCAGTTGCTCATAATCGTGCGCGTTGGGATGCTGGTTGGGCGCAGGATTGTTGCTGTAATCCATACAGGTGTTCAGGTCGGGGTTGGTGAACACTTCGTCCTGATGGTCGAGTCCGAGGGTGTGACCCACCTCTTGGCAACTTACGACGTTGCGCCAGGCCGGCGTATTGTACTGCGCGGTGTTGAAATAGGTGTCGTTAAGCTTGACCGTGCCTTGCGTGATATGCGTTCCGCCGCTGATCGAGATGCTCGCAATGCCAAGCCAGCCGGTGCCGCCATAGGTGGAATTGCAGATCTGCACGGTGCCAGCCAGCGCGTTGCAGCGCTTGACGGTGCTGGCCGAACCCGGAACGATCACCGTGTCAAGCACGGCCGATTTCGTCCAATCCGCACTGGTGGTAACCAGATACGAATCCCATTTCGCATCGACGTTGTCACCCAGCTTGAGCGTGAACGGATTGGCGGTGCGCGCCCAGTGATAGGTGGCCCACGAGTGGGCAGCAAGAGCCGGCATCGCCAGTGCGGCCAAAGGCAAGGCAATCGCCGCGCCAAGAGCGATACGGCGGTGAAGCGCCTTTTTAAATATCGACATGAAATTCTCCCGGTTTAAACTACCTGAGAATCTGACTTTCCGCACACCCCCGGCGTGGGCGCCGGAATTGTTACTTCGGGTTTGCAGCTTCCCGCCCGATCCACTGGAATAACCGGAAGCTATTCCATTATTAGCCGCCCGCAAGATTAATCTTACATTCACTATAGAATTATTGCCCGGCTGGTCCGGTTTCGGGAACGGCTGGCGGCACCGCCTCTTCGCCCGGGCGGCGATGCCGCACGATATGCGGGGTGATCACGATGTACAGTTCGGTCTTCGACCGGGTCCAGCGCTGGTTCTTGAACAGGTTGCCGAGCAGCGGAATATCGCCCAGCAGCGGGACCTTGCTTTTGGTGCCAAGCGAATTTTCCTGGGTCAGTCCGCCGATCACAAACGTCTCCCCGTCGCGGACCGAGGCTGACGTTTCAGCCTCGCGCTGGCTGATCGTGGGATAGCCTTGCGAATAGCCGGTCACGCTCGAAACCACGCCATAGATGTGCGAGGTGACATAGCCATCGGGGCTGACCCGCGGGGCAATCTGCAAGGTCACGCCGACATTCACATATTGCACCTGCTGCGATACCCCGTTGACCCCCGAAAGCGTGATCGAGGTCAGGATCGGCAGCGCATCGCCGGTGATGATCTTCGCCGTCGAGCCGCTCTGCGCGGCGATCCGCGGGCGCGAGACAATCCGGCCCTCGCCCTTCTGGACCTGGGCATAGAGTGCCGCCTGGAAGGTAAAGCCGGGCTGGACCCGCTTGGGATCAAGCCCGAACGGTACATATTGCCCGAATTGCACCGTCCCGGCCAGGATTTGGCCGCTGGCATTGGTAAAATCAAAGCCGATCGCCTTGGCCCCGCTTTCGGTCAATTCGACGAACTGGGTTTCCAGGATGACACTATCGACCGGCTGGTCGATCACTTCGATCTGCGCCTTGAGCCGGGCGATCTGCTCGGGCGTTCCGCGCAACCAGATCGCGTTGAGCCGCCGGTTTACCGCCATGTTGGCATCGATCGACTGCCCCAGCGGACGCTCTTCGGGGGCATTTTGCGTCGGCGGGGTATAAGCACTGTTGGTGCCGTTGGCGGGTGAGCCAAAGCCCGGTTCGCGGCGAATGAACACATTGTTCGGCTTGATCGACACCCCATCGCTGAGCAGCCCGACCACTTCGCTGACGTCAGCATATTTGAGCATGACCAGTTCGTAGCCATCGCCGCTTAGCGATGACGCCAGACCCGGCGGCACCGGGGTAACCACCTTGTCATCACCGCTTCCCAGAGTGCCCGCCACCGGCGCCGCGCCGCCGCGGCTATCGCGCTCAACGGTGATCAGCAGCCCATCCTTGCCGCTGGGCGAGACGCTGAGCTTGGCTGGACCATTCGCGACAAACCGCAGCTGTACCCCGATGTCATTCGTGTCCATGTCGATCGCCCGCACGAACCCGCGAAATTCGGGGCGCGCGGCCAGATCATTGCTGCGGCCCGAGCGATTGAGCAGCAAAGCCGGGCCGCTCCGGTCAGCGGCCTTGATCTCATAAGTGCTGGCGCGCGGCGTGAACAGCAGCTTGAACACCGACTGGTTGCGGTCTTCCGCCAGCAGCAGTACCGCCACCAGCGAAGTGTCGCGGGTTGCGGCTTGGGCATTGGCTGCGCCTGGCTGCACCGTCAGCGCGCCAAGCGCGCTCAGCGCCACGGCCACTGCGCCAATCAACGAACGTAACGCAGTCAAGCAAACCCTCCCGCCGCCCGCTTCACAGGCACCAGCGCAAAACCCTAGTGACCGCTCAGAACCTTGGCAAGCGTGGCTCCGGAAACGCAAGCTTCGGCTTGTCGCATCCCCCCGGGCATGGCTACATACGCCTTTGGCAGAGGGTCGAAATATGCGTCAATATTTGTCCCGGGCCGGCTGGGCCGTGCTCGGTGTGGTCCTGATTGCGCTGGTGGGCTTGATGAGCTGGGAACCGTTTTTGGCCGAACAACCCGGTCCGCCCCCGCCCGCGGTCCGCTACACCGCCGATATCGCGCGCGATGAATTCGGCGTGCCGCATATTCATGGGCGCACCGACGCCGATGTCGCGTTCGGGGTGGCATTCGCGCACGCCGAGGATGACTTTTCCACCTTGCAGGACGTGGTTGCGATGACCCGTGGGCGCTATGGCGCGATTGCCGGGCAAGACGGCGCCGGGGTCGACTTTGCCTATCATTGGCTCGGCGCGCGCGCGACCGCGCACAACCATTACGCTGCGCTTCCCGCCGACGTGCGCGGCGTGCTCGAGGCCTATGCCTCCGGGCTCAACCGCTTTGCTGCGCTGCATCCCGGAGAGGTCAAGCTGGCGCGGCTGTTCCCGGTCAACGGCGAGGATATCGCGACCGGCTTTGCCCTGCGCCAGCCGTTCTTCTTCGGGATGGACCGGGTGCTTGGTCCGCTCGCCAGGGGCGAACCGATGCTGCGCGAACACGGTCCCAGCTTGACCAGCTTGATGCTGCCTGATCCGGCGCGTGGCGGCGGTGATCGGATGGTGCCCGAACCGGCCATGCCGCTGCCGCTGCCAATGGGCGAGACTGCCGAAAACGCGGGGTCGAACGCCTTTGCGGTTCGTCCGCAGCGCGCCGGTGACGGGGTCACGCGGCTGTTCTCGAACAGCCACCAGCCCTATCGCGGCGGGGTCGCCTGGTACGAGCTGCAAATCGACAGCGACGCCGGCTGGCACTTTGCCGGAGCGACCTTTCCCGGATCGCCCTATCCGTTCATGGGCCACAACGAGAACCTGGGCTGGACCAACACCGTCAACCGGGCCGATTTGATCGATGTGTTCAAGCTGGAGGTGGACACCGATGCCAGCCACTACAAGCTCGACGGGAAATGGCGGGTGCTGGAAAAGCACCGCGTCTGGCTACCCGTGCGGTTTGGCCCGCTGGTGCTGCCGATCCCGCGCGATGTGTGGCGCAGCGCGCACGGGCCAGCGCTGGTCACCGCGCGCGGGGCGTTTGCGGTGCGCTATGCCGGGATCGACAGTATCCAGAGCCTGGAGCAGTATTACCGCATCACCAAGGCGCAAGACTTCGCCCAATGGCAAGCGGCGATGGCGCTGCAAGGCGTGCCCGCGACCAATTTCATTTACGCCGACAAGGCCGGCAACATCGCTCACTGGTACAATGCCAAGATTCCCGAGCGCAAGCCGGGGCCGGATTGGCGGAACGCAGTCAGCGGCAGCGATTCCAGCCTGATCTGGGATCGCGCAATCCCGTTCGCATCGTACCCGCATTTGATCAACCCAGCCTCGGGCTTCGTGTTCAATTCGAACAACACACCGCTGGTCGCCGCTGGTCCGGGGAGCGAGCTCAATCCGGCGCAGATCCCCGCCATCTGGGGGGTCGAGACCGACCTGACCAACCGCAGCCGCCGCGCGGTCAAGCTGCTGTCGCAGCCCGGGCCGATCACCCGTGAACGGTTGCTCGCGATCAAGTTCGACACCGGCTACGAGCGCGCGGGCTACGTCGCGTTCATGCTCGACGGGATTGCCAGGCTTGACCTGCGCGGCGAACCGCAGCTGGCGCAGGCGCAGGCGCTGCTGGGCCAATGGGATCTGACCGCCGACGGCAACGGCGGCGCCGATGCGCTGGCCGTAATGGTGCTCGAAGAGGGAATGAGTGCCAGCTACGGCCTGCGCCCGCTGCCCGATCCCAAAACCGAACTGGCCAAGGCCGCGGCGCATCTGGTCAAGTACTTCGGCCGGCTCGATCCTCCGCTGGGCGAGGTGATCCGCATCCGTCGCGGCAAGGTCGATCTGCCCGGCGAGGGCGGCGGCGATACGCTGCGCGCGGCGACCAGCTGGAACACCGATCCCGACGGGCGCCTGTCGATCAAGCACGGTGACAGCTTCGTGATGCTGATCGAATGGGGCAAGGACGGCACGGTGCACTCCGAATCGATCCAGCCGTACGGCGCGGCAACCACCCGCCCGAACGACCCGCATTATGCCGATCAGGCCCCGCTGTTTGTCGCGCGCAAGTTCAAGCCGGTGTGGTTCACCCGCGCCGATGTGGCTGCGCATGCGGTTCGTCGAGAAACGGTTTCGAATTAGGCTGGATTTGTTGAACTAGGCATACTCACCGCTCACCCCGAGCCTGTCGAAGGCTACGCGCGGCATTGGCCCCAAGCCCTGGTTCAGGGCGTGTGCTTCGACAGGTTCAGCATGAGCGGGGGTTGGGATAGAAGGATACTTTTCGATGCGCCGCTGCATGACCGCCTCGCTCCTCGCCATTGCGCTGTCCGCGTGCGCCACCGCGCCGGTTGCAGACGTCACCACCGGCAGCCCGGTTGCGACCAAGCAGATGCCGGTTCCGCCGAACCCGGTGACGCCGCCGGCGCCGCTCAGCCAGTTGGTCCAATCGGTCGATATTC
This sequence comes from Novosphingobium sp., assembly GCA_031416535.1. Taxonomy (GTDB): domain Bacteria; phylum Pseudomonadota; class Alphaproteobacteria; order Sphingomonadales; family Sphingomonadaceae; genus Novosphingobium. Next base: position 6,832 of record JANOTT010000036.1, on the reverse strand, counting down.
CGTATGAACGGTTTACGCTTGCCAACGGGCTGCAAGTCATCGTTCACACTGATCGCAAAGCACCAATCGTCGGGGTGACGCTGTATTACCGGGTTGGGTCGAAAAGCGAGCCCAAGGGCCGCACCGGGTTTGCGCATCTGTTCGAACACCTGATGTTCGGCGGGAGCGAAAACGTCCCCAATTTCGACATTCCGCTCGAAGGCGCAGGCTCGACCGCGACCAATGGCTCGACCTGGTATGATCGCACCAATTACGTCGAAACCGTGCCGACCGGCGCGCTCGATCTGGCGCTGTTTATGGAAAGCGACCGGATGGGGCACCTGCTCGGCGCGGTCAGCAAGGACAAGCTCGATAAGCAGCGCGGGGTGGTTCAGAACGAAAAGCGCCAGGGTGACAACGAACCTTATGGTCTGGCCGAATATGCGATCGGCGAAGGGCTGTTCCCGGTCGGCCATCCGTATCGCCACGCCACCATCGGTTCGATGGCAGATCTCAACGCGGCCAGCATCGCCGATGTGCGCGGCTGGTTCACCGGCAACTATGCCCCCAACAACGTGGTGCTGGTGCTATCCGGCGATGTCGATCTGGCCAGCGCCCAGCCGATGGTCGAACAGTGGTTCGGCAAGATTCCACGCGGGCCTGAAGTGCGCAAAGTCGCCGCCGGACCAGTGACACTGCCCGCCCCGGTCCGCCGCGAAATGAAAGACCAGGTGCCGCAAACCAAGGTTTACCGGGTATGGTCCGGCCCCGGACAAAACGATCCCGATGCCCCGGCGCTCGATCTGGGAATGCGGGTGCTGGGCGGGCTCGCCGCGTCGCGGCTCGACAACGATCTGGTGCGCGGGCGCCAGCTGGCCACCTCGGTTTCGGCCAGTGTGCAGCAGTTCGAACAGGTCAGCTTCATCCAGATCGAAATGGACGTGAAAGACGGCGTCGCGGTGGCGGTGGCGGAGCAGGCGCTCGACCAGGATATCGCCAAGCTGGTCAGCGAAGGCCCAAACACCGACGAATTGCAACGCGCCGCGACCAGCGCCGTATCGGCCCAGATCAACAGCCTCGAACAAGTCGGCGGGTTTTCGGGTAAGGGCGCGCAGCTGGCAGAAGGGCTGCTCTATTCGGGCGATCCGGGGCAGTACAAACAGGATCTGGCGCGGGTCGCCAGCCTGACCGTCCCCGAGGTGCAAAGCGCGCTGCAACGCTGGCTTTCGCGCCCGGTCTATGCGCTGACCATCAGCCCCGGGGCGCGCACCGAAAAGGGTGAAGCACTGGGCGGGTGGGGCGACGAAGCGACGTCCAAACCGCCGCGCGCCGATGCCAAGCAGCCCGCGCCCAAGTTGGCCACCGGTCCCAAACGCACTGCACCGCCGGTCGCCCCGGTGGGTGATCTGGCCTTCCCGGCAATCGCGCGCACCACGTTGTCGAACGGAATTCCGGTGGTGCTGGCGCGGCGTACCGCGGTGCCGACCGTACTGGTCAGCCTGACCTTCGATGCGGGCTATGCCGCCGACGCGCAGGATCGCCCCGGCACCCAGACGCTGATGCTGGGCCTGCTCGATGAAGGCAGCGCGAGCATGACCGCCACCCAGATTGCCGAGCAGCAGGAGCGGCTGGGCGCCCGGCTAACAGCCGGGGCCGGCCTCGACAGTTCCGCTGTGCAATTGTCCGCGCTCAGCGCCAACCTCCAGCCCTCGCTCGATTTGCTGGCTGAAGTGGCGCGCCGCCCGGCCTACCGCGAGGGCGATGTGGCGCGGGTGCGCGATCAGCAACTGGCGGCGCTGGCGCAGTCGATGGCCAGCCCGAGCGCGCTGGCCAGCCGCACGATCAATCCGCTGCTGTTCGGGCCAAACCACCCTTACGGCCAGCCGGGCGACGGTCTGGGCGATGCCAGGTCGGTGGCGGCGCTGACCCCGGCCGTGCTGCGCGGCGCGCATGACAAGTGGCTGCGACCCGACAACCTGACCATCACCGTGGTTGGCGATATCACGCTGGACCAACTCAAACCGATGCTCGAGGCAAGCTTCGGCGATTGGCGCACGCCCGCCGGACCGCGTGCCATCAAGCCGCTCGATGCCGCGATCCCCGCACCGCGCCCGCGCATTGTGCTGATCGACCGGCCCGGTTCGCCGCAATCGGTGATCGTGGCGGGGCGCGTGCTGCCGCTGACCGGGCGCGACCAGAACCAGGAGGCGCTCGAACTGGCCAACGAGGTGCTGGGCAACGGCTTCCTGTCGCGGCTCAACATGGACTTGCGCGAGGACAAGGGCTGGTCTTACGGGGTACGCAGCGGCGTGCGCAGCCCGCAGGGTCCGCGCTCGCTGGTGGTCACCGCGCCGGTTCAGGCCGACCGTACCGGCGATTCGATTGCGCTGATACTGGCTGATATGCGCGCCTTTCCGGCCGCGCGCGGGGTCGATCCGGTCGAGCTTGGCCGGGTGACCGATGGCAATGTGCGCGGCCTGCCCAACCGGTTCGAGACCAACGGACAGGTGCTCGGCGCGATTGTCTCGAACCAGCAGCTCGGGCGGCCCGACGATTATTACGCCACGCTCCCCACCCGCTACCGCGCGATCGACGCCGCCGCGATCAACCGCGCGGCCGGCACCCACCTGACCCCCGATGGGCTGGTATTCGTGGTGGTTGGCGACCGCAAGCTGGTCGAACCGCAGCTCAGGAAACTGGGCCTGCCAATCGAGATCGCCAGCCCGGTTGACTCGGGCCAGCCAACGGGCGAGTGAGGCACGCTATTTACCTGACTGTAAGGAGAGAGTCATGTCTGTTGCCGGTACTTATGAATGCGTCACCAAGACCCCGATGGGCGATCAGAAAAGCGATATGACCATTACGGTCGATGGCGATACCTTCACTGGCACCAATGCCGGCGCGATGGGCTCGATGAGCATGGATAACGGCAAAGTCGATGGCAACACGCTGACCTGGTCGATGAACATGACCGTGCCGATGCCGATGACGCTCGAAGGCGAAGCCACCATCGATGGCGACGCGCTGACCGGCTCGGTCAAGGCCGGCGCGTTTGGGACTTTCCCGATTTCGGGCACCCGCAAGGCCTGATTTTCGCCGCAAAGCTGGAAATGCGAGGGGCGCTGGAGGAAACTCCGGCGCCCTTTGCGTCGGCCGGCCTGGCACTCCGACACCCCTCTATCGTCATGCTGAACTTGTCTCGGCATCCATCAAGCCGACCGCGCGGACCAGCCCCGCAAACCGCGCGGCGGTGCGGCAGCTTGGTAGCAGGCGAGGGCTGAGCTTGCGCCACGATGGACCCTGAAACGAGTTCAGGGTGACGAATTTGGTTCGTTGGCTTCCTTCGGCGAAAGGCCGCTCGTTCAGGCCAACCCTAGCCCAGCTTCGCCTTGATCACCTGATTGACCAGCCCCGGATTGCCTTTGCCCTGCATCGCTTTCATCGTCTGGCCGACGAAGAAACCGAACAGCGCTTCCTTGCCGTCCTTGTACTGCGCAACCTTGTCGGCATTGGCGGCGAGCACCGCATCGACTGCGGCTTCGATCGCGCCAGTGTCGCTGGTTTGGGTCAGCCCTTCGCGCGTCACAATCGCCGCTGCACCCTCGCCGCTTTCGAGCATCAGTTCGAGCACCTGCTTGGCGGCCGAGCCAGAGATCGCGCCGCTGGCGACCAGCCCAAGCAGTTCGGCGCCGCGCTCGGGCGTGACCGGCGAGGTGCTCAGGTCCTTGCCCAGCTTGTTGAGCGCGCCGAACAGTTCGCTGGTCAGCCAGTTGCTCGCCTGCTTGGCCACCTCGGCCTCGGCCTTGCCCGCGTTGGCTGCCGTTGCCGCCACCAGCACTTCGAACCAGCGCGCGACCTCGACGTCCGAGGTCAGCACGCGGGCGTTGTAGGCTGACAGCCCCAGCGCACCTTCATAGCGCGCGCGTTTGGCGTCGGGCAGTTCGGGCAGACTGCCCGCGCATTCATCCAGAAACGCCTGATCAAGCTCGAGCGGGAGCAAGTCGGGATCGGGGAAATAGCGATAATCGTGCGCGTCTTCCTTGCTGCGCATCGCGCGGGTTTCGTTGCGATCAGGGTCGTAAAGCCGGGTTTCCTGCACGATCCGCCCGCCGTCTTCGATCACATCAACCTGGCGGCGGGCCTCGGCTTCGACCACCGCCATCACGAACCGCACCGAATTGACGTTCTTGGTCTCGGTCCGGGTGCCCAGTTCATCGCCCAACTTGCGCACCTAAACGTTCACGTAGGCGCGCATCGAGCAATGATCCATGTTGCCATCGCACGAGCCGACATAGCGCAGAATCTGGCGCAGTTTGGTCAGGTAAGCCCCAGCCTCGGCGGGGGAGCGCATATCCGGGCGGCTGACGATTTCCATCAAGGCCACGCCCGAACGGTTGAGATCGACGTAGGACATCGTGGGGTGCTGATCGTGCATCAGCTTGCCCGCGTCCTGCTCGACGTGGATGCGCTCGATCCCGATGGTTTTGGTGCTGGTTTCGGGTTTCTTATCGTCCAGCACGACATCGATCTCACCCTCGCCCACGATCGGGTGGTAAAGCTGGCTGATCTGATAGCCCTGCGGCAGATCTGCGTAGAAGTAGTTCTTGCGGTCGAACCGGCTCCACGGATTGATCTTGGCGTTCAGCGCCATCCCGGTGCGCACCGCCTGGCGGATGCATTCGCGGTTGGGCACCGGCAGCATTCCGGGCATCGCCGCATCGACCAGTGAAACCTGCGAATTGGGCTGCGCCCCGAACGCGGTCGCCGCGCCCGAAAACAGCTTGGACTGCGAGGTGATCTGCGCATGGACTTCAAGGCCGATCACGACCTCCCATTCGCCCGTGGCGCCGTGGATGCGATAATTGCTCATCTGTCAGCCGATAGGGCGCAATTCCGCCCGTGAAAAGGGGTCAAAGCTCTGCCGCGCGCCGCCGCGACCACTGCCGCAGCGGTTCCTCGATCAGCCGCCAGCACCAATGCGCCACCAGCAGCGCCAGTGCGATCATCGCGCATTGCATCAGCAAGCTGGGCAGCAGCGGCAACTCGATCGCTTTGATCGGTACTTTTCCGACCCATTCATAGCTGGCAAACCGGTGCCCGGTCAGCCGCGAAGCCACCAGCAGCAGGTCGACCGACCGGCCCAGCACCATTACATGGGTCATGTAGAGACTATAGGAAATGGCCCCGAGCCAGACCCAGCCGCGCTGCCCCAGCGCGCGGCTGATCGCCCCTGCCTGGTGCGCGAAGACCCAGACCACGGCAGCGGCGGGCAGGAAAATCAGCTCGGGATGGCGCAGCGCGGCCGAAAGCCACACGAACAGAACCAGCCCGGACAGCGATATCGCTTCGAGCAGGGTCGGCATCGGCAGGCGCGCGCCGGCGCGCCGCCGGAACAGTTGCCAGCAAGCCACCCCAGCTGCAAACCCGGTCAGCCCACGTTGCAGATCGGTGGTCAGCACCGGCCACGAAATCCAGGCGGTATGCAGCGCCAATGCCCCCAGCCCGATCGCGTACAGCAACCACAGTCCGTTGCGGCCGATCCGGAACACCAGCGCGGCGAGCGCATAGAGAAACAGTTCGACCGAAATGCTCCAGCTGACCCCGTTATAATAGTTGAGCCGGTGCGGCACAAAGCCATCGAGCAGGAAAGTGGCGCTGAACAAGTGCCCGAGCGAGTGGCTGCCGGTGAACGGCGCGCGCAGGCTCAACCCGCCCGAACCCAGCGCCCAAGTCGCCAGTTCCATCGCCAAAAACAGAGCGATCATCAGCAGGTGCACCGGCACCACCCGCCCCAGCCGCAGCAGCGCAAACTTGCGCAGCGGAAACCCTGCGGCGAGCTTGTCGCCATAGCTGCACGCGATCACGAACCCCGACAGCACGAAGAAAAAGTCGACGAACAAGCCGCCCATCTGCGCCAGCGGCAGCCCGCCCAGCCCGTTCGCGGCGGGTAAGTGGTGCAACACCACCCCCATCGCCGCGATCCCGCGCAGCGAATCGAGCGCGGTGAAGCGGTGGCCTGAGTTAAACGCCGAGCTCGTAGCGGTCGGCGCCGCGTCCACACCGCCGCCTAGCGCGGTCACGGCAACCGTGCGGCTGCGCTCAGCACCACCGCTCGGGTCGCACTGTGAAGTACTCATTGACTTCAAGGCCGATCACGACCTCCCATTCGCCGGTGGTGCCGTGGATGCGATAGTCGCTCATACGATTCCTTTGCGAAGGCCGGTAGTATTGAGAGGCCCGACTGACCCTGAATTGACCCTACCAACTTCAAATCGAATTCGGCTTACGCGATCATCTTCCGCACGAGCCTTCCCTTCGGCGCTGAAAACCGAAATCTTCAGGCCGCCACCACCTTCTTTTGCCTTTGTCGCCGTCACGGCAACTTCAAACTCGATTTTTGATGGAATATCGAATCGGAAGATACCGACCTGCGCAGCTTCCGCTATCCCGAGCGAAATCGCATTAAGAGTCGAGGTGACAAAAGCAGATGGCTCTTCGTTGTGAATGTCGCTCACCACCAGCGCTCCGGCTTGGCGCTGAACGCGGCGCGCGCCTCGATGGCCAGCCCGGCGTTGAGCACACCCTGTTCGTCGAACGGGCGGCCAATGATCTGGAGGCCGAGCGGCAGGCCTTCGCGATTGAGTCCGGCGGGGACCGACATTGCGGGCAGCCCTGCCAGCGAGGCGGGCACCGCGAACACGTCGTTGAGGTACATCGCCAGCGGATCGTCGCTCTTTTCGCCGAGCCCGAACGCAGCGGTCGGCGCGGTCGGGGCGAGGATCACGTCGCATAGGGCGAAGGCTTGCGCAAAGTCGCGGCTGATCAGCGTGCGGACCTTCTGCGCCTGGGTGTA